>NZ_CAXQZX010000122.1:0-125569 GCF_964228395.1 Limnobacter sp.
ATGCCGCAGTTCAGTGGGCAATCAATCGCCCCATGTTCGACCTAAAACGCCTGGAACTGACCGGCGACGTAGAACGGGTGAATTTGGTCGGTTTTAAAGCCAATGTGTTGCCAAAAATTGAAGGCTCTTTCTTCTCAGCCAACTTGCAGCAAGTACGTCAATTGGTAGAGGCGCAGCCGTGGGTACGCAAGGCTGTTGTTCAGCGCACCTGGCCCAACGGCTTGCGGGTTGAAATCCAGGGGCACACCCCCTTGGCCCTGTGGGGTGAAACGCGCCTGGTCAACACCTATGGCGAAGTGTTTTCAGCCAACCTGGCTGAGGTGGCTGACGAACAGGAATTGGCTGTACTTAACGGCCCAGCGGGTAGCGAGTTGCTGGTTTCAAAGATGTACATCCGCCTCATTGAACGGCTTGACGGGCTTTCCATGTGGCCCACGCGGGTGGAGTTGTCAGATCGCTATGCGTGGAGCGTTCAAACTGACAAAGGCTTGCGAATTGAGTTGGGCCGTGAACAAGAGAACCTCAGCATCGAACAGAAATTGGACAGACTTCTGGCGGTCTATCCAAAAATACAAAGCCAGTTGATGTCGTCGGTTGAAGGTCTGGATCTTCGATATCCAAGGGGTGTTGCAGTAAAGGGCGAACGAATCGCTGCGGTTAAAACGGGCAGCAGCGGTGGCGTGAAATTGAACTGAGAGCAGAAACAAAATTGGGCACCATGAACAAAGAGCCAAAAGATTTAATCGTCGGTCTGGACATCGGCACCGCCAAGGTGGTTGCCATGGTCGCAGAACTTCTTTCCGACGGTCGTTATGAAGTCATCGGCGTGGCGCAACACGAGTCGCGCGGTCTGAAAAAAGGCGTGGTGGTCAACATCGAGGCCACCGTGCAGTCCATCCAGGCCGCTCTTGAAGAGGCCGAGTTGATGGCCGATTGCAAAATCAAAACGGTGTTGACCGGTATCGCCGGCAGCCACATTCGAAGTTTTAACTCGTCGGGCATGGTGGCCATCAAAGAACGCGAAGTGACCCAGGCCGATGTGGCCCGCGTGATTGAAACCGCCAAGGCAGTGAATATTCCCACCGACCAGCAGATTCTTCATGTGCTGCCCCAAGAGTTTATTGTGGATGGCCAAGAGGACGTTCGCGAACCTTTGGGCATGAGCGGCGTACGACTGGAGACCCGGGTGCACATTGTGACCGGTGCCGTGTCGGCGGCTCAGAACATTGTCAAATGCGTTCGCCGCTGTGGCTTGGAGGTGCAAGACTTGATGTTGCAACCGCTGGCCTCCAGCATGGCTGTACTCACCGAAGATGAAAAAGAGTTGGGCGTTGCCTTGATCGACATTGGCGGCGGCACCACTGACATTGCCGTGTTCACTGGTGGGGCCATCCGTCACACGGCTGTGATCCCGATTGCGGGCGACCAAATCACCAATGACATCGCCATGGCGTTGCGAACCCCAACGCCAGATGCCGAAGAAATCAAATTGCGTCACGGTGTGGCCAAACAAGTGTTGGCTGATCCGCACGCAAAAATTGATGTGCCGGGCATTGGTGAGCGTGATCCAAGAACGCTGTCCAAGCAAGCGCTGGCGGCTGTCATCGAACCACGGGTGGAGGAGTTATTCCTCATGGTGCAGCAAGTGTTGCGCGAATCGGGCTACGAAGAACTGCTGTCCTCAGGGGTGGTGTTGACCGGTGGTACCAGTTTGATGCCAGGCATTGCGGAGCTTGGTGAAGATATTTTTATGAAGCCCGTGCGTATCGGTGTCCCCGACTACGAGGGCGGCCTGGCTGACATGGTGCGAACCCCCAGGTTTGCCACGGCCATGGGCCTGTTGAATGAAGCGCGAGCACAGCAGTTGAGGGGGCGTCGCGTTGCCTCTCAAGGCGCAGGGTTCAAGCAAACTTTGCAAAAAATGAAAGAGTGGTTTTTGGGTAATTTTTGAACAACGTTTTTAACTTCGGCGACGTTAATTTTTGCTAGATAGGAGGCAAACACCATGTCATTTGAAATTCTCGAGACAGAAACCCAGGGGACTGTCATTAAAGTGGTTGGGGTTGGTGGTGCGGGCGGCAACGCCGTGGCTCACATGATTTCCCAAGGCGTTCAAAACGTCGAGTTCATTTGTGCCAACACCGATGCACAAGCTTTGGCCAAAACCCACGCGCACGTCTTGATTCAGCTTGGCAAAACCGGTTTGGGCGCTGGTGCCAAACCGGAAGCCGGCCGACAAGCGGCTGAAGAAGACCGTGACCGCATTCGCGACGCCCTGCGCGGCGCACACATGGTGTTCATCACCGCTGGCATGGGTGGCGGCACAGGCACTGGCGCTGCGCCTGTGGTGGCCGAAGTGGCCCAAGAGTTGGGCATTTTGACTGTTGCTGTGGTCACCAAGCCCTTTGAGTTTGAGGGCAGCAAGCGTTCCAAGGCCGCAGAAGAGGGCTTGGAAAAGCTGGCCGCCAAAGTGAACTCCCTCATTGTGGTTCTGAACGAAAAGTTGCTCGACGTGGTGGGCGACGATGCCACTCAGGAAGACTGTTTTATTGCAGCCGACGATGTGCTGCACAACGCCTGCGCCGGCATTGCAGAAATCATCAATGTTGAGGGCAACGTGAACGTTGACTTTGAGGACGTGAAAACCATCATGTCGGAAGTCGGCAAGGCCATGATGGGCACAGCCACGGCCAACGGCCCAGACCGTGCCCGTGAGGCCGCCGAGCAGGCCATCGCCTCTCCCTTGCTGGAAGGTGTGGACCTGTCTGGCGCACGCGGCGTGTTGGTGAACATTACTGCCAGCAAGAACCTGAAGTTGAAAGAGACCAAAGAGGTGATGAACATCATCCGCGCATACGCGGCCGAGGACGCCACCGTGATTTTTGGTACGGCTTACGACGAAACCATGGGCGACGACCTGCGCGTAACCGTGGTGGCCACTGGCTTGGGGCGCAAGGCGGCAAAACCCACCTTGGTGCAAAACGAGCAGTACGTGCAGCAAGCACGCACAGGCACGTTCGATGCAGTTGGCGGGCAGCAAGGCGAGACCGACTATGCCATTCCAGCCGTGTTCCGCAATCCGCGGGACAACGCTGCATCTCGCGTGCAGGCCTTGCAGGACAGCGGCATGGACCGGTTTGATATTCCAGCATTTTTGCGCCGTCAAGCCGATTAAACCCCGCTTGTGAAGTAAAAAGCACAAGCGGTATGCTGTCCTTGACTGGACGGCACAAGTCCTATCAGCACCTTGGGTGGTGCGATGGTGCCTGCATGCGGTTTTGCCGAAGACCGCGGGCTACTCTCGCCCCCAAGGCCGCTTGTGTGTTGAAGTAAACCAAGATTTAGCGGAGATTAAAATGACCATTCAGGTTGGTGAAAAACTGCCCAGCGCAACCCTGTACGAGTTCTTTCATGAAGAAACCGGCGGCTGCGCCTTGGGCCCGAACAAATTTGACTCTGCTTCTGAAGCAGCCGGTAAAAAGGTGGCCATTCTGGCACTACCCGGGGCTTACACCCCGACATGCTCAGCCAAGCACCTGCCCGGTTTCATCAACAAAGTGAATGAATTCAAGGCCAAAGGGATTGACGAGATTTGGTGCATTTCAGTGAACGACGCTTTTGTGATGGGCGCCTGGGGCAAAGAACTGGGCGCCGGAGGCAAGGTTCGCATGATGGCCGATGGCGTGGCCGAGTTCACCAAAGCCATTGGCATGGAGTTGGATTTGAGCGCACGTGGTTTGGGGATTCGCTCCAACCGCTATTCCATGCTGGTGGAAGACGGTGTGGTAAAAAGCATCAATCTGGATCCCCCGGGAACCTTTGAACACAGCTCTGCTGAAGTGTTGCTGCAGCAGTTGGCTTGAAGGGAAATGGATCAAATTGGGGGTAAAACGTGTGTAAATACATCACATTTACCTCCAATTGTGGGTAATTCGAGCTTCCGCTCCATTAAATGTCTTGGGTTGACTAAGGAGGGTGGTTACACTTTCGCTACAGTTCAAGGAAACATGGCGTGAAACAACGAACCCTAAAACAAGTCTTGAGTGCCACGGGCATCGGTTTGCATTCTGGCAAACGGGTCACCATGACCCTGCGTCCTGCGCCGCCCGACACCGGCATTGTTTTCCGGCGAGTAGACCTGCCGCAACCGGTTGATTTTCCCGTGAATGCGCTGGCCATTGGCGATACTCGAATGGCGTCTACCCTGGAGCGCGATGGTGCGAAGGTCTCCACCATTGAGCATCTGATGTCTGCCCTGTGTGGCTTGGGCGTGGACAACGCCTACATCGATCTGGATGCGGTGGAAGTGCCCATCATGGATGGAAGCGCCATTTCGTTTGTGTTTCTTGTTCAGCAAGCGGGGTTGGTGGAGCAGTCGGCCTTGAAAAAGTTCATCCGCGTGAAAAAAGCGGTGGAGGTTCGCGAGGGCGATGGTCGCACGCTGAAGTACGCAAGCTTGAAGCCCTACAACGGCTTTCGCTTGAAGTTCGAGATTGACTTTGGGCACCCAGCGATTGACAAAACAGGGCAGATGGTTGAGATCGACTTTTCAACCACCTCGTTCACCAAAGACATTGCCAGGGCGCGTACCTTCGGTTTTACCCAAGATGTGGAAACCTTGCGCAACTTGGGCTTGGCGCTGGGTGGGAATCTCGACAACGCGATTGTGATGGACGAGTACCGCATTTTGAACGCCGATGGCTTGCGATATGACGATGAGTTCGTCAAACACAAGGTGTTGGATGCGATCGGCGACCTGTATGTCATCGGGCATCCCATTATTGGCGAGTATCAGGCGTTCCGCTCCGGCCACGGATTAAACAATCAATTGATTCGGGCGCTGATTCAAGACCAGAGCGCCTATGAGGTGGTGACCTTTGAAAGTGTAAGGGAAACACCTACAGTATTTCGCGCAGATTGGGCGGTGGCTTAATTCAGTCATTGTGAAATAATATTAAATGCCGCAAAATCGGGCAGTTTTGAGATAAATTAAGAAACTACTTGAACTTGTGGTGCCGATTTAAAGCCTGAGTGGCTTCCTTCACTGGGGAGTCTTCCAGGCGGCCTTCAAGTTCCAGCCATGCCTTTTTGGCTGCTGGTGTAAACACGGCCCGTTTTTTTCTAAAAGCATTCGCCGCCGTGGGCAGAGGGTTTGTTTGTATTTGTAATTGAATGTGGTTAACATTCACACCCGAACGCTGAAGGTGTTCTATCAGGCTGGGCAGGCTCTGTCTTAGCCGGGTGAGTGCCGCTGGGGTGGACACGAATATTTTTAGTTTGTCCTGTTTGATGGGTCCAACGCTGAACGATACGCCACGCAACGCTGGCCAGCCTTGGACAAGGTGCTCAAGCCGTTTTGATTCCCTGGCCTGGGCGATAAGCAGGCCTGAGTTTGGTTCTTGCATCAGGCTTGCCAACGGAGATAACGCAGATCGTATGGGTTTCACTCAGTGGTCTCACTAAGACCCGTGTTTAAAAACGGGTTATTCGGTTCGCTTTGCGGATTGAGGAGGTAACACATGCAGTTAATTATTATGCGCGGTCCTTTTTCGCGCGCAAGCGTGTTCAGCATCAAGGCACGCCATCTTTTAATCGGTGCAGCGCTCATGGTTGCCATGGTTGGTGCATCCCTGTCGGCTGGCTTGCTGTTGGCCGCGCATTATGGCGAAGATATTCCCGTCATTCAAGACATCGTGTACACCCGCCAGCTGGCCAAACATCACGCCCAAACAGAAACCGGCAGCCCCTTGGATGCCATGGCCATACGCTTGGCTGAAATGCGCGCTCAACTGGCGAGGCTGGATGCAGTCAGTGTGCGTTTGCTCAAGTCCAACGGCATGGACTCCAAAATCAATGTGGCCGAGCAACTTGGGCAGGGCGGTATTCAACAAAAAGATGAACGTTCCTTGAATTTTCGTGAAGTGAAGGCCGCCATCAAAGAGGTGTCCAGCCGAATTGAGCGTCAAGCGGATGTGTTTAGCATCATTGACGCAGATCTACAAACTGCACGGGTCAAATTCCAGAGCATTCCCAACGAGTCCCCGCTGATTGACACCATTGCCGTGAGCAATTTTGGCACCCGGATCGACCCCTTCACCGGTCGCCGTTCAGTGCACGAGGGCATCGACTTTATTGCGCCCACAGGAACCCCCATTTTGGCCGCCGCAGCCGGGGTGGTGGTGGATGCCAAATGGCACCCGGGTTACGGCAATATGATCGAAATTGAACACAACAACAAAACCACCACGCGTTACGCCCACGCCTCCAAGCTGCTGGTAAAAACCGGCGACATCGTACGTTTGGGTCAAAAAATTGCGTTGGTGGGCAACACTGGGCGTTCTACGGGTCCCCATTTGCACTTTGAAGTGCGTGTGGATGGTGTGCCTCAAGACCCCACGAAGTTCCTGGAAAAGCACGGCATGCCCCGCCCTGGCCCGTCCACCGTGGCAGCGCTGAACGGCTTACTCTCGGATAACACCACCGTCCCGCTTGACTAAGCGCAGCGTGCTAAACTCTTAGGCTGTTTTTGGAACCGGCCATCCCCACGTGGCGGGTCGAGTAGCAGGCCCCTGCAGGCCAATTCAGCCAACATTATGATCACAGACACACTCAAGAAGCTTTTTGGCAGCCGCAACGACAGGCTGCTAAAAACCTATCGCAAGACTGTTGTACGCATCAACGCCCTAGAAGAAAGCATCAAAGCCCTGTCTGACGAGGCTTTGAAAGCAAAAACCCAAGAATTCAAAGATCGCTTGGCCCAAGGCGCCACCTTGGACGACCTGTTGCCAGAGGCGTTTGCTGTGGTTCGTGAAGCCAGTGTGCGCGTGTTTGGCATGCGGCACTTTGACGTGCAGCTGATCGGTGGCATGGCGCTGCATCAGGGCAAAATTTCTGAAATGCGCACGGGCGAGGGCAAAACCCTGGTGGCCACGCTACCCGCATATTTGAATGCGCTGGCTGGGCAGGGCGTGCACGTGATCACCGTGAACGACTACCTCGCCTCACGTGACGCCTCCTGGATGGGCAAGTTGTACGGCTTTTTGGGCCTGAGCGTGGGTTGTAACCTGTCGCGCATGCCGCACGACCAAAAGCAGGCAGCCTACGCGGCCGACATCACCTATGGCACCAACAACGAGTTTGGATTTGATTACCTGCGCGACAACATGGTGTACAGCGTGGGCGAGCGGGTACAACGCGGGCTGAACTACGCCATTGTTGACGAAGTGGACTCCATTTTGATTGACGAGGCCCGCACGCCACTGATCATCTCGGGTCAGGCCGATGACCACACCGAGCTCTATCGCAAGCTCGACGGCTTGCCCAAATTGCTGACCCGCATGGAAAGCGAGCAGCGCCCCGGCGAACCCGAGGTGCCTGGCGACTTCTATGTGGATGAAAAAGGCCACCAAATTCAATTGAGTGAGGCTGGTCACGAAAAGGCCGAACAAATCCTTACCCAAATGGGCTTGCTGCCCGAGGGCGCCAGCCTCTACGACGCGTCCAACATTTCACTGATGCACCATGTGATGGCCGCCCTGCGCGCCCACAACCTGTTCCACAAAGACCAGCATTACGTGGTTCAAAACGGTGAGGTGATCATCGTTGACGAGTTCACCGGTCGTTTGATGCCCGGTCGTCGTTGGTCCGATGGCTTGCACCAAGCCGTTGAGGCCAAGGAAGGCGTGCGCATCCAGGCCGAAAACCAAACCCTGGCGTCCATCACTTTTCAAAATTACTTCCGCATGTACAAAAAGCTGTCGGGCATGACAGGTACAGCGGACACCGAGGCCTTTGAATTCCAGTCCATTTATGGATTGGAGACCGTGATCATCCCGACGCACCGGGCCGTTCAGCGCAAAGACGCGCAAGACAAAATTTACAAAAGCGCTCGCGAGAAGTACAACGCAATCCTGGAAGACATCAAAGATTGCTATGAGCGTGGTCAACCCGTGCTGGTGGGCACCACTTCGATTGAGAACTCTGAACTGATTGCCAGCTTCTTGCAAAAAGAAAAGCTTCCTCACAATGTGCTGAACGCCAAGCAACACGAGCGTGAGGCCGAAATTGTGGCGCAGGCGGGTCGACCCAAGGCCATTACGATTGCCACCAATATGGCAGGTCGAGGCACCGACATTGTGTTGGGTGGCAATCTGGATCGAGAGCTGGCGGCCATAGATGCCAACGACACCTTGGACGACGCTGCAAAACAGGCGGCCAAAGAGGCAGCAAAAGCCGAGTGGAAGGCGCGAAACCAAGCGGTGTTGGCCTCGGGTGGCTTGCACATCATTGGTTGTGAGCGGCATGAGAGCCGACGCATCGACAACCAATTGCGTGGCCGAGCCGGCCGTCAGGGCGATGCGGGTTCTTCCCGTTTCTACCTGTCGATGGAAGACCAATTGCTTCGCATTTTTGCAGGTGACCGAGTGCGGGCCATCATGGAGCGCCTTAAGCTGCCAGAGGGCGAGGCCATCGAAGCGGGTATTGTGTCCCGCTCCATTGAGTCTGCACAGCGCAAGGTGGAAGGTCGCAACTTCGACATTCGCAAGCAATTGCTCGAATACGATGATGTGGCCAACGAACAGCGCAAAATTATTTATGGCCAGCGCAACGAGATTCTTGAATCCGCTGAAATCAGCGAGATCATCAACAACCTGCGCCACGGTGCACTGGAGCACGTGTTCCGTGAACATGTGCCCGAAGAGTCGGTGGAAGAGCAATGGGATCTGGAGGGGCTTGAGGCCGCTTTGGTCCGTGATTTTCATCTGGAGGCGCCTGTGCGCCAATGGCTGGAGCAAGAACCCAGCAGCTCCGATGAAGACTTCCTCAAGCGCATACTGACCATGGCCGACGAGGCCTACCAGGCCAAGGTGACGCTGGTCGGGGCTGAGTCTTTTGCCAAGTTTGAAAAAACCCTTCTGCTGCAAAGCATAGACACGCACTGGCGTGAACATTTGGCTGCACTGGACTACCTGCGCCAAGGCATTCACCTGCGTGGATACGCACAGAAAAACCCCAAGCAAGAATACAAGCGCGAAGCCTTTGAACTGTTTGGCGCCTTGTTGAACCGCGTGCGCGATGAAGTGGCCAAGGTGTTACTCACCGTGCGGGTTCAATCGGCCGAGCAAGTGCAGCAAGCCGAGCACCAAATGGAAGAGAAGGCTTCGCATCTTGAAAACGTGCAATACCAGCATGCGGAAGTGTCTGCCGATGAGCAGGGCCCCGCTGCCTCGCCAGGGGTGGCAAGCTCAGCGGCAACGGCTTCAGCGGCGCCTGCCAATACGCCCCGCCGGGTCAGTGACAAAGTGGGGCGCAATGAGCCCTGTCCCTGCGGGTCTGGCAAAAAGTACAAGCAGTGCCACGGCAAAATTGCCTGATTAACCCCCATTTGAGCCTTTGTGCCGATTAAGCGGAGCGATGCATCATGCCAGTTAATTTGAACGTGCCGTCAGCCGAATCCCTGCACCCTGTGGCGGGCGTGGACATGGGCTACGCCATGGCCCAAATCCGCAAGCCCAATCGCAAAGACGTCTTGGTGGTGAGCTTAAGCGAAGGCGCCAGCGTTGCTGGTGTGTTTACCAAAAACAGGTTTTGTGCTGCGCCAGTGCAGGTGTGCCAAGCCCACCTTCAGGCTGGCAAAGGCATTCGTGCCTTGGTGGTCAACACAGGATGTGCCAATGCAGGCACAGGCGAGCGAGGTCTTGCCGACGCACGGGCCACCACGGCCAAAGTGGCCGAACTGTTGGGCCTAAGCCCAGAGCAAGTGCTGGTGTTTTCCACGGGTGTCATCCTGGAAAATCTGCCCATGGATCGTCTGTTGTTGGGAATTGATCAAGCGGTGGCAGGCTTGGGCAAAGCCAATTGGCTGGATGCGGCCACGGCCATCATGACCACTGACACCCTGCCCAAGGCGACCAGCCGCAAGGTGAAAGTGGGCCAAGGCGACATCACTCTGAGTGGCGTTTCAAAAGGGGCAGGCATGATTCGACCCAATATGGCCACGATGTTGGGCTTTCTGTGTACCGATGCCCGCATTGCTCCGCCTGTGTTGGATCGCTGGACCAAGGCCTGCGCCGATGCGTCCTTCAACAGAATCACCATCGATGGCGACACCTCCACCAACGACAGTTTTGTCATCATGGCCACCGGGCAAAGCGCGGCGGTGAATATTCAAACGGGTGACGAGCCCGAGGCGTCCGTGGTGTTCCAGGCTTTGCGCGAGGCATCCATCGAGCTGGCGCAAGCCATTGTGCGCGATGGCGAGGGGGCAACCAAGTTCATCACCATTGAGGTGGAAGAAGCGGGCAATGAGGATGAGGCTTTGAAGGTGGCCTATGCAATTGGCCATTCACCCTTGGTGAAGACTGCCTTTTTTGCTTCAGACCCCAATCTGGGTCGAATTTTGGCGGCGGTGGGCTATGCCGGTATCGATGACCTGGACCAAACCAAAATCCAGTTGTACCTGGGCGATGTGTATGTGGCTAAAAACGGTGGCCGCCACCCGGATTACCGCGAGGAGCAGGGGCAAGCTGTGATGAACCAGAGCGAAATCACCGTGAGGGTGCTGCTGGGGCGCGGCAAGGCCCGAACCACAGTGTGGACCACCGATTTTTCGCACGAGTACGTGTCAATCAACGCAGATTATCGCAGCTAAGCCTGGCCGCATCACCCATGAGCACGCAGCACAACGACACCAAAGCCATTCTGGAACAACTCTCCAGAATTGCGCAGGCGCTGGAGCAGGGGGTGATGAAGCCGCCCAGCCACTGGAGCGCATCCACCGCCTTTCGTTTGCACCACCGGGCGGGCCAACTTCGCTTGGAGCCCGTTAAAACGGTGGAGTCGCTGGACGCGGGGGCATTAAAAAATATCGACGCACAATTGGCCAAGGTGGATCAAAACACGGCGCAATTCGTGCAGGGCTTGCCAGCCAACAATGTGTTGTTGACTGGCGCGCGGGGCACAGGCAAATCCAGCCTGGTGCGGGCCATGCTCACGCGCTACGCACCCGCCGGGCTGCGTTTAATTGAGGTTGATAAATCGGACTTGTTGTTCTTGCAAGACGTCGTGGATTTGGTCAGCGGGCGCCCTGAGCGATTCATCGTGTTTTGCGACGATCTTTCTTTCGAGGAAGGCGAGGCCGGTTACAAACCGCTAAAAAGCGTGCTCGATGGCTCGATTGCTGGCACATCCAACAACGTGCTGATTTACGCCACCTCGAATCGTCGTCATCTGTTGCCCCAGATGATGAAAGACAACCTGCAAACCCAACACCTGGACAACGGCGAGATCCGCCCGGCCGAGGGCATCGAAGAGAAGGTTTCCCTGTCGGACCGCTTTGGGGTGTGGGTGTCTTTTCATGCCTTTTCACAAGACGAATACCTTGCTGCCGTCGAAGTTTGGCTTCGCCACTTTGGCGAGCAATACACCGATGAGGCTCGTCACCTGGCGCTGCGTTGGACCATTGAGCGCGGCAGTCGCAGTGGTCGTTTGGCTTATCAGTTCGCCAAGCACTGGGCGGGGTCCCGCGCTTTAAAAACCTCCCCATGAGTGCGCTTCAACGTCGCATTGATGTGGCCGTGGCTGTGGTGTTTAATTCAGCCGGGCAGGTGCTCTGGGCCTGCCGCCCGCAAGGCAAACCATACGCAGGGTATTGGGAGTTTCCGGGGGGCAAGGTTGAACCCGGCGAAACCGTGTGGCAGGCGCTGGTGCGTGAACTGAACGAAGAATTGGGCATCTCGGCGCAAGAGGGGGGGCCGTGGTTTGTGGTGGAGCACGACTACGAGCACGCTCAGGTGCGCCTGCATTTTTACCGTGTGTGGCGTTTTGAAGGGGCCCCCGCCGCATTGGAAGGCCAGGGCCTGAAGTGGGCGGGCTTGGACGGCCATGATTTAAGCCCCATATTGCCCGCCACCGAACCCTTGTTGCCTGCTCTGGCACAGCCGCAAACCATGTGGATTACGCAGTACGGTGCCGCAGAGGCGGGTTTTGCTGCCCGCCTGGAACAGCGCTTAAATGACGCTGAGCCGAGGTCGGTGTATGTCCAGTTTAGGGAAAAGCAGTTGCAAGGTTCGGCATTGCTCGCGGCTTTCGCGCATTGCCGTGAATTGTGCCTGAGCCGGGGGCAAATTCTGCTGATCAATTCAGACGCATACCTGGCCTTGCAGAGCCACGGCGTGGCAGCCCGCGACACCGAGGGCGCTGCATTGCACCTCACCGAGCACCATTTGCTTCATGGCCCACCTGTGGGCCATGGCATGCCTGTGTTGGGCGCATCCGTACATGGTGCAGCAGGGTTGGCTGCGGCATTTGCGCAGGGTCTGCGCTATGCGCTGTTGGGCGCAGTTCAGGCCACAGCATCCCATCCCGGCCAAGCCGGCATGGGGTGGCTGGCGTTTCGTGAACAGGTGGAGCAGGCTCGCTTGCCGGTTTTTGCGGTGGGCGGCATGCGCCCGCAAGACCGTTTGCTGGCCATGCGCAACGGAGCCCACGGCCTGGCGATGATTCGCGGTCAGCTTATAGATTGCACAAGCGAATCTTGAATTCCACCGGGTCGGTGTAAGGGTTGTTTTTGCTCACCCCATTTGCATTGGGCGCATTGAACCGAATCCAAAGCATGTATTTGTTGGCGCTGAACTCGGGCACCACCTCCAAATGGCGCGGCAAATCGATTTGCAAAAGCTGATACGTTTTGCCGCTCATCTGCTGGGTGAAATTGCCCTGCTCGGCCACCACGGTGGACACTTCGCCACTGTGACGAAGAATTTTCAAGACCAAGCGAATTGACTTCGCCAGGGGTTTCATGGGGTCAAACCAAGCGTCAATGTCGGCCCGCCGGGCATCGGCTGGTCGGCTTTGCCAGCGGTGGTAGCCTGGCAAGTCAAATTCGCACACGCCACCGGGAATGGTGCAGCGGCTGCGAATGATCATCAAAAACTCGTTGTCGCGCAGATGGTAACCCAGGCGCCCGTTGCAGTTGTTCAACTGGGTGGCTGCCTGGTCAATATTGGCCAAGGTCTCTTCAAGGGCCTGGCGATCCACATTGGGGTGGCCTCTAAACTGAATCAGGGACGCGCGCTGGCGGTCCAGTTCTTGAAGCAGGTCACTTTTTAGATCAGCCCGGGAACCCACCTCAATGATCTCAAAGAGGGTGAGCAAAGCGGTGTGATGGTCAAGGCGGTGGTCTTGTCTAAAAAAGAACTCAAACTTTGCGAACAGGTCTTCAAGGCGAAGCAGGGTGCGGATTCTCTCGTTGAGTGGAAACTCATACGTGGTGAACGCTTCAGCGGCGTTGCCGGCCAGTGTTCCTTGGGGTTCGTGAGTCACCTGAAAATTCGCAATCGAAAAAGTTTGATCTTGCCGTGATTGTGGACTAGCTGTGGTTTTCTTGCAAATGGATGGCTCATTTTTGAGCAATTTTTATGAATTTTTCGTGCAAAAAATCAATTTTTGCATTCAGTTCCTCGAGGGTGCCGTTGTTCTGCAACACGTCAGTGGCGTGAAGCAGGCGATCTGAGCGGCTGGCTTGGGCGTCCATCACCGCCTGAACCTGGCTGGCAGGCCAGCCATTGCGGGTCATCACACGCTGTATTTGAAGTTGTGGGTCGCAGTCCACCACCAGCACGGCGTCTAATAAATCCAACCAGCCACTTTTCTCAACCAGCAAAGGCACCACCAACACAAAATACAAAGGTGCCCCGGCATTGAACTGGCGCTGCACCTCGTTCCTTATTTTGGGGTGAAGAATATTTTCAAGCCGGCTTCTTTGTGCCGGCTCGTTAAACACCAATGCTCGAATCAATGCCCGGTTCATGCTGCCGTCGGCGTTAACAGCCTCAGGGCCGAACGCCCTGCAAATGTCATCCATGGCCGCGCCGCCCGGTGTGGTCAGGGCGTGTGCAATTTGGTCTGTGTCGATCACGGTGGCCCCCAGCGCAGCCAGGCGATTGGACACCGCTGTTTTGCCCGAGCCAATGCCCCCCGTGAGCCCGACCACTGGTGATTTGGGCTTTTGAAGTTGCATGGTTATACCCAACGGGCCAATTGTAAGCCGGCCATGTGCCCAAAGGCTCCAAACACCAGGCAGGGACCAAAGGGAAACGCCTCGTTGCGGCCTTTGCCGCGCAGTGTTTGCAGCCCCAAGCCGAAGAAAATGCCCGACACCGAGGCAATCAGCACAATGTCAAACAATGCACCCACGCCCAGCCATGCGCCCATGGCGGCAAGCAGTTTGAAGTCCCCGTATCCCATGCCCTCTTTGCCGGTGATCGCTTTGAAAACCTTGTAGATGGCCCACAAAATAAGGTAACCGACAGCCGCGCCTGTTACGGCACTTTCTAGCGGTACGCGTGCGGTGACCAAGTTGAACAGCAGGCCTGCCCAAAGCAATGGAAGGGTGAGGGAGTCTGGCAACAAGAAAGTATCCAGATCAATGAGCGCAAGCACCAGCAAAGTGGCGCAAAAGCCCATCAGCCCAAGGGCGAGCAAACCGGGTGGCAGGTGCCAGGCGACGATGGCAAACAGAGCCGCACAGGTCAGTTCAACCAAGGGGTAGCGCAGCCCGATGGGGCTTGCACAAAAGCCGCAGCGGCCCCGCAGCAGCAAGTAAGACAACACAGGGATGTTGTGCCACAGTTTGAGCGGTTTTTTGCACGCGGTGCAATGGGAAGGCGGAAGTATCAGATTAAAGCGGGGGTGTTCTTCGGGCTCACGTTCCTGAATGGCGGCCATTTCGGCGTCCCAGGCACGCTCCATCATAATTGGCAGGCGGTGGGCCACCACATTCAAAAAAGACCCGATGCAAAGACCCAGCGCGATGCTAAAGCCCAGCCATTGCGCCATGCTGAGCGATTGAAATTCAATCAAACAATGCCCCCAATGTTAAAGATTGGCATGTACATGCCCACGATCAATACCCCCACAAGCCCACCGATGATACACATGATCGCGGGTTCCATCACGGTCGACAGCGTGTCCACCATGTCGTCCAGGCGTGTTTCAAACTGGTTGGCCAATCGGTCCAGCATGCTGTCCAGTCGCCCGGACTCTTCGCCGATGCGGATCATTTGGACAGACTCAGGTGGGAACACGGCGGTTTGCTCCAAACCGTCCGAGACCCGCCCGCCCGAGGCCACGCCTTGGCGCACCAGCAG
The DNA here is from genome assembly GCF_964228395.1 of Limnobacter sp. Classification (GTDB taxonomy): domain Bacteria; phylum Pseudomonadota; class Gammaproteobacteria; order Burkholderiales; family Burkholderiaceae_B; genus Limnobacter. Next base: position 15,150 of record NZ_CAXQZX010000122.1, read on the forward strand.
CGTGGCCTCTTCAAAACGGGCCATGTCGGCCACGCCTGCCACCGATTCCAGGGCCGATACAATGGGCACGCCAGAGGCGGTGAGTGTTGCAAAGGTGCGCATCCAGCGCGCGTACACGGCGGTTTTGATCAATTCGCCGAACAGGGGCAACCACAGCAGCACACGGTCAACCTGGTTGCGCACTGGGCGACTTTTTTTGTAGGCCTGAATTGCTGACACCAAGGCGATCCCCACGGCTGCCAGTAACCACAAGCCGTGTTGTTGTAAAAAGTCGGAGCTCTGAAGCAAGACAGTGGTGAGCGCGGGAAGCTCGGCCTCAAACTGCGAGTAAACCGATTTGAACGTGGGTAGCACAAACAACAACATGCCCAAGGTGACCGCCACGGCCACAGCCACCACGATGCTTGGGTACACCATGGCCTTTTTTATTTTTTGGCGAATGCGCAATGTTTTTTCCATGTGGGTGGCCAAGCGTTGCAAGGCGGTGTCCAACTCGCCGGCGTCTTCGCCAGCGGCCAGGGTGTTGCAAAACAGCGTGTCAAAGCAGTGAGGGTGTTTTCGCATGGCGTCACTCAGCTTTTGCCCACTTTCAATGTCGGCCCGAATAGCCCGCACAATGCGTTGCAGTCCTTGCTTGGAACGCCCTGCCATGCCGCCTGCAATCAGCCCCAGGCTTTGCCCCAAGGGCACCCCTGACTGGATCATCACCGACAACTGACGAACAAAGGCTGCCACCTGAGCCACGGGCACGCGGGGTGCTGTCGTTTTTTTGGCCGGGGTAATTCGATTGGGCTTGATGCCTTGGCGGTTTAGCTGAAAGGCAGCGTGCTGTCTGGATTTTGCGCGTATTTCGCCGGAACGGGCCGGTTTGCCATGGCCTCGAGCGGGTTCCGTCCAAAAATACAGCGGGTCTTTATCCGCGGGGGGGCGGAGGTTGGGGTTATAAGCCATGGCGCACTCGCTGACAAAGTCAATCGGTTGTGGTGGCGCCCAGAATTTCTTCAATGGTGGTGATGCCCAAGCGGATCTTGTTCAGGCCTGACTCCATCATGCTGGCTGCCCCTTCAGACCTGGCCTGCTTTTCCATGTCCAGGGCCGAGGCCCCGGCAATGATCAGCTCTTGCATGCTTTCGGAGATGGGCAGCACTTCGTAAATTCCGGTGCGACCAGCATAGCCTGTGCCATTGCAGGCCTCGCAGCCAACCGCACAGAAGGGTGTCCAATCCTCTTGGGGGACCTGCTCCAACAGGCCGGCTTGAACCAATGCACGTGCACCCAAGGGGTGGGGGGTTTTACAGCTGCACAGTTTGCGCACCAAGCGTTGGGCGATGACCAGGTTCAGGGATGAGGCGATGTTGTATGGCTCTACGCCCATGTTTTTAAGACGAATAATGCTCGACACAGCATCGTTGGTGTGCAGTGTAGACATGACCTTGTGGCCGGTCTGAGATGCTTTGATGGAGATGTCAGCGGTCTCCAGATCACGAATTTCACCCACCATGATGACATCGGGGTCTTGCCGAAGCAGCGCACGCAGCGCTTTGGCGAAGGTCAGCCCGATGCGTTCGTTGATGTTCACCTGGTTTACTCCGGCCAGGTGAATTTCGGCTGGGTCTTCCACTGTGCTGATGTTCACAGATTCGTTGTTTAGCAATTGCAAAAAGGTGTACAGGGACACGGTTTTGCCGCTGCCGGTGGGGCCAGTGACCAAGATCATGCCGTGAGGGCGAGCCAGCGCTTGCTCCACCGCCTGTTTTTGGCTGGCCTCCAGCCCCAGTTGTTCCAGTTTCATGAGCGAACGGCCCGAGTCGAGCAAACGCATCACAATTTTTTCGCCAAACAAGGTGGGCAAGGTGCTTACGCGAAAGTCCACTTTGCGGTCGTCGCTGCCCAAGGTCAGCCGTATGCGGCCATCTTGGGGAATGCGCGTCTCGGTGGTGTCGAGCTTGCTTAAAATCTTGATGCGGGCCGCAATTTTAGACTTCGCAGTGAGTGGCGGTTGCGAGGCCTCCTGCAGCACTCCATCAATACGAAAACGCACTCGGTAGGTGTTTTCATAGGGCTCAAAATGAATGTCGGAGGCGCCCTTTTTCAAGGCCTCATTCAGCAGGCGCTGAACAAATCGCACAATGGGGGCGTCGTCTACATCAGGCGTGGCGTCTTCCAGACCCACGTTCGCAGTGTCGCTTTTGACCTCGGTCAGCAAGCCTTCGTCCACCGATTGGTTTTCTTGGTGATGATCCAGCTTTTGAACCAGTTTGTCGTACTCCACCACCACCGGGTCTACCTGGAGTTGAGTTCGGAATTTAATCTGTTGAATGGTGCTTAGGTCTGTGGGGTCGGCCATGCCCACAGCAATGCCCCCTTGGCGTTTGCCCAGCACCACCGCTTCAAGGCCTTTGGTGGATTTGGCCAAATCGGGGTCGATGCTGCTAACGCTTTGGGCGTCAAACTGGGCGAGGTCAAACAACGGGTAGCCAAAGTGGGTGGCCACACAAGCTGCCAAGGTGTCGGGCGTCACCAGGCTTTGATTGAGCAGCCACTCGGCCACGGAACGGGCTTGGGGGTCTTGCTCCAGCAGGGTGTCAAGCTTGCTGGCGTCTAGCAGGCCCTTGGCTGTAAGGGCTCGGACCAGGCCAGAGCTTTTCAGGACGGCGGCGGTGATGCTCATCGGTGTAACCCCTGCAAAATGATCATGATGTGCAAAGCGTAAACAACTTTGCCCTCAAATCCTGTACTGCTCAATCACCTAGGCGGATGTTTTTTGCAATCAGCTTGATCGTTTCACCGCCACCTCGCAAAGCCCGGCCAGGGCGGTTTTGTAGGGGGAGTCGGGTAGTTGCGCCAAACGCTGCTTGGCCGATGCCGCCAATTGCTCAGCCTTGGCTTGGGTGTACTGCAGCGAGCCCGTGTTGGCGATGGCCTCCAGGATGGGGGCCACTTCTTGGGTGCCGCCTTCTGAAATGGCGCGTCGAATGCTCTCGCGGATTGAGGCTGGGCCGTGCTGCATGGCGTGGATCAACGGCAAGGTGGGCTTGCCTTCGCGAAGGTCGTCCCCCACGTTTTTGCCCATGGCACCGCTGTCGCCGGCGTAGTCCAGCACGTCATCAACCAATTGGAATGCGCCGCCAAGCTCTGCACCAAACAGGCCCAGGTTGGCGATGTGGTCGGCTGATTGGCCGGTGACGATGCCCGCCAACTTGCAAGAGGCCTCAAAAAGCTTGGCCGTTTTGAAGTCGATCACCTGCATATAGCGTGCTTCTGTGACGTCGGGGTCTTTGCAGTTGAGCAATTGAAGGACCTCGCCCTCGGCGATGGTGTTGGTGGCGTCAGAGAGCACATTCATGACTTCCATCAGGCCGATTTTGACCATCATCTGGAAGGACCGTGAATACAGAAAATCCCCGACCAGCACCGCGGCTGAGTTGCCATACTGGGCGTTGGCTGTTAGCCGCCCCCGCCGCATGCTGGACTCATCGACCACATCGTCGTGCAGCAAGGTGGCGGTGTGAATGAATTCCACGATGGCCGCCAGTTCAGTTGCTTTGCGCATTTGTGCGTCGCTGGCTTCCAGCGCCCTGGCGGTCAGCATCAGCAGGGCGGGGCGGAGGCGCTTGCCGCCAGCACCAATGATGTAGTCGCTGATCTGGTTGATCAGGCTCACCTCGGAATGCAGGCTGGTTCGAATGACATCGTCAAGCGACTGCATGTCGGTGGCGATGGGCAGAAGCACAGACTTGACGCTTGGAGCGGCTTGGGACATTTGGGCTAAGGTTGTGAGGTTGCTCATAGACTGCGCCTATTGTACTTGAGGCCATTTGACAAAAAAGGTGTGGCCTGTGTGTGTGCCCCCAGATTGTCGGTTTGGCAGGGGGGCTTGATGCGCTGGGCAAACACAAGGCTTTGACAACTATGGATTTTTGCCACATAATGGCGGGCTATCCGAAATGTTTTTCGGGTTTTTACATTGAACACGAGGTCAACTATGTACGCGGTCATAAAAACCGGCGGCAAGCAATACAAGGTTGCTGCTGGCGAAAAACTTAAAGTAGAACAGATACCTGCTGACATTGGCCAAGAAATCTCTCTGGACGAAGTGCTTGCCGTGGGTAGCGGTGACACTGTGAAAGTGGGCACACCACTGGTTCAAGGGGCTTCGGTCAAGGCAGTTGTTTTGGCACACGGTCGTCACGACAAAGTGAAGATCTTCAAGATGCGTCGCCGCAAGCACTACCAAAAGCGCCAAGGCCATCGCCAGAACTACACTCAAATCCAGATCCAAGCCATCAACGCTTGATAGGAGAATTGAACCATGGCAAGTAAGAAAGGCGGCGGCTCTACGCGCAACGGACGTGACTCAGAAGCCAAGCGACTGGGTGTCAAGGTGTTTGGTGGCCAGGCCATCAACGCAGGTGGCATCATCATTCGCCAGCGCGGTACACGTTTTCATGCAGGCGACAACGTGGGCATGGGCAAAGACCACACCCTGTTCGCCCTCACAGACGGACAAGTGCAGTTCTCGGTCAAGGGCGCCCTGCGTCGTAAAACCGTGAGCGTGGTGGCCAGCGAAGGTTAATCGCCTGGCACAACTTGGCACCGTCCGCGGTGTCGGGTCAAAATAGCCCTGCCTCGCAGGGCTATTTTTGTTTTTAGTACTCACCTTATTACTACACAACAGGCAGACTGGCATGAAATTCATCGACGAAGCCACCATCGAGGTGTTTGCAGGCAAGGGCGGCAATGGCTCTGGCAGCTTTCGTCGCGAAAAATTCATTCCCAAGGGCGGCCCAGATGGTGGCGACGGTGGCCGTGGGGGCAGCGTGTTTGCGCAGGCCGACCGCAATCTCAATACCTTGATTGACTATCGCTATTCCAAGCAATACCGGGCCAAAAGTGGTGAACACGGGCGGGGTTCCGATTGTTATGGCGCAGCTGGTGACGACATTGTTCTAAAAATGCCAGTGGGCACCACCATCATCAACGCTGACACGGGCCTGGTGGTGGCGGACCTCACCGAACACGATCAACGGGTGTTGATTGCCAAGGGCGGCGATGGCGGCTTGGGCAATATTCACTTCAAAAGCAGCGTAAATCGCGCACCGCGGCAGTTCACCAAGGGCAAAGATGGTGAGCAAGCCCGTTTGAAGCTTGAATTAAAGGTGTTGGCCGATGTGGGCTTGTTGGGCATGCCCAACGCAGGCAAGTCCACTTTGATTGCTGCGGTGTCCAACGCACGGCCCAAAATAGCAGACTACCCTTTCACCACCCTGCACCCCAACCTGGGGGTGGTGCGCATTGGCCATGCACAAAGCTTTGTGATTGCCGATGTGCCCGGCCTCATCGAAGGCGCGGCTGAAGGCGCTGGGCTGGGCCACCAATTTTTGAAACATTTAAGCCGCACCCGTGTGCTGCTGCACCTGGTGGACATTGCGCCCTTTGATGAAACGGTGGACCCCGTGCGCGAGGCGGTGGCCATTGTTGAGGAGCTGCGAAAGTACGACGAGGCCCTGTGGCAAAAACCGCGCTGGTTGATTTTGAACAAAATTGACATGGTGCAGGCCGATGAACGGAAGGCCCGCGTGGACGACTTTGTGAAACGTTACCGCAAGCAAACCGGCTGGGAAGGGCCGGTTCACGCCATCTCCAGCCTTACGGGCGAGAACACACAAACCCTGATGCGCCTGGTCTACGAAAACCTGGTGCAGCAAATGCAGGTGGAGTTTCCCCCCGAGCCCGATGCCCGATTCCGCGCGGGTTCTGGCACACTGCTGGATCCCTCTTCAACAGACAGCCCTCAGGAGTAAACACCGTGTCGGTGCAGCTTCCCCAGACCCAGCCCAGCAAGGCCCTGGCCAACAAACGTGTGGTGGTCAAGGTGGGCAGTTCGCTTGTGACCAAAGGTGGTCAGGGCGTGGACATGGCCTCCATTCGCGCATGGGCAGGCCAAGTGGCAGAGCTTGCTGCGCAGGGCTGCGAGGTGGTGTGGGTGTCTTCGGGGGCAATTGCCGAAGGCCTCAAACGGCTTAAATGGCCCAAGCGCCCCAGGGAAATTCATGAGTTGCAAGCTGCAGCCGCCGTGGGCCAAATGGGCTTGGTTCACGCTTACGAAATTGGTTTTGCCGAGCATGGCATCACCTGTGCGCAGGTGTTGTTAACCCACGCCGACTTGGCCGACCGCGAGCGTTACCTGAATGCGCGTTCCACGCTGTATTCGCTGCTGCATCACAAGGTGGTGCCCATCATCAACGAAAATGACACAGTGGTCACCGATGAAATTCGGTTTGGCGACAACGACACCTTGGGGGCACTGGTCACCAATTTGGTGGAGGCCGATGCCTTGGTGATTTTGACCGACCAAGTGGGCTTGTACAGCGCCGACCCGCGCAAGAACCCCGAGGCCAGGTTTATAGCCGAGGAAACGGCAGGCAACCCCGAGCTAGAGAAAATGGCGGGTGGGGCCGGCAGTGCCGTGGGCACCGGCGGCATGATCACCAAAATTCTGGCAGCCAAGCGCGCCGCTCGCAGCGGGGCGTCCACGGTGATTGCCAGCGGCCATGAACCCAACGTGCTGGTTCGGCTCATGAAAGGTGAGTCGGTGGGCACCTACCTGAAAGCGCCTTTGGGGCGGTTGGCCGCACGAAAGCAGTGGATGGCAGACCACCTCAAATTGAAGGGTGCGTTGTTGCTAGATGCGGGGGCTGCAGAGGCCTTGCGCAAGAAAAAGGGCAGCCTTCTTCCCATTGGGGTAACCGGATGCCAGGGCAATTTCCAGCGCGGGGATGTGGTGGCCTGCTTAAGCCCAGAAGGCTTGGAGGTGGCTCGCGGCTTGGTGAATTACGCCGCCACCGAGGTCAAGAAAATTGCTCGCCAACCCACCAGCGCCATCGAGGGCATTTTGGGTTACCTGGACGAACCAGAATTGATACACCGCGACAACATGGTGGTGTTAAGCTAGAAGACCTCCAGAACATATCGAACTTTCATGACACTGGACGACTGGTACAGCGGCGGTGAATTTTTCACCTGGAAAGGCCACTCCATTTTTGTGCGTGACAGCGGCGAGCGCAGCAAGCCCGCTTTGCTGGTGGTGCATGGTTTCCCCACGGCCAGCTATGATTTTCACTTGATGTGGTCAGCCTTGGCCCACACCCACCGGGTGCTGGCGTTTGACATGTTGGGCTATGGTTATTCCGACAAACCGGCCGAGTGGGTGCATTCCATTTTTAACCAAGCCAGCATTGCCGAATCGCTGTTGGCTCACAAAGGCGTGGGCACCTGCGAGGTGCTGGCCCATGATGTGGGCAACACCGTGGTGCAAGAGCTGATGGCCCGCCAAAGCGAAGGCAAGCTGGGTTTTGTGATGCGCCACATCACCTTTTTAAATGGTGGCTTGTTTCCAGAAACCCATCGCCCCATTTTGATTCAAAAACTGATGCTCAGCCCGCTTGGGCCCATGATGGCCCGGTTCACCCAGCATGCCACCTTGCGATCCAATTTGCAGCGCATTTGTTCAAGCGGCCTCAGTGAAGAAGACATTGACGCAGCATGGACCTTGTTGAGTCACAAGCAGGGCAATCTGCGCATGCATTTGCTGATTCGGTACATGACAGAGCGGCAAGAAAACCGGGACCGCTGGGTGGGTGCGCTGCAGTGCAGCCCGGCGCCAATTGCCCTGATCGATGGCGTGGAAGATCCCATTTCTGGCGGCCACATGGTGGATCGATTTGAAGAGTTGGTGCCAGGCCACCGCGTGGTTCGGTTGCATGGCTTGGGCCACTACCCGCATCTGGAAAACCCGGCCAGGGTGCTGGAGGCTTTCTATGTCCCAAAGTCTGCCTGAACAGTGAGCAATAAAAAACGCAGGGCCTTTGTGGGGCGCTGCGTTTTTTTAAACTTCCCAAAGTTCGCCCTTCGGCGTGCGCCGAGGATCGTTTTTGGAAAACAGCAATTTTGAAAGCTCGCCAAGCGCTTGTTTATACACCTCCCGCTTGAAATCGATCACGTTTTCAAGGGGAACCCAATACTCGTTCCAACGCCAAGCATCAAACTCGGGGTGGTCGGTGGCCCGAAGGCTCACGTCGCAATCCCGTCCAACCAACTTCAGCAAGAACCAAATTTGTTTTTGGCCCTTGTAGCTTCCTCGCCATTCCCTGCGAATCCAGTGGTCGGGCACGGTGTACCGCAACCAGTTTCTGGTTCTGCCAATAATTTCTACATGTTCTGGCAGCAAGCCAACTTCTTCGTGAAGCTCCCGGTACATGGCTTGCTCAGGCGATTCACCATGCTTGATGCCACCTTGCGGAAACTGCCAGGAGTGCTCACGAATTCGCTTCCCCCAAAAGACCTGCTTTCGGGAATTGGTCAAAATAATGCCGACATTGGGACGGTAGCCTTCTTTGTCCAGCATACACGCCCCGCAGATTTCTTTACAATTCCACGTCATTATAAGCACCAGCTTGGCTTTGTGCACCACGGTGGGGTTCGCAGTGGGCGCAACAAAGTAAGATGACGTTTCTAACCATTTCATTGCTAAAGAGTTTTTGCCAATGCGCGCCACCCAGTTTTTTTTGAACACCCTGAAGGAAGCCCCAGCCGACGCCGAGGTTGTAAGCCACCAACTCATGATGCGGGCTGGCATGATCAAGCGGCTGGCGGGCGGCATTTACACTTACATGCCGATTGGTTTGCGTAGCATTCGCAAGGTGGAAACCATTATTCGCGAAGAAATGAATCGCGCCGGCGCGCTTGAATTGTTGATGCCTGCTGTGCAGCCTGCGGAGTTGTGGCAAGAAAGCGGTCGCTGGGAAAAATACGGCCCGGAGTTGCTGCGCCTGAAAGACCGCCACAACCGTGATTTTGTGATTGGCCCCACCCACGAAGAGGTGATTACTGATGTGGTTCGCAAAGAGGTTAAGAGCTACCGCCAGCTGCCTTTGAACCTATACCAAATTCAGACCAAATTTCGCGATGAAATTCGCCCACGCTTTGGCGTGATGCGCGGGCGTGAGTTTGTGATGAAAGACGCCTACTCCTTTGATCGCGACCAGGAAGCGGCGCTTAAAACCTACGACGCCATGTATGAGGCTTACCGGCGCATTTTTACCCGCCTGGGCTTGAATTTCAGAGCGGTGAATGCCGACACGGGTTCGATTGGTGGCAACCGCAGCCATGAGTTCCACGTGATTGCCGACACCGGCGAAGATGCGATCGCCTACTGCCCCAATTCAGACTACGCGGCCAATGTGGAGCTGGCCGAAGCGGTGTGCACGCAGCAGCGCCCCGCGGCAAACCAGCCGATGAGCAAGGTGCATACCCCGGGCAATAGCACGTGCGAGGCGGTTGCGGCCCAATTGGGCCTGCCTTTGGCGGCCACCGTGAAAAGCGTGGTGTTTGCCAACGAATATGAAACCGACACCGGCAAAAAGGTACAAATTATTTTGGCGCTGGTGCGTGGCGACCACGAGGTCAATGACATCAAACTGGGCAAATTGCCCGGCGTGGAAAACCTGCGTTTGGCGACCGAGGCCGAGATTGTGGCTGCTTTTGGCACCAAGCCAGGCTACCTTGGGCCGGTGGGCTTGGGGCAGGGCTCGGCGGTGCGGGTGGTGGCCGACAAGAGCGCCGCCGCCTTGGGTGATTTTGTGTGCGGTGCCAACGAGGCAGACTACCATTACAACGCGGTGAACTGGGGGCGCGATGTGCCCGAGCCCGAGGTGGCAGACATTCGCAATGTGGTGGAGGGCGACCCGTCTCCCGATGGCCAAGGGGTGTTGGCCATGTGCCGGGGCATCGAGGTGGGGCATGTGTTTTACCTGGGTACCAAGTACTCTCAGGCGCTGAAAGCCACCTTTTTGGACGTGGATGGCAAACCTGCCGTGATCGAAATGGGCTGCTATGGCATTGGCGTTACCCGCATTCTGGGCGCGGCCATTGAGCAAAATTTTGACGAGCGCGGCATCAAATGGCCTGTGAGCATTGCGCCCTTTGAAGTGGTGTTGTGCCCCATCGGCTATAAAAAAAACGAGCAGGTGAAGGCGCAGGCCGACGCGCTCTATGAGCAACTGAAAGCCGCCGGCGTGGACGTGATGCTGGATGACCGCGATGAGCGACCCGGTGTGATGTTCGCTGACTGGGAGCTGATTGGTGTGCCCTTGCGTGTCACCCTGGGTGATCGCGGTTTGAAAGAAGGCAAAGTGGAGTTTCAGTCGCGCGACGGCGCACTTGAAAAACAGGATGTGGATGTTGGAAGCATTTTTGAGCAGGTGCAAGCCGAGTTGCGCAAGCGGCAGGTGCAGCTGTAAGCCTGTGCCCCCAGTGTTCGGCCTTGGTCGAATGGTCCGGGCCGGGGTTTTGGCGTGGGCGCTGGTGGGCAGTGTGGGTGCCAGCGCAAGCCAGCAATACGAACCCATGGCTGACCATGTTCGCTTGGCTTTGCGGCAGGCTTTGGCCTCGGGGGATGTTTCCCCCAGACCATTGTTTGAATCGGCGGAGCACCGCATTCACTGGTTGGGCGAAATGTCGCGCAGGTTGGCCCGCCGCGTGCCCAACTTCGAAGAGCGGCTGGAGCTGATTAAAACCATCCGCTACGAGGCGCAGCGCGCCGGGCTGGACCCGCAGTTGGTGTTTGCTCTGATTGAGGTGGAAAGCAACTTCAATGCACAAGCCCGCAGCCACGCAGGGGCCCTAGGCCTAATGCAGGTGATGCCTTTTTGGACCGATGTGTTGTCGCGGGGCAGCGCAAGCGAGTTGCTGGAACCCCGCATCAATGTGCGTTACGGCTGCCTCATTTTGCGGCACTACCTTGACATTGAAAAAGGCAATCTGGACCGCGCACTGGGGCGCTACAACGGCAGCCTGGGCAAAATGACCTACCCCAACCTGGTCTACGACCGCTTGGACCGCAACTGGCAATACCAAGCCCCCGCAGGCAATAGCGCTTCCGGGGCCGCTTCAAAAGCAGCCACCCAAACCGCCTCTAACCCTTAAACCCCCCTGGCTTTTAAACAGGTTTGCTCTTAGAACGGTAGACCGCCCCCTGGGGGCATGCCACCGGGTGGAAAACCTTTGCCACCGCCCAGCTTGCGCATCATTTTGGCCAAACCGCCTTTTTGCATGCTTTTCATCATGCCGCGCATTTGTTCAAACTGATTGAGCAAGCGGTTGACCTCTTGAACCTGCACGCCCGCACCCGCGGCAATTCGCCGCTTGCGCGAGGCTTTTAAAATATCGGGCTTGCTGCGCTCTTCCAGAGTCATGGACAAAATAATGGCCTCGGTGCGGCGCATTTGCTTCTCGGCAGCGTTGGTGTCCACTTGGCCTGCGCCCTTCATCATCTGTGTGGGCAGTTTGTCGATCAGCCCCTGCAGGCCACCGAGGTTTTTCATTTGGGCCAGTTGCGCCAAAAAGTCGTTCAGGTCGAAGGCCTTGCCGCTTTTCAGCTTTTTGGCCAGCTTCTCGGCCTCTTTTTCGTCGATGCCTTTTTTGGCCTCTTCCACCAGGGACACAATGTCGCCCATGCCCAAAATTCGACCGGCCACGCGATCGGGGTGGAATTTTTCAAAGCCCGACAGCTTTTCGCCCACACCCATGAACTTGATGGGCTTGCCCGTGATGTGGCGCACCGACAGGGCCGCGCCGCCACGTGCGTCGCCATCCATTTTGGTGAGCACCACGCCGGTTAGCGGCAGGGCCTCGTTAAATGCCTTGGCGGTGTTGGCGGCATCTTGACCCAGCATGGCGTCGATGACAAACAAGGTTTCGGTGGGGCGCACCGCCTCGTGCAGGGCCTTGATCTCGTTCATCATGGCTTCGTCAATGCCCAGCCGACCCGCCGTGTCCAGAATAAGCACATCGAAAAACTGGCGTTTGGCATGGTTTAGGGCTGCCAAAGCGATGTCGATGGGTTTTTGGGAGACATCCGAGGGAAAAAACTCGGCCCCCGCTTGGGCGCTTACGGTTTTAAGCTGCTCAATGGCCGCAGGGCGGTACACGTCAGCCGACACGGTGAGCACTTTTTTCTTGAGCGTGTCTTTGAGGTACTTGGCCAGTTTGCCTGTGGTGGTGGTTTTACCCGCGCCTTGCAGGCCTGCCATGAGAATAACCACCGGGGGTTGGGCGGCCAGGTTGATTTCTTCGGTTTTGTCGCCGATCAGCTTGATGAGCTGCTCATGCACAATGCCGACCAGCGCCTGACCAGGGGTGAGGCTGTTGAGAACCTCTTCACCCAGCGCGCGTTCTTTGACCTGGTTGATGAACTCTTTGACCACGGGCAAAGCCACGTCGGCTTCCAGCAATGCCAGGCGTACCTCGCGCAGCATGTCTTGGGTGTTGGCTTCGGTGATGCGGGCTTCGCCCTTGATGTTTTTTACAACGCGGCTTAGGCGGTCGGACAGGTTTTCAAACATGGTGGGCAAGCCTCGGGAAGACCATGATGCAAGCTGTGATGCAAGCCGCTTTGCGGCGCACAAGCTGGCTGGTGAATCGAGTACACTAAATCGATATGAACAACACAATATTGTACGCGCTTGCAGTGCCTCTGCTGTCTGCCACAGGTGGATTGGCGGCGCTCAACGTTTTTGGCAAATGGAGCGGTCCACATTGGGCGGTGCGCGCCCTGGCGGCCCTGGCGCTTGCCCTGTCTGCCCTGCTGTTAAGCCGCGTGCTGTTTCAGCCCGATGGCCTGCATTTTGGGTTTGTGATCGGGCTGATGTGTGTGGCCTGGCTGGCGGCCTTGGTGGCTTTTGCCGAAGGTTTTTTCAATCGGGTGCCTTTGCTGGACATGGTGGTGTACCCCCTGTGTGCGGCGGTGTTTTTGTTGCCACTGTGGTTGGGTCAAGAGGCCACCATCCGAATGGCGGGCGACCGTTTGTTCCAAGTGCACCTGTTGATTGCGCTGGCGGCCTACAGCTTGCTCGGCATTGCTGCTGTGCATGCGCTGGTGATGGCCTTTCAAGAAAAAGCCCTGCATCAGCCTGTGGCCACCACCCGCGAGAACCGCTTGCTGCGTGAACGGGTGTTGGACCAGCTGCCCTCTTTGCTCACCATGGAATCCATCTTGTTTCGCCAGTTGTGGGCGGGCTTTGTGTTGTTGTCGCTCACCCTCTTGAGCGGGTTTTTATTTTCAGAGCAGTGGGGCGGTCAGGGTTGGCAGTTCAACCACAAAACCCTGTTTGCGATTGTTTCCTGGTGCTCGTTTGCCGCCTTGTTGGCGGGGCGGGCGGCCTTGGGCTGGCGTGGGCGCGTGGCCTTGCGCTGGTGTTTGGGCAGTTATGCGGTGCTGGTGCTGGCCTATTTTGGCACGCAGTTTGTGCTGGAGTTTATTTTGAAAAGGGCAGTTTAAATGGGTCGCATCCTGTTTTTTGTGGGCTTGGCCTTGGTGGCTTGGGTGTTTTGGAAAGCGTGGCAGCGCAAGCAGTTGGACGAAAAGCCCGGGGTGAAGGCTCAACAAAAGGGCAGCCTTGGCCGTAAACAACAAGAAGAGATATTGCCGTGCCGGCATTGTGGTGCGTATAGCCCCCTCTCGGAAGGGGTGATGATGCAGGGTCGCTTTTATTGCGGCCTGGAACACGCCAAGGCAGAAGGCGAGAAAGTGCACTAAAAGGAGCGTGGCGGTGATGGCCGCCGGAGGGCAGGTGGATGAAACTGGACGAAGGCTGGATTGAATACGATTGGGTAAACCGCATGCAAAGCCCAAACCAGGACGCGCGGCCCCTGGGGGCGGTGGTCGACACTGTGGTGATCCACTGCATCAGCCTGCCTGAGCGTGGCCGCAGCATGGCCCTGGTGCAAGACCTGTTTTTAAATCGGTTGGATTTTCATGCCCATCCCGAGTTGGTGGAATTGATGGATTTGCGTGTGTCGGCCCATTTTGCAATTGACCGCGATGGCAGCATTACGCAGTTTGTGTCCTGCGAAAAACGCGCGTGGCATGCTGGACTGTCGGCGGCCATGGACCGGCAAAACTTCAATCATTTTTCGGTCGGCATCGAACTGCTGGGGGATGTGTACACCCCGTTTGATGCATCGCAGTATGCCAGCCTGCACAAGCTGATTGCCGAGCTTAAGCAGCGTTATCCACTGCGTTATGCACTGGGGCACAGTGAGATTGCGCCCACCCGAAAAACAGACCCCGGGCCTTTCTTTGACTGGAAAAGCCTGCGCAAATCCTACACTTACGACCTCTTGTAAAACAGCCCCGCAAGGGGCTTTTTTCTTGGTGTGCCACCCGGTTGGGTGGTGCCAAATACTTTTCCCAGTGTTGTCCACAACTTATGCACAGTGCATAACTGTGTGGACAAGATGTGGGTAAGAAAGTGTTTGCCAAATCGAATTTCGACCACTACAATTAGTTTCAGACCGCTGCAAAAACACAAGATATAGTGGTCGGCCTGTTTACCCCCTCTCACAAGAAAAATTCTCAAAACACGTTTGTACCAGGAGAAATGTGCATGCAAACCAGCCACCAAAGCACCGAATTGGCGACCAAAGCGCCGCGAATGGCCAGTCAGCAAGACACGCGCGCAGCCAATGGCGACAGCGCGTATGCCAACTACAAAATCATTCGTCGCAACGGTGCTGTGGTCGGCTTTGAGCCTGGCAAAATTGCCGTGGCCATGACCAAGGCTTTTTTGGCTGTCAATGGTGGCCAGGGCGCTGCGTCCGCCCGCATTCGTGAATTGGTAGAGCAGCTCACCGCAGGCGTGGTGAACGCCTTGGTGCGCCGTCAGCCTTCCGGTGGTATTTTCCACATCGAAGACATTCAAGACCAGGTGGAGCTGGCCCTGATGCGCTCGGGCGAGGCCGAAGTGGCTCGCGCATACGTGTTGTACCGCGAGCGCCGTGCGCAAGAGCGTGCCGCCAAGCAGGTTGAACAGGCCACACAAAACCAGCTGAATGTGATTGATGGCGACATCACCAAGCCGCTGGATGTGCCCGCACTGCAAGCGCTGATTGAAAGCGCCGCCACTGGCCTGGAAAACATCGACACCGCCCATCTGCTGAAAGAAACACTGAAAAACCTCTACGACGGTGTGAAAGTAGATGAGGTGTACAAATCGGCCATTTTGTCTGCGCGCGCCATGATCGAGAACGACCCCAGCTACACGCTGGTGACTTCCCGCCTGCTGCTGCACACCATCCGCAAAGAAATTATTGGCCGCGAAATTGCCCAAGATGAAATGGCTCAGGTGTACCCCGAGTACTTCCCTCAATTCATCAAAAAGGGCGTAGAAGCGGGCTTGCTCGATAACAAGCTGTTGCAGTTCGACATGAAAAAACTGGGCGAGGCCCTGAACTACAAACGCGACCTGCAGTTTGATTACCTGGGGCTGCAAACCCTGTACGACCGCTACTTTTTGCACGTGAACGATGTGCGCATTGAAATGCCCCAAGCGTTTTACATGCGTGTGGCCATGGGCTTGGCACTGAACGAAATCGACCGCGAAAACCGCGCCATTGAGTTCTACGAAATTCTGTCGACCTTCGACTTCATGAGCTCCACGCCCACGCTGTTTAACAGCGGCACCATTCGCTCGCAGTTGTCGTCTTGCTACCTCACCACCATCGGTGACGACCTGGACGACATTTACGAAGGCATCAAAGAAAATGCACTGCTTTCCAAGTTTGCCGGTGGCCTGGGTAACGACTGGACGCCTGTGCGCGCCCTGGGCAGTCACATCAAAGGCACCAACGGCAAGTCGCAAGGTGTGGTGCCTTTCCTGAAAGTGGTCAACGACACCGCTGTGGCCGTAAACCAGGGTGGCAAGCGCAAAGGCGCGGTGTGTGCCTACCTGGAAACCTGGCACCTGGACATTGAAGAATTTTTGGAGCTGCGCAAGAACACGGGCGATGATCGCCGCCGCACCCACGACATGAACACGGCCAACTGGATTCCAGACCTGTTCATGAAGCGTGTGATGGAAGGTGGTGAGTGGACCCTGTTCAGCCCATCGGATGTGCCCGACCTGCACGACCTCTACGGCAAGGCCTTTGAAAAGGCCTACGTGGCCTACGAGGACAAAGCTGCGCGTGGCGAGCTGAAGCTCTTCAAGAAAGTTGAAGCGGCCAAGCTGTGGCGGAAAATTCTTTCCATGCTGTTTGAAACCGGCCACCCATGGATTACCTTCAAAGACCCCTGCAACATTCGCAGCCCCCAGCAGCACATTGGCGTGGTGCACTCGTCTAACCTGTGCACAGAAATTACGCTGAACACCAGCGCCACTGAAATTGCCGTGTGCAACCTGGGCTCTGTGAACCTGGTGGCCCATCTGAAGAAGAACGACGACGGCAGCTTCAGCATTGACCATGACAAACTGCGCAACACGGTGCGCACGGCCATGCGCATGTTGGACAACGTGATCGACATCAACTATTACGCTGTGGGCAAGGCGCGCAATTCCAACCTGCGCCACCGCCCGGTGGGCCTGGGCATGATGGGTTTCCAGGATGCGCTGCACGTGATGCGCAAGCCCTATGCCTCACGTGATGCGGTTGAATTTGCCGACGAAAGCATGGAAGCCATTTGCTACTACGCCTACGAGGCCTCGGCCGACCTGGCGGCTGAGCGCGGTGTGTACAGCAGTTACAAAGGGTCGCTGTGGGACAAAGGCATTCTGCCGTTGGACAGCATCAAGTTGCTGGAAGAAGAGCGCGGCGGCTATGTGGAAGTGGACACCAGCGCCCGCCTGAACTGGGATGGCTTGCGCGCAAAAATTCAGCAGCAAGGCATGCGCAACTCCAATTGCGTGGCCATTGCGCCCACCGCCACCATTTCGAACATTATTGGCGTGGCGGCTTCCATTGAGCCCACATTCCAGAACCTGTACGTGAAGAGCAACCTGAGCGGCGAATTCACCATTGTGAATGAGCACCTGGTGCGCGACCTCAAGCGCTTGGGCATTTGGGATGAGGTGATGATTGCCGACCTGAAATACTTCGATGGCTCGGTGATGAAGATTGACCGCATTCCCGAAGACTTGAAGCGCCTGTACGCCACAGCGTTCGAGATGGACCCACGTTGGTTGGTGGAAGCTGCAGCACGCCGCCAGAAGTGGATTGACCAGGCCCAAAGCTTGAACATTTACATGGCGGGTGCCAGCGGCAAGCGCCTGGACGACACCTACAAACTGGCATGGTTGCGCGGCCTGAAGACCACCTATTACCTGCGCACCATTGGTGCCACCCATGCAGAAAAATCCACCTTGAGCGGTGGCGAGCTGAACTCGGTGAGTGCAGATGGCGCTGGTGGTGGTTTTGGTGCGGCAGCCGGTGGCAGTGGGGTGGTGGCCAACCTGCCCGAGCCCGAAATTGAAGGCAAGGTGTGCACCCTGCGCCCCGGCGATGCAGGCTTTGATGAGTGCGAGGCTTGCCAGTAAAGGGTGCTTTTAAACGGCAGGCGCAAGCGTTGCCAATTGAACCGATATTGAACATAATGGCACTGTGTATTTATACAGTGTGGTGTTAAGGAGTAAAAACATATGCTGTCTTGGGAAGATGAATTTGACGCCGCCATGGCCAAACCCGCCACAAAGCCTGCTGCCCCCATGCCCCCCGCCATGGGCTCGGTGGCCTCGGGTTTTACTGCACCAGCCAGTCAGGGCCTGTACCAGCAAGCCGCACGCCCTGTGCAGCAGCCAGCCGCCCCTGCGGCCGATGGTGGCGTATCCCGCCGCGTGAATGCGGCCGACAAGCGCGTGATCAACGGCACCACCGATGTCAACCAGTTGGTGCCTTTTAAATACAAGTGGGCTTGGGAAAAGTACCTCAGCCAGTGCGCCAACCACTGGATGCCACAAGAAATCAACATGGACCGCGACATCGCTCTGTGGAAAAGCCGCGACGGCCTGACCGACGACGAGCGCCTGATCGTGAAGCGCAACTTGGGCTTTTTTGTAACAGCCGACTCCCTGGCCGCCAACAATATTGTGCTGGGCACTTACCGCCACATCACAGCGCCCGAATGCCGTCAGTTTTTGCTGCGCCAAGCCTTCGACGAGGCCATTCACACCCACGCCTACCAGTACATTGTAGAAAGCCTGGGCATTCCTGAAGCAGAAACTTTCAATGCCTACAACGAGGTGCCCTGCATCAAGGCCAAAGACGAGTTTTTGATTCCGTTCATTGATGTGTTGACCGACCCAGAGTTTAAAACCGGCACACTTGAAAACGATCAAAAATTGCTCAAGAGCCTGATCGCTTTTGCCTGCATCATGGAAGGCATGTTCTTCTACGTGGGCTTTGTGCAAATTCTGGCCTTGGGTCGCCAAAACAAAATGATCGGTGCTGCCGAGCAGTTCCAGTACATTTTGCGCGACGAGTCGGCCCACTGCACTTTTGGCATCGACCTGATCAACACCGTGAAGCTTGAGAACCCACACCTGTGGACCCCCGAGTTTAAAGAGGACATCAAGGCCATGTTCCGCAAGGCGGTGGAGCTTGAGCACGCCTACGCCGTGGACACCATGCCCCGTGGCGTGTTGGGCTTGAATGCTGCGCAGTTTATGGAATACATGCGCTTTATTGCCAACCGTCGCTCCAACCAGATCGGCCTGGGCACCCTGTACGAAGGCGCCACCAACCCCTTCCCTTGGATGAGCGAGATGATGGACCTGCAAATGGAAACCAACTTCTTTGAGCGCCGTGTGACGGAGTACCAAACAGGTGGGGCGTTGAGTTGGGATTGATCATAACTTTCCATTAATTCCAGCAACATTCCACTTATTTTTGCAACGAATTCCATTAATTCTTGCAACCAAAATAAATGGAAATTAGTTGGTATTTATTGGGAAAAGTGATGTTGTTGAAATGAGTGCCAGATCTTCTGGTGTCTGCTTAGGATGAAACTCTTCTTGCGGAATAGGTTGCGCAAACGTAGACCGTTTGAACAAAAAAGGGCAACCATATGGTCGCCCTTTTTTATGAATTGAGAGGGATGTGTAGGGGGTGCAACCCCTACCATCCGAGACTGAAAACTTTGAGCCCAAAGCCTCAGTCACTGCTTGCGGTACAAGCCAAGAGATGATGCATTTTTTATCCCCTGGTCGTCAAGAAGTTCAATAGCTTTGGTCTTAACTTCTGCCAACTTCTGTCAACTTCAAAGAAGTTCGTTTTTGGTGGGCAAAATAGAGAGCTCAAAATGTTATTAAACGCAAGAAAAAACGGTCAGACTAAATCTGGTTCCAACTTCGATCAGTCAACCGTACTGAACGTATGGCGAAAAGGCCTAATAGTTCCAGGTTACAACCCACAGGACGTTCGAAAAGATGTTTGTGGGCATTTCATCAAATGGTCGGACTATGGAAACACTTCGTCCAGATTTGGATGGGAGATAGATCACATCCGACCTGTCGCTAAGCAAGGCGACGACAACTTGATAAACCTACAGCCGTTGCAGTGGGAAAACAATCGGTACAAAAGCGACAACTATCCGAACTGGGCTTGTAAAGTTGGTTCAAGGTAGTTACTTCGCTTTGATTAGATAGTCTGAGGACAGTAAGTTCCTTTTTGAAGAGGGACTTACCGTTCTGGATCAAAGCAATTCTGGTCGGATTTAGACCGTTTTCTAGCATGATCCTTTTGTAAGAACGTCAATGCTTAGACTTTTTTGTTTCAAGCTTTGAAATTACTTCGGAGTAAAACTCTTACTGTCCAAAATTGATACCCGCGACAAAAATCGCAGCCATGGGGTAATACCCCGACGCACCTCCCACACCCCGGGGCATGGATTAAGCCCAGGCGTACCAACATTAGAGACCGTGCTCTGAAGTGATGCGCCGTGAGGCTTGCCTACACGGCGTTTTAGGCCGACACTGTGGCCCTTGCCAGCCAACTTTTTCAGGAAGCGATTGCTGTGAGCACTGCGCTAAATTTTTTATTGGCCGCCCGCCGTTGCGAGGTGGAAGAATTAAGCAGCCTGGCCCGCACGTGTGAGTTAATTTGCGTGGCCAGTGAGTTGATTCATTGCCTGCAACACGAGCGGGGCGCGTCTAACTTGTTTTTGGCCTCGCAGGGTAAGCGTTATGCTGCTTTGCGAAGTGAACGCATTCAGGCCACAGGTGTGGCTTACAACAGTTTATTGGCCCGTTTGGTGGATGGTGATCAGCCCGCCCAGCTCAGCGGCGGCGTGCGTTTGTACACCAAAATTGCGATGGCCTTGCACGCCTTGGATGAACTGCCGAATATTCGCGGCCGTGTGGGCGAGTTGTTGCACACGCCTGCCACCGTAACTGCCCAATATCGCCAAGTGGTGGAGGCCTTGTTGGCCCTCATTTTTGAAGCGGCCGATGTGGCGGTGGACCCGGATATTTCACGACTGCTGGTGGCTTTGTTTCACCTGATGCAGGGCAAAGAATGGGCTGGTCAGGAGCGTGCCACAGGGGCGGCGGCGTATGCGGCGGGCAGAATTTCGGCCGAGCAGGTGCAAACCATTGAATACCTGACCGAGATGCAAGAACAGGCTCTGCAGCGCTTCGAGTTGTTTGCCAGCGCGGCTGGTGGGACCAGTGGTTTAAAGGTGCCCGACCCCGGGCAAGAGTTGTTGCGCATGCGCCAGGTGCTCCTAGAGTCGGTGAAGGGCAGTTTGCAACCCGACAATTCAGACGCATGGTTTGATGCCTGTACTCAGCGCATGGATGGTTTTCACGGGGTGGAAATGCAGTTGGCTACGCGTTTAAAGCAACTGTGTGAGGACAAAATCCGAAAGCTGATTCGTGGCGTAAACCCCCAAGAGCAAGACCTGAATGCTTTGGAAACCCCCGAGGTGATTTCGCCCTTGAATGCCTTTGCCACGGGCCTGGAGCCAGAAAAATTGTTTGCTCCGCTGGATGGGCAGGGCAACGGCACTGGCCCAGTGAACCAGGCTTTGCTGGATGTGCTGCGGGCCCAGTCGGACCGCTTGCACCATTTGACCGAGGAATTGAACTCGGTGAAAGCGTCGCTGGACGAGCGCAAAGTGATTGAGCGCGCCAAGGGCATTTTGATGATGCACAGGGGGTTGGACGAAGAAAGCGCCTACCGCATGCTGCGTAAAACCGCCATGGACCAAAACCGTAAGCTGGCCGAGGTGGCTCGATCGGTGCTGAGCCTGGCCGATTTGCTGCCGGGTGGCAAGGCACAATAAAAAACAACTAGCGCGGTTTGTATTGCGTGGGGCAGTGGTGGCGATTTACTGCACTGCTGCGCAGTTTGACATGCTTGGTGTTGCGGCCCGCCATGCGTTTGCGCCACATGCGAAAACTGGAGGCTTTCATGTGTTTGCGCATCAGCTCGATCACGGCCGATTCATTCAAGCCAAATTGAAGCTCGATGGCTTCAAAGGGTGTGCGGTCTTCCCAAGCCATTTCAATGATTCGGGAGATATCTTCTTCAGACAAGTTGTGCTGCATGGTGGACCTTCAAAACAATCCATGGGCGGGCGGCCTGCTCGGCCGGTGCCCCGCCTCCGGTAGTAGCATAACGCATCTTGCAGCATCTTGTTTTTAACCCATCCGCCCATGAGCACCCAAGCCCCTAAACCTTCCCCACTTGCTGCGGCCGATGCGCTAACCCCCGCGCTGGCCGCCAAGCTGGTGCTCACCGCCTTGCTGTGGGGCGGTACCTTTGTGAGCGGCAAGGTGGTGGCCAACCATTTGCCGCCCATGGTGGCGGCCTTTGGGCGGTATGTGGTGGCGGCCGTGCTGTTGCTGTGGGTGGTCAAAGCCGTGGAAGGGCGCCTGCCACGCATTAACCGCCAGCAGGGCTTCATCACCTTGGGTTTGGGGCTCACGGGCATTTTTTTGTACAACGTGTTTTTCTTTGCAGCATTGGCACACATCCCTGCCGGGCGCACGGCCTTGTTGGTGGCGCTTAACCCCATCATCACGGCCATGTTGGCCAGTGTGGTGTACCGTGAGCGCTTGGGGCCGGTGCGTTGGCTGGGAATTGCCATCGCATTGGTGGGTGCAAGCATCGTGATTACGCGGGGCGATCTGCACGCGGCCATGCTTGACCTTCGGCAATCTTTTGGCTTGGGCGAAACCATGATGTTGGCCGCGGTGGTGAGCTGGGCGGTGTACACCTTGATCTCCCGCAAGGCCATGCAGAGCCTCAGCCCTTTGGCGGCCACCACGTATGCGTCGTGGTGGGGCTTGCTGATGTTGAGTCTAAGTTCGGCCAGCGAGCTGGGGGGTGTGGCTTGGGCGGCCGTGCCATGGCAGGTGTGGCTGGCCCTGCTGTACCTGGGTGCGTTTGGCACGGTGGTGGCTTTTGTGTGGTATTACGAGGGGGTGCGGGCGGTGGGGCCGTCGCGCACGGCGGTGTTTACCAACCTGGTGCCTGTGTTTGGTGTGGTGTTGGCGGCAGTGGTGCTGGGCGAAAATATTTTGGTGTCGATGGTTGTGGGTGGGGCTGTTACTGTGGTGGGGGTAATGTTAACATCGCGCAATGTAAACGTTGTTGTGCCACCGCCTAATGTCGACTCCAAGGAGACCCAACATGCCCGCCTCAGATCTTAAAGTTGAAACCCGCATCGGCATTCAACACAAACCCAGAAGAATATTGTCGATCGTCTCAAACACCGCCGAGTTGAAGGGCTTTCCCGTCGGTTTTTTTGGTGAAGAAATGACCCGTGCCTTTTTGATGTTTATTGAGGCAGGTCATCAGGTTGATTTGGCCTCTCCGAAAGGCGGGCAGGTGATGCTGGACACCCACAGCGATCCGCGCACCCCCAATGGAGCCTATGCCGACGATTTGATCACGCTGGGCTTTGTGAATCACAGCAAGTTTGGTTCCATGCTGAACAACACCTTGGCAATCCGGGACGTATCGGTGGACGATTATGATGCCGTTTGGGTGGCCGGTGGTGGAGCGCCATTGCTGACGTTTCATGACGACTTGGCACTGCACAAATTGATCGCTGATTTTTATGAAAAAGGGAAGATTGTCACCCTGATTTGCCATGGCTCCTCGCTTCTGTTGTGGACCAAGTTGTCAAACGGTCAATTGCTCGCTGAGGGTAAAAAATGGACTGGTTTCACCGATGAAGAAGAAGAGGATGTGAACGCGGCCTTTGGCATGACACTGAACGAATACACCATTGAATCAGAGGCAGCGAAAATTCCTGGTACTCGGTTTATATGCCGTGGTTTGAACGAACCGTTTGCCGTGCGCGATGGGCGACTAATCACCGGGCAGCAGCAATACAGCAGCGGCCTGACTGCCCAACTGGTCTTGGAAGCTTTGCAGGAGTACTAGGCCTAGACCAACCCCATGAACTCAGCCACCACCAGCATGTGATCTGCTTCCTCGGCCGACATGATGAACACCTGGTGAGCTGGGTTGCGCGATTCCGGGCACAGGTGCACCTCGGTGTGCGCCCGCCCGCTACCGTCGAACACCTTGTGTGTTTTGTAACGCTTGAGCACGCAATGTGCATCATGCTCGCTGGTGGGAATTTGCGGATGTTGCACCAACAGAATTTTTCCGTTGCGCGCACCCTGCGGGTTGAAGCGGAACAGGCACAGCGCGCCCGGTGGAATGCGCTTGTCCATGGTGTCGCCGTGAAAACGTGCCACAAACATGTCGGGCTGACCATGAAGGTGGGCGGGTAACTCAAACCAATCTTCTGGGTCGCTTTTAGGCAGCCCGCGTGCATGGTCTGCCGCAGTGTGCAGGGTGTACAAGGGTACTTTGTTCTTGGTGAGCGTGTGTGCGTTCATGAGCGTTGACCCAGGTTGGTTGTAGACGCTTGCAGGCCCACTGCCTTGGCCCTAGCTTGCACTGTACTGGGCAAATGCCACCAGGTCCACCGCCTTGCAGTTTTCTTGGGCAAAAGGGTGAAGATTTTCTGTAGGGCAAAGCCTGTATTTCTCACCCTTTCGCTACCGATGTTAGCCTCCGAACGTTTTCACTTTGACGATCCCCATGAACCGTTTGCCCGCCAAGCCGACGTGCCGAAAGTTGGCTGTGTTGCTGTTTTTATTTTTACCCTTGGGAGCCTGCGGCATGTACCTGGACAACCTGATTTTGTCTTCCCCGGTTGAAGGGCAAATCCTTGATCACCGAAGGCCAGTGCCGGGTTTAACCCTCGAACGAAGTCTAATGTGGAATGTTGAACAAAGGCCTCGTCTTGATTACGCGATTACCGGCGACGATGGTCGGTTCACTTTCCCAGAGGTGCGCGCTTCTTATGACTTTGGTTGGCTATCAAAATATTTGCACCAGCCGACCGTCAGTCAGTCTATTTACGTAAAAACTCCTGAAAGAGATCTGCTTGCCTTTGCAAACACCCGAAGTTCCTATCGTCCCATGGCTGAAACTGGCTTTCCGGTGGTGTCTATGGTTTGTGATTTGAAAACAGTCAACCCAATCAACGAAGTTGTGTGGAAACTGGCGTGTGTTCTTGAGAAGAAGGGGGCGTTTGGCCGTGAGTAATATTGTTTTGTCTCCTAAAGATGTTCATTTACTTTCATCACTTGCTTATGCTTCAGACACGCTCTACAGAAAGGCTAAAGTTCTTTCGCCAAAGGCTGGGCAGCAAACATTGAAGGCACCTGGGGCGCTTCGTGACCGATGGTGGCCGCAGGCGTCCAAAAACAATTCATTGCATGGGCCATAGCCTGGGCGGGGCCTTGGCCAATCTGAATGCTGCTGTGCTTAACGACATGGGGTTTGATGTTCATCTGTACACCATCGGTGCTCCGCGGGTTGGATTGCTGCCTTTTGCAAATGATTTGATTCAGCGCATTTTATGGTCGATGGCTATGGTTTGATGAGGTACAAAAGAAGCTGGAAAGATTTTTGCCAGCCAACCTCGGTGTTGCGAGCCCACATCCATGATTTGAACCAGGCCCTCGCTCAAGTGGGCGGAGGGCAAATGTTCAGTGTCACGGTGTTGCGCTTCATTGGTGATGCGCTCACGGCCTTGGCCAAGTTGTTTGGCTATGTGTATTTAAGTTGCTTGCAAGTGGGGTTTTCTGCATTGTTCACCGCCGCAGATTTGCTGGCCGAAATGTTGATCAAGGTGTCGCGGGCCAATGATGAATTTGTGAATGCGGTTCGCAATATCCTCAATGGCATGTTGGGTTTCATGGGTAGGGCAGCGCTTGGCTCGGGCGATGTCGCGGTAAGTACCTTGAGGTGGATTGTGTCTCAATTTGCCACCGAGGTCGGTGGTTTGGGGCAACAAGCCATGATCAGGGTTTTAAAGGGAAATGGCGCGTAAGACTTTCACTTAAGTTTTCAATTAAGCCATGCCTTGTGCATGCAGGGCATCGTTGACCAGTTCAAGGCGTAGCAGTGGGTTGTCCAGCACAAGCAGTTGCAGCTTGGTGGATTTGGCCAGGGGCATCAATTCAGCCCAACGGTTGGCCACCCAGCCGCAGTCTTCAAAGTGGTATGGGGGGTAAAAGGGCATTTGCTCATCAGGAATGCCTTGCAAGGCCACTTGTTCCATCAACTCCTCCAATTTTTTGGCAGTGTGTTGAAGGTCATCGGGCACGGGCACTTGCGCGTCTTTTTCTAGGACGCGGATTTGGCCCATCCACAGGCCTGCAGCTTCTTGTTGTGCGCTGTGTAGTTCAAATCGCTGTGTGCCGATGCACTGAATTCTGAACAGGGCAGGGGTGACTTCTTCAAAGTGCTCAACACGGGCGAGGGTGCCATATTTGGCCAGGCTGATTTGCTCGCCGGGGCGGCGAACCTCGTTGCCGTCCAGAAGACTAACCACGCCAAATGGCGTGTTGTTTTGAACGCAACGTTTAATCAGATTAAGGTAGCGCACTTCAAAAATTTGCAAGGGCAATGCACCGTCAGGAAACAGCACAGACCCCAGCGGAAACAGTGGCATGCTGGTGGTGTTCACGTTGAGCTTCTCCAATGCGCGATGAGGCCAATCAAAAGCAACCCCAAGGCCACCTATCCACTTTGACCACACGTTCTATTTATGAAGTGTAGGCGCTGGCCCCGAGTTTGGCCAGCAGCAAAAACCCCACCACACTCCCCAACCCAGTCAATAGGCCGGCCAGCCGGGCTTGTAGTCCTTATCGCAATAAGCGTTTTGAATTGCGTGCCGTTGGTGTTGGTATTGACAGCCTGGTTTGACCGGGCCAATGATGTTGCGGGCAACACAAATGAATTGGAGTTGTATGTTCAATGCACTTTCGATGCGAGTGGGTTTTATTTGGAGCAGGGGGTGATGCGAATGTTTGTTTATGCCCTGTTGCTGCTGGCTTTGGTGTTTGCTGCGTGGTGGGTGCTGCAAAAGCCCAGTCATAATCGGGATTGGGCAGACGATGTCGCGCACATGTTGCAGGCCGATGTACAAGGCGACAGGGTAACTTTGCACAATGTGCGCAATTTTGAGTGGCGTACCGAGACCGACTACACCCCGCGTTGGGAAACCCGCCAATACAATCTGGATGAATTGCAGCGGGCCGATTTGCTGTTGTCGTATTGGATGGGGCCCAAGATTGCGCACACGCTGGTCTCGTTTGGTTTTGCAGATGGGCGTTACATCACTTTTTCTATCGAGATTCGCAAAGAGCGGCACGAGAAGTTTTCTGCATGGAAGGGCTTCTTTAGGCAGTACGAGGCCATTTTGGTGGCGGCCGATGAGGCTGATATTGTGCGCACCCGAACCAATGCGCGTGGGGAAGAGGTTTATCTGTACCGGCTGGAGGTGCCGCCTGAGCAATTGCGCAAGGTGTTTTTGGCCTATGTGAACAAGGCCAATGCATTGGCCCAAAAACCGGAGTTTTACAACACACTGACCAGCAATTGCACCACGGTGGTGTTTGACATGGCCCGCCAAATTGCACCTGGTTTGCCATTGGATTACCGCCTACTGCTGTCGGGTTATTTTGCCGAATATGCCTATGAGCAGGGGGCGCTTGCCACTGGGCACACCTATGGTGAGTTGCATGGCAAAGGAAGCATTGTGGAGCGCGCTTTGGCCACCAGGCCTGGGGATAATTTTTCAGAGGCCATTCGGCAGGGGGTACCCTAGCGTGAGCGCAGGCTCGGCCTAACAACCGCCTGCCCAGCGCGGGTCATTGATCGAATAGCGCCGCACCTTCAGATAGTCCTCGGGGTCTTGCAGGTAGTCCACTTGCGGTGGGTTGGGCAAGGTGGCCACCGCATCCAGCCAACTCTGTTTGTAGGCGTCAGCCCCGCCGCCCACTGCGGGGGCCCAGGCGTCGTGGTGGGTGGGCAATGCCACTTTGGGGCGTGCAGCGGCGACGTAGGCCAGGGCATCCCGGTAGGCACTTGTCACCATGCCAAACCCGACAATGGCGTTGAGTTGAACATCGGTGCATTCGGGCATGTTGCGAATGGCTCGGTCTATGGCTTGGCTGGTGGGGTTGTCGGGTTTCATGATCCCCGTGGAGTCGTGCCAGAAAAACGAGAATTCGTCCACGCTGAATTGGTAGGCCCATGTGCCCCCCGCGGGCTGGCCTGCGCCACCATCGTCCGGCAGGGTTTGCAAAAAGCGCAGCGCTTCACCCATGTTGGTGTTGAGGTAGGTCGGGAAGGTGAGCACATCTGGAATGTAAACCAGGGGTGCGCCGCCTGCCAATAGGTCGCCGGGCTCGGCGGCGGAGTGGGTGTGCTGAATCACATGCACCGGGGGCAGGTCTTCCCAAATGCCCAAGGATTGTGTGCTGCCGGGGCCTGGCTGTGTGGCATCGCCCAGATTCAAACAGGGGAAGTTTGCAGGCAGGCCTTCCTCGCTGGCGCGTTCACGCGCGGTGTCGCACACGGTGCTGCCTGCCACCAGCACTGCGTTGCTGCGCGCTGCAATGTACCCGGCATCGGCTGCATGATCAAAGTGGCCGTGGCCGATAAAAATGGCCTCGGGTTGCAGGGCGGCAAGTTCCTCCCGGCCAATGGGTACGTAGTTGGCATGCATCCCAACAATTTCCCAAGCGTCCAGCAAGAATAAGTGGCCTTTCATGCTGACCACAAAACTTGACACACCCACCCACCAAAATTGGACCACATCGGGGTCCATGGCCCCTGGCCCCAGAATTTGCTCCCGAACCTGTGTAAGCACAGGGTTGTTTTGTGCAGCAGGAAGGGGTACAAAAGTATCACGTGTGAACACATTGGGCCGGGTTTCGGCGGCTTGTACCCCGCGTGCTGTGCTTGGGTTGTCGCTTGAGTTGCCGCCCAGGCAGGCACTCAGGATCACAGTGCAGAAGGTGCTGAGTAGGGTAGACAGTAGGCGTATCATGCTTTGGCTCATGGCGTAGGTGTTTGCATGGTACTTCCTTGAATGAAAAACAGATTTTTTAAGGTGTTTAAAATTGACATTGTGTAAATATTAATGCTTAAATTTGGGCTGGGGTGCAGGTGCGTGGCCCGTTGTCCAATTTCATACGGTGCATGTGATGTCTGTTAAAACCCTGCTGATGCCCTTCATTACCCAGCGCATGTTGTCGCGCAAGCGGCTATTGGCAAAAAGGGAGCGTGCCGAAAGTTTGCGCGCCAAGCAGGGTAGGCCACACACCCTGATGTACTTCCACCAAGTGGATGACCCTTACAGCGCGTTGGTGGTGCAGGTGCTGGGTAAGTTGATGGCCGCTTATGACGTGACCCTGCAAGTGCACCTGGTCAGCCCACCCCCTGATGCAGCCGCGCCCGAGCGCGACAAACTGGTGGCTTACAGCCGCACGGATGCCACCCATTTGGCCCGTTACTGGGGCCTGGTGTTTGAAGACCCAGGCCAGCAACCCAAGCCCGAGGCGGTGGGGCAAGCCAGTTTGTTGTTGCTCAATGCCATTGAGGCGGGCGTGTTTGTGGACGATGCCCAGGCCATTACCCACACCCTGTGGCAAGGCTTGCCATTGCCACCCGGGCCCGCCGCCACCCTGGCCAAGCTGAAAGAGCACCAAAGCCTTGCAGACCGATTGCGTGAGCGACTTGGGCACTACCTGGGCGGCATGCTGTATTACGAAGGCGAGTGGTATTGGGGCATTGATCGCCTATACCACCTGGAGGAACGCTGGCGGGGCTTGGGCCTTGCACGCAAGCCTGGCCACGGTTTTTTGTTTCCAAGAATTCCAGATCTAAAGCTGGAACAGCCTGCCAGCGCTGCCAACGAAATTGACTTTTTCTTTTCATTCCGAAGCCCCTACTCCGCCATTGTGGCGCCAAGGGTATTCGAACTGGCGCGGCTCACCGGGGTGAGGGTGAATTTAAAATTTGTGCTGCCCATGGTGATGCGAGGCCTGCCCGTGCCTGCCCCAAAACGCCAATATATTGTGCATGACACAGCGAGAGAAGCCCACGCACGCGGCATTCCCTTTGGGCGCTTGAACGATCCGGTGGGCGCGCCCGCTGAGCGCGCATTGGCCATCATGCCTTTGGCCATTGCCCAAACGCGTGGCGAACAATTTGTATTGAGCTTTATGCAAGGGGTTTGGGCTGAGGGGATGGACGCAGGCAGTGACAAGGGTCTGCGCATTATTTGCGACCGTGCCGGGTTGGATTGGGGGGATGTGCAACTTGCTTTGCAGGATGGCACCTGGCGGGCCCAGGCCGAGGCCAATCGTGAGCTGTTGTTTTCTTTGGGCTTGTGGGGCGTGCCTTCGTTCAGGGTGGGCAATACGGTAACGTGGGGTCAAGACCGTCTGTGGTTGCTGCAACAAGCCCTGTTGGCAACGCCACAAGCGGTGTGAGTTTAAAGATTCATCAAAGGCTTGCTCAGGGCAGCCAGCGCCGTTCAAAGTTGATGTTTTTGCTGCCTGCAGGCAGGCTGATCCAGTCCCCGTCTTCACCGATGCGCAAGGTGCCGCTGTACAGCTTCGGCGCATCGCCCAGAAACTCTTCCTTCAGTGTGGGCAGTGGCAAGGGCGGCACAATGTGGGTATAAACCACCGCTTGCACACCAGCTTGCGCCGCAGTTTGGGCCACGTCGACCGGGCTGGCGTGGTAGTCGGTGATGTCACCGAAAATGGCCGCCAATTTGGTGCGTTGAGACTTCTGTGCAATGGTTTGTAAGGTGCCCACCAACTGCGGGTTGAGTGCTTCGTGTATCAACAGATCTGCGCCCTTGGCAGCTGCAAGCACATTGCCTGATTTTTTAGTGTCTCCGCTGATCACCACGCTTCGATCTTTGTAGGTGATTTTGTAGCCCACAGCCGGGCTCACTGGGGCATGGTCTACCGCAAAACTTTCCACCCGCAGGTTGGGTGCTTCAAATACGGTGGCAAAGGACTCACCTTGCACATCGAACGTGGCCGTTTGGGCCCCAGCCAAATGGGGCGGCATGATTTGCGGCGTGTGGTGCGCCACGCGGTATTGGGTGTCTTGCCGGTAGGCCAGGCCGAATCCTTGTATTACTTCTTCCACACCGGTGGGGCCGTGCACCACCAGTGGCTGATCGGTGAGGGTTTGCGCCCAGCGGGTCATCATCAATTCGCCCAATCCATCGATGTGATCTGAATGGTAATGGGTTAAAAACACATGGCCAATTTGCCCAGTGTTCAGGTTCATGCGGGCAATCTGTTTGGCGGCTCCGCCACCGGCGTCAAACAACATCACGGTTGGGCCAGCCACAACAATGGTGCAGGCGGCGCTGCGTTGCGGGTCGGGGAAGGGTGAACCCGTGCCGCACAGGCCAATGTGCAAGCCATCGTCCAGGTGATTCAGCGTTGCGGTCATGCGCTGTGAGGCATTGCGTTCCACCAAGAAATAGGTAATGGCTTGGCGCTGTGTGTACGCCACAACAGCGCCCACACCTATGAAGGCCAGCCCCAAGGTCAGTGCTTGTTTTTTGTTCATGGTTTGGCCTCGACCCAAATGGGCGAGCTCCAGGCCCGCTCCTGTTGCGTGATCATTCGGAATTCGCCTGTAAAACTGCCCGGGTTGCCGCTGATGGCACAGCACCCTTCGTAACCGGCCAGTCCACTTTGCTCTGGAAATTTGCCATTGGCTGGGTCAAGCAAATTGCATTGCACCCCTTTGGCCACACAAATGCGGGTGCTCCATCGGCAGGTGTTGTTCTCCAGCGCGCGGGCGTAGTAGGCGGCCCCCGCTTTGGGGTCAAAGTTTTTGTCGTGGAACACGGCGCACATTTGCTCGGGGCCGCGTTGTTCGGTGGCGCAATTGGGTGCGGGTTGAGGCGCGTTGCGGTTCTCTAGCAAGGTGAACAATTGCTGCCTGCGTTCGCCTTGGCCGTCGGCCCAGGTTTTGATGATTTCCAGTTTTTGCAAGGGGGTGCCGGGCTCAGCGCCGCCGGGGTCTTGCAAGGCATAGGCCACAATGTAGGGGCCTTTTCCGTCGATCACCAAATTGCCACCCATGTTCACGCCATCCACTCGGCCTTCATCCACCGGGCTTTGGCCAGCAGCCAGCAAATCGCAAATATTGCCCGGAAAGGGTTTGCTGGAGGCCAGGGTGCGAATGCGCATGCGTGAGCCAGAGGTGGCAAAGGTTTCACGGCGTTTCAGCGCCGCAAAAATTTCTTCTCGAGTGTTCTCGCGGGCCCACACCCCTGCCAGTCCACCCGGCGTGAAGTTGGAGGCCACTGGGTTGAAATGCCGATCGCGGCAATTGGCGGGGTCACTGGGATTGTTGGTGTTCGCTGGCGGTTTAAAGCCAGTGATGGGGTCGGTGGGCAAGGGTTGTGGGCGGCAATCCCAGCGGCCCAAGGCTTCGTCGGGCTCATCATCGAGCACTCCACCGTGCCCGGGGTTGCGGGCAAACTGCGCCTTTTCGGTATAGCCCGCAATGCCATTGTGCGTGTCGCTGGACC
The DNA here is from genome assembly GCF_964228395.1 of Limnobacter sp. Taxonomy (GTDB): domain Bacteria; phylum Pseudomonadota; class Gammaproteobacteria; order Burkholderiales; family Burkholderiaceae_B; genus Limnobacter. Next base: position 46,879 of record NZ_CAXQZX010000122.1, read on the forward strand.
CAATAAAACCGTATTCATAGGGGTTAATGCCCGCGGTCTTTTTCAATGCTTGCCCTTCGGCAATCACGTTGCGCGCATAGTCCAGCGGGGCGGTACAGTCGGAAGGGCTTGAGCCCCCGATGGCACTGCTGGTGCACACACTCGAGGCATGAATGGACCGACCTGCGCCTTGGTTGTTGTTGACCTGGCAGAACAGGGGGTCGCTGGCCTTGCCTTTGCACACGGTTTTGCATTCGGCGGGGTCGTCCTGCAAGCCGCGGCACAGGGTTTTCCATTCTTCAAAGCCACAGCCGGATCCCTCTTCGCCTTGCAAACCCTGGTTAAAGCCAAGTAAACATTCGCTGGCGCCTTTGTGCTGGATAATTTCCAGCACGCGATCCATGGCGTGCCGCAAATTGGCATCGGCCTTGGTGAGTGGGGCATTGTCCCGTGCGGGTGGCAGGCCAGTGGCGGGGTCGCGTGCACGAACAAAGCGTCCATCGCTTTGGTTCATGCTGTGAGGGATGGTGACCACATCGCAATTGCCTTTGGCCACACATTCGCTTTGCAGGGCATCAAACAGCATCCACTCGTCGTTGGTGTTGTCATCGGTGGGCACCGGGGGTACCGAACTCACCACGTTGGCTGGTACATTCGCATCGCGGAAAATCACGTTGCGGTGTAGCACCTGCCCCCCTTTGTTCGAGGAAAACTCGTAGCCGTGCAGGGTGGTGAATTTGCAGGGTGTGTATTCTTCGTTGGTGATGGCCTGAATTTGCTGCCACGTGCTGGAGCTGGGAATGCGGCTGCCTGCGCTGGTGACCAGTTGCAGGTACAAGGGCACATTGCCTGTGATGAACACTGACACGTTGTCGCGAATAAACCCGCCAAATACATCACAGGCTGGGTTGGTGCCTGCGGGCACGCGACCCTGTGCCTCGCACAGGTTGGAGAACGTGCCCAGTTGCTCGGCGTGTTCGGTGACCGCCGCAAAATCAAGAGGGCGATCGATTTGAATACGGCGGGCTGGTGTGTCGGGGTCATCACCCGAAGGTAGAAACTGTGGGTCGCCCTGGGCATATCGATAAGCCTGCCGTGGTCCATTGATGGAATTGAAAAAATACGCATCAAACGACAGCTTGGTGTGAATGTGCAGGTCACCAAAGTAGGCTTGTTTGCGGTTGCTGGTGCTGCCAGTGCAGGTGAGGGGGGTGCCCGGGTTCTCGTTGGGGGTGACCACCGTGGGGTTGTTGGATGCATTGTTGGTTTCACCATTGCCCCCCAGGCAGGCTGCCAGCAACACAGGCAATGTGAGCGCCAAACCAGCGCGGGCCTTGATCAAATTAAACATAGGTGGCTACCCTTTGTATGGTCCAGTGCAATGAAAAGCCACCCAGCAACAGCAGCAGGGTGTGGTGTGTGATTGAGGGCAGCGCCTGGAGGTGGGCACGCTTGAGCGCGGCAAACAGCGTCAGCAACAGGAGCACCACTGCAAGTTGGCCAGCCTCAAGCCCCAGGTTGAATGCCAGCAAGGCCTGCCACAGTGCCTCGGCAGGAAAGCCCTTGTCGACCATCGACAGTGCAAACCCCGAGCCGTGCAACAAGCCAAACAAGGCAATAAGCACCCAGTGGGCACGGCTTGGTGTGTTGTATTGGGGCAAAGCGATTTGAACGGCGAGGTACAGCACGCTGAGTGCTATCCATGCCTCGATGGCCCGTGTGGGCACAGCCAGCCAGCCCAGCACCACCAGTGCCAATGTGATGCTGTGCCCCACAGTGAACAGGGTGAGTTGCCCCACCAGCTGCCCTACCGTGCCTTGCTGTTTGCGCCAAAGCAAAAAAAGACCGGTGATAAACAGCACATGGTCCAAGCCAAGCAGCATGTGTTCAATCCCAATCTGGAAATAGCTGGTCCATTGCAAGGGCGGGTCTCCCCTGTGAAGGCCCAGGCTGGGCCGTTGTGGCGTGAGCACGCCGTGGATGGTTTGGCCACCCAGGAGGTCAGCTCGAACAATGAGGTCGGGTGCCAGCCGAACAAAACCAGAGGCGTGCAAGCTGTGCTCATGCAAAGGGCCGCCGCATGCAAATTGCGCGGTCTGGATGATCTCGTTGTCGTGCAGTGTGGCCAGGCCCAAGGGGGTGATTTGGCAGCTTGGCGTGAACGCAAAGTCGATGGGGGCCATGCTGCCATCGGCCCCTTGGCTGCGCTTAAACACCAATTGCCCCTGCCCACTTGAAAATTCCCGAAGTTGAAGTGCGCTGGTGCCCATTTCGTGGGCCATGCCGTTGCCCAGCATCAACACCAAACACAGGCCCAACAAGGTTTGGGCCAACCACACCAAGGTGGCCGGGTTGCGCAGTGGGCGGCGCTTATTCATCGCGTTGCTCCACGGTGTAGCTGTTCAATATGGTGGCCAGTGCGGCATCGTTCATGGCCTCGCGCTGGGCGGCCATCACATCGATACGCAGGCGTTCGCCAGCCTCGTCCACGGTTATGGTGCGTCCTTTGCGGTGTTCAAGCACCTTGACCAAATGCACCCCCAAGGCTGAATTCATCGGTTCTGACCATTGCCCCACTGGCAGTTCAACAATGCGATCCACCAAGGCGCTGCCCAGGTCGCGATTCAGCTGCAGGTGGTCCACGGGCGCCTGTGAGGCATCCAGTGGAAAGGGATCCCCAGCCTTTAAACTCGGGTTTGTTGCCAGATTGATCAAATGCTGGCGGGCGTGCATGAGCGCATCATCGCCACGCTTGCCACGGCTAAAAAACACATGCTCGAATTGAAGTGCGTGGCCGGTCTGGTAGTGCTCGGCATGCGCATCAAGGTAGGCCTGCAGCTGCTCGCGCGTGGGTTGTTCCAAGGGGGTCATGCCTTCCAGTAAAAACCGCATTTTTTGCACCACACGGCGTTTTACAATCAGGTCGTCTTGTTCGAGACCCAGTTTTAGGCCCTCGCGGTACAGCACCTCCTCCTCCAGGTAATTCTGCATGGCATGTTCCAGCGCGGCCTCGCTGGGGGTGGGCATGCCGGGTTGGCTAAGCTGCTGGCGCACAAATTCCCGGTGCGCGGGTGTGAGCACCACGGTTTGGGGGGAGGCTTCCTCTGGGGCTGCCCATTCAAGCAGGGCGATGCCGGCAGCCACCGCCACAAAGCCCATCAGTACTGCTTTGGAGGTGAATTCGCCAGCCATGGGCGCTCCTTAAATTTTGATGTAACGCCACAGCCCGCTGGGCATGTTGGCCAACAAAGGTTTGACCGCACGCCAGGGGTAGCCTGGCACCACGCCAGTGCTGCGGCGTTTGCGAATGTGCTGCATCATTTCGCGGGCTGCCTGTTCGGCCGACACCAGAAAGGGAAACTGCTCCATGTTGTCGACGATGTCGGTTTTGACGAAGCCCGGCAGAATTTTGGTGACATGGATGTTGTACCGCTTCAGCTCGATAGCGGATGCATCCAGGTACATTGAAAAACCCGCTTTGGTGGCACAGTAAGCCGCTTGCTTGGGGATGGGGGTGAGTGACGCCAGCGAAGAAATGCCCACAATATGGCCGGCCTTTCGGGCCCGAAAATACTCGGCCGCAGCGTCCACCGTGGCCACTGCCCCCAGCAGGTTGGTTTGAATCATGTCCAGTTGTTCCTGCAGTTGGCCTTTGCCCACGCCGGTGAGTTGATTGGCACCAGCGTTGGCCACCACCACATCGACCTGTGCAAATTTGCCGATGAGTGCAGTCATGGATTTGGGCACTTGGGCCGTGTCTTGAACATCCATGGCCAACCATTCGACTTGCTTGCCTGCCATGCTGGGCATGGCCAGCAGTTGCTCTTTAAGGGCTTGAAGGCGCTCTGTGCGGCGCGCGGTTAAGCCAAGGTTGTAGCCTTGGCGACCCATTTCAAGGGCCAGGGCCAGGCCAATGCCAGAAGATGCGCCAGTGATGATCGCGGTTTGGTTCATGCTGCTTGTTCCAGTGTTGAGGGCAATTCGGTCACGGCCACGGTGAGTGCCATGCGTTCAACCCGTGGCAGGGGCATGGCAAGAATGTCGCGTGCGTGGTGTTGGGCTAGCCACTGTTCGACGGCGTTTTGGTCTGCCCTTGACATGGCGCGGTAGCAATCCAGTGCGCGTTGCATCATCCACACCGTGTAGCCCAGGCCCATGCGTTGAAAAGGCATGTCGCCCATGCGGGTTTCAACCATGCCCACGCTACGGGGCAGGCGGGTGTTTAGGCCACGTTGCTGGGCCGCTTTGCACAATAGCTCGCCAGTGCGTTGAACCATGGGTACAAATTCATGCAGCACCGAGTGCCAAACGGGGTTAAGGCTGGTTGGCATTGGTCCCGGTGGTATTAACTCGCCCCTGTGGTGCGGGGCGGGGTTGCTCATGCGCTCTAACCAGGCCTTCAGGTGGGGGCGGGGGTCCACCAGTTCGCGTTTGGGCCAAGGGTCGCGGCCCAGGTGCCCATACATGGTGCCCACCAGGCCAAAATCCCCAAGGCTGGGCCGCTCGCCCAGCAAAAAACCATGCTTTGCAAAGTGGGCATCCAGCGCATCGAGCATGTGGGTGGTCCAGCGGTTCATCGTGTTGTGCTGGGCGGGGGTAATGCCCACGCCAGGCAGCATGCTTTTTAAGAACCGAGCTGGCTTGGCTGCTGCCTTGTTTTGCAAAAAACGCGGCGCAAAAGGCAACAGGGCTTGGCCGGCGTCATGTTCAAACAGGGCGTAGTTTTCTGGGTAATTCCAGCGCGTGTGCATGGCGATGGGCACCCACCATTCATCGCCCCAGGCTTCCAGCAAATAACTGGCAAAGCGTTGCACTGGGTCAGCGGGTATGACAAGGTTGGTGGGTATCTCGCGTTCAAAGCGGTCGATAATCACGCTGGTGTCTTGAATCCACTCCCCCGAGCTGGACTTCAACACGGGCATGACAGCAGCACCTGTTTTTTTCTTGATGGTCACCATGAGGGTGAACATGTTCACTGGCTTGAGTGTGAAGTTGGCCTGCTTGTAGCGCAGGTAACACAGCGCTTTGCCGGTGAAATAAGACAGATGCCAGCCGTACAGGGTGTAATGCGGTTTCATAAAGAACAGGGGTCGATGGAATGCCTTTATTTAAACACCAATATTTACATGGTGTCAACTTTAAATGGGGTGTGTCATACTCCGTAAACATTGATGCGTAGGTGTAGGCGATGGGCAAAATAGAAACACTAGAAAAACGACCCTATTTGGGCAAAGAAGAAAGAAAAAACCAGTTGGTGCAGGCAGCCGCAGCGCTGGTGGAGGCCCAGGGTTGGGCCGAATTGAACATGAGCACTCTGGCGCAGGCCAGCGGAGTAAGCCGTCAGCTGGTGTACCAGCATTTTCCAAGCCTGGAGAGCTTGCTCACTGCCACGGCCTGGGCCATTTTTGTGGACACCATGCAGGGCACGCAACAAGCCATTGCAGCCAATGCCCACGACATCAAGGCTGCCATTCGGGCAGCGGCGGTGGTGTCGATGGACATGCCTCAGGGGCGTGGCGACGCCCTGTGGCAGATGATTGCAGGCATGAACCAGAACATGCCCGAGTTGGAGACCATACGCACCGGCATTCGAGACCTGGTGCTTCGCATTTGGCTACCGCTTTTGAAGAAGCACCGCAGCATGAGCGACAAAGCCGCGGCCAGCCTGGTTTGGATGCTGATCATGGCCTTTTGGGGTGCACGCAACCTGGTGCGCGATGGTGTGGTTAGCCGCAAACAGGCTTTGGCCCAGTTTGATGTGTTGCTGGAATCGGTGTTTGGGTGATCATTTGCCGGCGAGAGTGTTCAGGACCCCTCAACCAGCCGCTCAACCAGTTGACGGACCGTTTTTTTGGCCTGCTCGGGGGTAAGCCCCTGGTCGCGCCGAAGTCGAACCCAGGTGTCCAGGCTTAACACCAAATCCAGTGCTTCAAAGGTGGCCTTTTTGTTCTGAATTTTTTTGGGCAAAAAGCCCTGCAGGAGCATGCGCTGCAGGGCCACGCTTTTTTCGTGTTTCTGCCTCAAAAACGGCGAAGTATGAAGGTGGGCGAGGGTGGACACATGGATGGGCATCAACTGCTCAAACATGGCGCTTCGCCGTTCAATGGCGTGTTGAAGTTTGTCTTGCCAGGTGCGCCCTTCAATTGGGCTTTGTAAGGCGGGGGCGATGATGGCATCCACTGCATGCGCCATTTCACGGTACAGGGTTTCCATGTCCTGAAAATGACGAAAAACGGTGCGAAGCCCCACGCCAGCCCGCTCTGACACCTCTTGGGCGGTTGGGGCAACCACGCCTTCACGAATAAAATCCAGGAACGCGCTCACAATCAGTTGCTTGTTGCGCAGACCCCGGTCGCGGCGACCATCCAGTTGTTCTACTACCATGTGCGACTCACCGATTTCTGTTGATGCGAGGGTACCACGGGCAATTGCTGCACAACAGCGGGGATGGCTTGTTTAACAGCTTCACCCAGCCATGGACCCAGCGTTGGTAAGTGCTCTGCCAGGGTCGATTTGACTGGCTCTGGCAAGGCTTGGTAACGGGTTCGCAGACGTTGGTAGCGCCAGGCGCGGTAGCGTTGTGTGGGCACGGCGATGGACACCCCCCGGTTGGTAAAGCTGAAATTTTTCTGGCTGGCCAACCATGCCTCTTCATTCAGGGCCATGTAGGGCAAAAACTCTTCGCAAGCCAATTGCAGCAAGGGCAAACATTCGGCAGCGATCCCCGTGGGCCAGGGCTGCGCATTGAAATGGGAAAGGCGCAGGTTCCACATGCGGGCCACCCACTCGTGCACGGCAGGCGCCTGGGTGCGCATGATGCCAGCGGGTGTGGGGTCGCAAAAGAAGTGGCGGAACATGCTGCCAAACAAGCCATAGTCTGCCAGGCTGGGGCGCTGGCCCAGCACAAAAGGTTGCGCTGCAAACAGGGGTTGTAGCACCGCAAGGCAGTCAGTGTATTGGCTCAAAATGCGTTGGCCGGTGCGGCGATTAAATCCATCGCCCCACAAAAAGTGCATGCGTTGGCGCGTGGTAATGACCAAGCGGCGCAGGGGCGTGGGCAAAGGCACATCGCGCATCATGCCCAATGCCAGCCGTTGCCCCATCAGGCGAGCATCCAGCGCATTGGCCCAACGGTGGGCCAGGGCTGGCCGCCACAGCCACTCGTCGCCAAAGTCTTCTAAAAACTGAGCCACAAACAGCATCAAAGGCGTGTTTGGCAGCACCGATGAGTCGGTGTGCAGGTTTTCAAGATATGGAATGATCAGTGTGGTGTCAGTCAGCCAACTGCCGTTGGTCCATTCCACCTGAGGCATTTGCAGCACACCCGTGGCCTTTCCGCATCGTTTGAAGTCAGCGGTGTCCATTTCGATCAGGGTGTAGGCAATGTCTTTGCCGCGCAAATACCCTTCTAACTTGCCGGTGAAATAAGACAAATCCAGGCCATGAACTTTCAAAGGTGCGTCAACCTGATGCATGGAAAGATCCTTGAGTTTTTTTGCAGTTGTGCATATAGTGACACAAAGCGTGCCACTATTTATAAAAATTTACAGCGCATTGAATGTTCACGACAGGCCCGGGAGACAGCATGTCCAACAAAGACGATTCCAATTCAAAACCCAGCAAACCCAATCGCCGCGCATTTTTGGGGGGTGTGGCTGCAGGCGCAGTGGGTGCTGCAGCCATTGGCACCGGGGCGTACACGGTGCAGAAAAAGGCGAGCGCCTTGATCACGCCCAAGGCGCTGGAGCCCGGGCAAGCTCCTTTGGTGGGACTGACTTTTCAGGAAAGCCGCCCCTCGTATACCTTGCGCCCCAAGGCCAAGGGGGGTTCGCCCAATGTGGTGGTGATTTTGCTGGACGACTGCGGGTTTTCTGACCTTGGGTGTTATGGCAGCGAAATTCCCACCCCACACATGGACAGCATCGCCAAGCGTGGCCTGCAATACACCAACTTCAGAACCTGTTCCATGTGCTCGCCCACTCGGGCCTCGTTTTTAACAGGTTTGAACCATCACTCCGCTGGAGTGGGTTGGCTGGCCGACATCGATTCAGGCTATCCAGGTTACCGTGGTGAGTTAACCCATGAAGCCGCCACCCTGGCCGAGGTATTGCGCGACGAAGGTTGGTCCACCTTGCTGGTCGGCAAGTGGCATGTGAACAACGCCTACACCACGGGGGCCAACGGGCCGTACAACAATTGGCCCACGCAGCGCGGGTTTGAACGGGCGTACTGGTTTCAGGGTCATTCCACAGATTTTTTCAAGCCCAGCGAGTTGTTTGACGGCGTGGCACCCGTAGAACCGCCAGAGCATGACGATTATTTTGTGAACGACGACCTCACTGAGCGGGCCATCACCTATGTGCGAACACAAAAAAGTCTGAACCCCGACAAACCCTTTTATTTGCATCTGGCATACCCTGGGCCCCATTCGCCTTTGCAGTGCAAGCCCGAAGACCGCGATTTGTTCAAAGGCAAGTACGACGAAGGATGGAACAAGGTACGACAGGCGCGTTTTGATCGGCAGAAGGCCTTGGGTTTACTGGGCGACACGGTGGAGTTGCCGCCACTGAGTTTTGGCACAGAAGACTGGGACCGCCTAAGCCCCGTTCAGAAAAAAATGTATGCCCGCTACATGGAGGTGTATGCCGGCCAAATGAAAAACCTGGACGACAACGTGGGGCGTTTGCTGAAAAGCCTGGAAGAAATTGGCGAACTGGACAATACCATTGTGGTCTTGTTTTCGGACAATGGAGGCTCTGGCGAGGGCACACCCACAGGAACGCCCAATGTGTTTGCACCGGCCTTTGGTCGCCCCGTGAGTGTTGAAGAGGCGAGTGAGAAGTTCTACGACACCCTGGGCGAAGAGGGCAGTTACCCCCACTACCCTATGGCCTGGGCCTGTGTGTCCAACACGCCCTTTAAAAACTACAAACAATACGCTCACCTGGGTGGCGTGGCCGACCCTCTGTTGATTGCGTGGCCCAAGGGCATTGCAGCCCAAGGTGAATTGCGTCACAACTTTGTGCATGTAATCGACCTGTTTCCAACTTTGCTGGACGCCACAGGCACCACACGCCCCGAGGTGTACAAGGGCATTCGTTTAAAGCCAGTGGAAGGCCAAAGCGTAGTGCCCACCTTTGCCAGCGCGCAGGCCCCCACCCGCAACGAACAGTATTTTGAGCTGGGCGGCCAACGTGCTTATGTGGAGGGCCATTGGCGCCTGGTGACGCGCCATGTGCGGGGCAAACCGTTTGAGGACGATGTGTGGGAGCTGTACGACCTGTCCAAAGACCCCACCGAGGCAAACAACCTGGCTGACCAGCACCCCGACGTGGTACAGCGCCTGAAAGACAAATGGCTGCAAGCGGCCCAGCAATACAATGTGTTGCCTCTGGACGACCGCAACCTGGTATTGAAGCTGGTGCAAGACCGCCAACAAAATGCGCTGCGCGCCAAATGGACCTTCCACCCGCCGGTGGAGCGGCTGGCTCGCGACATTGCCCCCATTGTGTGCGGTCTAAGCCATGTGATCACTGTCAACTGTGAGCGCCCCACCGGCACTGAAGATGGCGTGCTGTTGGCCCAGGGAGCCAAGTACGCAGGCTGGGTGCTGTATATTCAAAACGGTGAATTGCATTACGAGCAAAGCCTGGTGCCCTATGTGGAGCACATTCAAGCCAAGGGGGTTCTACCTGCCGGCAAATTGACTGTGCGGTATGAACAAAAAATGACCGCCAGGCCCTTTGATGGCGAGGGGCGCTTGTATGTGAACGATGCCTTGGTGGCTCAACACACCTTCAAGCGCGTGTTGTTCTCTACCTCGTACGATGGTTTTACCTTGGGCAGCGACTTGGGTAATCAGGTGTCTACCCGCTACAAGGGGCATTTTCCTTTCCAGGGTGTCTTGGGTCGAGTGGACATCGACATCGATACCAGCCAACCCAACCCGGTTGAAATGTTGCGCTTCCTGAACCAAATGGTGCTGAACATTTAGCATGCGCATACAACTGCAAGGTGGCTTATGCCAGGTGGGGTCCAACGCACACTACCCCGAAGAGCGACCCGTGCGTAACGTGCAGGTGGCGCCTTTTGCCATGGATACCCACCCTGTGACCCGTGCGCAATTTGCAGAGTTTGTGAGGGCGACTGGATACACCACCACCGCCGAGCAGCAGGGCAGCAGCCATGTGTTTGTTAAAACCCAGGGCCCTGTGAACTTGAACGACCCTACGCAATGGTGGAAGCCAGTGGCTGGAGCCAGTTGGCAAGCGCCTCAGCCAGAGCTGGATGAGCAATGCCCTATCACCCACGTCAGCCTGCAAGATGCCAAGGCTTATGCGGCGTGGGTGGGTGGGCGTCTACCCACGGAAGAAGAGTGGGAGTTCGCCGCGCGCGGTGGTCTGCATGGAAGCACTTTCGCGTGGGGGGAAGAATTTTCACCCGGCGGGCAACGCATGGCCCATGTGTGGCGAGGCAGTTTTCCGTGGTACCACGCGGACATGGCCCAACCCGCGCCTGTGCCTGTGTGCCAACACCCTGCCAACGGGTTTGGCTTGTACGACATGATTGGCAATGTGTGGGAATGGACCGTGTCGCCCTACCGCCGCGATGGCGCAGGGTGTTGCAGTTGCACGCCCACCCAGGATGCCAATACCTTGTGGGCACTCAAAGGCGGCTCTTACCTGTGCGCTGCAGAATACTGCCTGCGCTACCGACCAGCCGCCCGAATCGGTGCGGCGCACAACACCAGCACCGCGCACATTGGGTTTCGCTGCGTTTACTAAAACACGCCTTCAAGCGGTGGCCATGGCCGCCCTGAAAAAATTCAGAATTTTTACCAAGTCTTCTTTGGCTTCGGGCAGCATGGTGGTCATCACCGGCCAAATGTGCGGCATGCCCGGGCGGGTCAGCAACTCAGAGGCGCCACCGGCTTCCTGAATTTTTTCATGCAGTTGTGCGCCGTCACCCAACAGGCATTCATCCTGGCTGGCGGTGATCAACACGGGAGGCAGTTTTTTGAATGTGCCCAGTAAAGGCGATGCTTTGGGGTCGGCTGGGTCGTGGCCGTTCAAATAGGTTTCTGCTGCAAGCCTTAATATAAGAGGGGACAACATGCTGTCGCTTTTTGCGTTGCCCTCAATGGTGGGCGACAGCCTGCGCATGTCCGTGGAGGGCGAAATCAGCAGCGCCCCATGCAGTGGCAATTTTTTTTGGGCTGCGTATTGCGCCACACACATGCCCAAATTGCCTCCAGCCGAGTCGCCAGCCACCAAGATGGGTTGGCCAGTGGGGGTGTCTTTGACCAGTGCATCAAACGCCGCCATGCAATCGTCATAGGGGGCAGGAAATGGGTGCTCGGGGGCCATTCTGTAATCCACCAGGAACACACGCAGGCAGAGGGCCTTGGCAATGGCGCCACAGAATGGACGGTACATGGGTGGCCCACCGGCCACAAATGCACCGCCGTGAATGTACAGCAACGAACCCTGGGCGTTTTGCGGAATGAGCCACTCGCCTTTGACGCCGCCCAGTTGGCCCTTCATGCGTTTTACACCCGAAGGCACTGGACCCACCAGATTGGAAATGCCTGTGACCAGCCTGAAGCGTTTTACAAAACCGGGTGCTTCACCTTTGTAGTTGCGAAGCGCGATTTTAGAGATCTGGTTTACAACACTGGCTTGAATGGAAGGCATGCGTGGGGTCTCCGTGTGTGTTTTTTCCAGGATCAATTTATATCATCGCCGATGCTGTGCTTTGGTGGGGCATGGTGGATGCAGTTGATTATTCCGGACAAATCGGTTCGAAGGCCTTTTCGCCTGCGGGGTGATGCACGCACAATTTGACGAATTCAAGCCCAACAAAAAAACCTGGAGAACCCACAATGCATGTCGTGGAAGAGGATGTTTTGATCATTGGTGCAGGCCTGTCGGGCATTAGCGCGGCATGCCATTTGCGCAAAGCCTTGCCCACCCGCAGCTTCACCATTCTGGAGCGACGCACCAACATCGGCGGCACCTGGGATTTGTTTCGTTACCCCGGCGTGCGGTCAGATTCAGACATGTTCTCTTTTGGCTTTAAGTTCAAGCCGTGGCGCAATGCGCACTTTTTTTCGCAAGGGGCCGACATCCGTCAATATGTGCACGAGGCCGCCTTGGAGAACCGTGTGTTTGACCACATTTTGTTTCAGCGCAAAGTGGGTTCTGCCAACTGGAATAGCCACACCCAACGCTGGGAAGTCAAGGCAGTGAATGAGGCCACGGGTGTGGCTGAGGAATACCATGCAAAGTTTTTGATGTGCTGCGCGGGCTACTACAACTACGACCAGGGGCACCGTCCAACATTCGCGGGCGAAGAGCAGTTCAAAGGTCAAATTGTGCACCCCCAGCACTGGCCTGAAGACCTTGACTACACCGGCAAGCGCGTGGTGGTGATTGGCAGCGGCGCCACTGCCGTTACGCTGATACCCAGCATGGCCCCCAAGGTAGAACACATCACCATGCTGCAGCGCTCGCCCGGTTACATTTTTTCCCTGCCCTCGGTGGATGCGGTCACTCGCGTGCTACAAAAAACCATGCCCGCCAAACTGGCCTACAAATTAAACCGTGCGCGCACCATTGGCCTGGCGCACTTCATGTTCAAAATTAGCAAAAGCAAGCCCGCGGTGGTGCGTCGTTTTTTGATGGCCATGGTGCGTCGTCAGCTCAAAGGCAGTGGTGTGGACATGAGGCATTTCACGCCCAACTACATGCCTTGGGACCAGCGCCTGTGCCTGGTGCCCGATGGCGATTTTTTCCAGGCCCTGCGCAGTGGCAAGGCCAGCGTGGCCACCGACACTATCGACCGGTTTGTGCCCGAGGGCATTGCATTGAAGTCGGGTGAAGTATTGAAAGCCGATTTGGTGGTCACCGCCACCGGTCTAAATGTTCAAATGGTGGGCGGCATGCACATGAGCCTGGATGGACAGGCTGTCAACTTAAGCGAAAAAATGTTTTATAAAAGCGTCATGTTGCAAGACGTGCCCAACGCCATTGTGGTGCTGGGTTACACCCACGCTTCTTGGACATTAAAAAGTGATTTGGCCAGCGGCTTTGCCTGCCGCCTGCTTGCGCACATGGACAAGCATGGCCACGCCACGGTGGTGGCCCGCGCCGGTGCCGTGCCCCAGGTCGAGGGGCTGACGGTGTTGGGTGGTTTGAATTCCAACTACCTGAAGCGAGTGGCCGACCAATTGCCGCGCCAAGGCGCTGAACACCCATGGCACAACAAGCAAGACTACTACCACGACAGCAAGGTGTTGCTGGAGGACCCCATTGATGAACCGGGGCTGGTCTTTGAACCAGCCCTGGGACGAGATGACAATTACAAACGCCGAGCCAAGGGTGGGTCCACTCGCACCGAGAAAGGCATGGTGATTTCGTAAATGGTGCCCCCTTGCCCAAAGCTGGTGGTGGTGCCATCGGGCAGGGCGCGTTGGTTGGCAATGTACAGGCGGCGCCCATCGGGCGAAAAAGCGGGCCCAGTGACTTCGGTGCCGCTGGGGTCGCCCGGCAGGCGAAGCAGGGGAATCGTGCTGCGGTCGGGCAGCAGCACCATGGCGCGCATATCACCACCGTCTTCCACCACAATCATTTCGCCATCCAGCGTGACACAAATGTTGTCCACGCCAATCATTGGGGGTTCGCTGTTGTCCACGGGCGAGCCCACGGGGCCATCCTCGGGGTTGTAAATGCTTTCAATGGTGCCGCCCACGGTGTCGATGGCCCACACATTGCTGTCGCCCTTGGTGGTAAAAAACACAAAGTCATTCAAAAACCAAACGCCCTCGTTACCGGCAAACACGGTGGTTTCGGCTTGGTACACCTTGAATTGGGGTGTGCCATCATCAACAGCGTTAACCCAACGCACAGGCGTGGGGCCGCGCCTTGCGGCTTCAATACCAGCGTCTACGGCCAACACCTGCAGCACGCCTTTGCTGTAGTCGGGTTTGCCGCCCTCGGGCCAGTCGCTTGCTGCAAAAATGGTGCGGTAAAAACGGTCGTCGCCGGTGATGTCTTCGGTGTGGTAAATCACTCGCCGTTTGGCATCAATGGCCACCTGCTCATGCGCTTTGCGGCCAAAACGATCCAGGCGGATGGGGGTCCCACCGTCTTTCAATGGGCTGGCTTCAAACATATAGCCATCGGCGATTTCTTCGCCGTTGATCCATGTTCCCCAGGGGGTCGCACCGCCTGAGCAGTTGGTGGTGGTGTTGCGCTGAATGGGGTAGGCGTCCACCAGGGTGCCATTTTTGTCGAAGCGCAGGGCGCTAGCGCCGCCCTGAAATGGCAGCACCAAGGGCACACTGACTGGCAATAGTCCGGTGATGGGGCCAGTGACCGTTCCAAGCGCGGCCAACGAGTCGCGGCTGGCCAAATCAGAGATCACGGGCGTGTCCGGAATTTGACCAAACAGCGTGGTGGCGTCACGGGCTTCGCAGTTGCTCACGTAAATCCAGCCGCCATCGTCGGTGCGAAACATGCCCGCGCCGTCGGGGTCGGAGTGCCAGCGGAACCCCGGATTGCTGGCCAAGGGCGGTTGGTTGACCACCGCCACCACCCGTGAGGTGAAGCCTGCTGGCAGGCGTACGCCATTCTCATCGGGCGCCAGCAAGGGCCCCATGGTGGCAAAAGGGCTGGTTCTGCCGCTGGGAGACACGGGGTTGTTGCGCAAGCCCGGGGTGGAGGCTTCTCCACCGCAGGCTGTTAGCACGTGCGCTGCTGGCACGCTGCCGGCTGCCATGAGTAAATTGCGTAAAAATGTGCGGCGTGGCAAGCCTTTGTTGGCCGCATCTTGAAGAATGGGGTTCATGCTTGGGATGTCCTGCTACTGTCCTACGGGGTGTTGCTCAATGCTATTGATACACGCGCATCGTCAATATCGAGTCGATGAAGGGTTCTATATGTCTTTACATGGAACTGTCATGTTTCAGATTCAAGACTCGTATTTCTTGAAAATTCAAGGCCCTACCGATAAAATGGCGGGCTAATCCAAAAAACTCGAAAGGAGTTTTTGTATGCCTGCCACCAAACCAGCCAGCAAGGCCGCCAAAAAGCCAGCTGAGAAGTCGGTCACCAAGACGGTCGCCAAGACAGTCACCAAGTTGGCCAATAAGTTGGTTAGCAAGACGGCCAGTAAGCCAGCCACTCAGGCGGCTACGAAGGCGGCTACCAATGCGGCTTCTAACGCGACCAATAAGCCGGCCACGAAGGTGGCCACTAAGGCGGTAGCAAGCACAGCCACCAAGCCTGCCAAAGCACCGGTGGTCGCAAAGCCGGCAGGCAAATCTCCCGCGAAGCCCGCCGGCAAGGTGGAGGCCAAACCCGTTGTTCCTGAAGTGAAAACCGAATTGACACCCAATACCAAAACATCCGTCACTCCAAAAGCAAAACCCGCTGGCAGCAGCCGCAAGCCCTCCAAAACTGCTTTGTCTCCCGCCGAGGTCACCCCTCTGGCGCTGCTCACGCCCAGCAAACCTGCACGTCGCCGCCGTTCTGGGGCGGCCAAACCGCGTAAACTGAAAGGCGCCACTACAACCTGGCCGTTCCCCACTGGTTCTCGGCCCTAACCGACGCATTTGCCCATGTTGCTGATCGATATCTTGCGCTTGCTGCTTGAAACTGCTGCAAGCCTTCTGACCTTCTGTCTGTTGCTTCGCGTGTTGATGCAGTGGGTGCGCATACACCCCAGCAACCCGCTGTCGCCTTTTATTTTTTCCATGACCGACTGGTTGGTAAAGCCGTTGCGCAAAGCGGTGCCTGGCTACGCTGGTATTGACTGGGCCTCGGTCACAGGGGCGTTTCTGGTCTCATTTGTGTTGCACATGCTGCTGGTGCTGATCTCGGTGGGCTTGTCTTCGGGTGGGCCCGGCTTGGGCGGCATGATCACGTTCACTGTGCCCATTGCCATTTTTTGGGTGTTGCGCAATGTGGCCTATTTGTTGATGGGCATTGTGCTTATTCAAGTCATTTTGAGTTGGGTTAATCCGTTCTCGCCCATCGCGTCTGTGCTTAACGAACTGTCGCGCCCCTTTTTAGAGCCTTTGCGCCGCGTGTTGCCCACCATTGGCAATGTGGATTTATCGCCCTTGGTGTTTTTTCTGCTGCTACAAATTGTGATGATGGTGTTGCAAAGCTTGATGCCAGGTTTCTAAGCGCAGCTTCACCCCAATAAAAAAAGCCGGCAATCGCCGGCTTTTTTTTGAGTGCTTATGCGCCGAGTGGTTTAGCGCGTTACACGAGAAGTGCCGCCGCCGGTCACAATGCGGACCCGGTCGCCAGGCCTAAACTGTTCATCGGCATCTTGCACGTAGGCACGCAGTGTGCCGTTGTCCATGCGCACGGTGATCTCCAGCCCCTGGCGGGTGGAGGCATTGCGTTCAATGGCCTGACCCGCGATGCCGCCAGCCACTGCACCCAACACAGCACCCACGGCGCGGCCACTGCCACCGCCCACATTGCTGCCCGCGATGCCACCCACAATGCCACCTGCGGCGGTGCCCACACCGTTGGTGTCGCCCTGAATGGTCACGGTGCGCACGCTTTCAACCGTGCCTTGCTCAATGATTTGGGCGCGGCGTGTTTCACCCTCGCGGTACACCGTGCCCGATGTGCTTTGGGTGGCACAGCCTGCCAAAGCAGCCACACACAACAAAGTGGCTGCGCCCGCAAATCGGAGTCGATTGGGTTTGGTTTGGTTCATGTTCATCGTCCTTCTGGTTTACCAAGGCTTGTGCCCAAAGGCGGACTCAAACCTGGATGCAATTTCGTCGCGGGTGAAATGGTAGTTCTGTGGACCCTTGCACGCGATTTTCAAGGAGCCCATGAGGCTGGCCAATTTGGCGGCCTCTACCACGCCCATGCCCTCAGTGAGGCCGTACAACAAACCTCCCCGGTACGCATCTCCGCAGCCGGTGGGGTCTGCGATTTGTTCTGCTTTAACGCACGGGATGGTGTGCCGTTGACCTTGGTGGTAAACCCAACTGCCTTCCGCACCCCGTGTAACCACCAAAGCTTCGAGTTTGGCTGCAATGTCTTCCAGTGACAGCCCGGTGCGCTCGCAAAGCATTTTGGCTTCATAATCATTGACCGCTGCAAAGGTGGCAAGTTCCAGGAATCGGGTCAGCTCTGGTTTGCCAAACATGGGCAGGCCTTGACCTGGGTCAAAAATAAAAGGAATGCCTGCTTGGGCAAATTGCTCGGCATGTTGGATCATACCGTCGCGCCCGTCGGGCGCAATAATACCCAGCGCTACATCCCCGGCCTGCTCCACGGTGTTCAGATGGGAGTGGCTCATTGCGCCCGGGTGGAAGGCGGTGATCTGGTTGTCGTCCAGGTCCGTGGTAATAAAGGCCTGGGCGGTGTATTCGTCGGCCACCACGCGCAGGCAAGAGGTGTCGATGCCCAGCTTGTTGAGTCGCTCTTGGTAGCCGGTGGAGTCGTGGCCCACGGCGGCCATGGGCACGGGGTTGCCACCCAGCATTTTGAGGCTGTAGGCAATGTTGCCTGCGCATCCCCCCCAGTCTTTTCGCAGGCTGGGCACCAGGAAGGCCACATTCAAAATATGAACCTGGTCGGGAAGAATTTGGTCTTTGAATTTGCCTTCAAACACCATGATGGTGTCAAAGGCGATAGAGCCGCAAATCAGTACGCGTTTCGAAGTCATGGGCATTGGTCGATGGAAAAGGTCAGAAAAGGAATTCGTTCTGTTTTCAGTGTACCTGTTTATGGCCGGGGTGGTCCGCGGTCAAACAGGCTGACCCGAAAACCCGTGGCGGCGGCCTCGGGCAATTGGGTGTTCAAGGTTTGCAGGTTGAGGTAAGCCAGCAGTTCAACGGTTTGCCCCGGGGGAATGGGTGGGGCTTGGCTGGCTGTGTTGGCATCGCGTTGCTGGTAGTCGCCGGGCGACACACTGCGGGTGGCCAACACCAGCCCTTGCGCATCCAGCAGATCCACGCGCAGGTGGGGCCAGGCGGCGGGCAAAGTGGCTGAGTTGCGCAGGGTCACATCCAGGCGCACATTGTGTTCGTCGAGCGCTTGCAAGCCGCTGCCCTGCACTTGCACTGCAGCGCTGGCTGGCAGGCTAAACAGGTGTTGAATCACCACGCTGCTGTTGGCCAACACTTGAGCCACCGGGGGCACCTGTGCCGCCAGGGTGGTGCGTTGCCACCAGGCCGTTTGAAGCAAAAGCAGCAAGCCCAGCGCCACGCTGGCCCGCCGGACTGCCGCCGAACGTTCGGGTTTGAAGAGCCCCGCGCCCGCCGACGCGCTGGCTTCGCTGAACAGGGCTGAATCGGGTGTTTTTTCTTCGGGCGAGCCCGGCGCAGGCACCTGCAACTGCATGGTTTGCCACACTTGGCTGTCGGCGGCGGTGAGGTTTTCGATGCCAGAAAACACTTGCTTGCATTGACCACAGCGAACCTGCCCCTGGTGCAATTGCAATTGCCCAGTGGAAACCTTAAACAGCGTGTTGCAATGGGGGCAGCGTGTGGCGAGGCTCATGCCGCTAGTGTATCCCGTGGCCTGCGCGCTGTGGCTTACAGCACAGCTTTTTGCCCGTGCAGGCAAACCCAGCCATCGCGCTCAGCCCATACCGACAGGGGGATCCAGGTGCGGTAATGGGCGATCACTTCTTCGGCTTGTCTGGCCAGCACGCCGCTCAACACCAGTTGACCGCCTGCTTCTACATGCTCACACAAAGAAGGGGCCAGCACTTTGAGCGGATTGCTCAAAATATTGGCCACCACCACCGGAAACTGGCGCTTGGCCAAGGGGAAATCGGGCAGACCGCAGGGCATGTTCACCCCATTGTTGCTGGCATTGTAGGCGGTGCTTTCCACGGCCTGCGGGTCAATGTCTACGCCCACTGCCTCGCTTGCTCCCAGCTTCAGGGCCGCAATGCCCAAAATGCCCGAGCCACAACCATAATCCAGCACATCTTGGCCCTGCAGCGGGAACTCGCTTAACCAGCGCAGGCAAAGGGCTGTGGTGGGGTGCGAGCCAGTGCCAAAGGCCAGCCCGGGGTCGAGCACCAGATTGATGCGACCATCGGCAGATTCGGGGGTGTGCCAGGAGGGCACAATCCACAGCTTGGCAGAAATGGGGATGGAGTCAAACTGGGATTGGGTCAGCCTCACCCAGTCCTCCTGCGGCACTTCGGTGAATTCCACCGGTACGCCATTCAACGCCTCCGGGTCGAGTTCGGCCAGAATTTGCTCACCCTCGTGGCGATTGCGAAACAATGCCACCACGTGGTTCAAGCCCCATGCGGCAGACTCTGGCTCCATGCCCGGTTCGCCAAACAAGGGTTGCTCGTCCTCGCTGTCGGCGTTGGCGTCCTCCAGCATGACCGCCAAGGCTCCCAATTCCATGAGCGCGTCCGACACCTCGTCGGCCAGCTCAAAAGGCAAGGTGAGCTTGGCCTGGATCAGTGCAGGGGAGGGCGTGGTTTGTGTGCTCACTTGGCGCGGGATTCCAGTTTGTGTTCAAGGTAGTGAATGCTGGTGCCACCTTCAATAAACCGGGCATCGTCCATCAACTCGCGGTGCAGTGCCGTGTTGGTTTTGATGCCGTCCACCACCAATTCGGCCAAGGCTTGGCGCATGCGGGCCATCGCCTGCTTGCGGTCCTCGCCATGAGTGATCACTTTGGCGATCATGGAGTCGTAGTGAGGAGGCACGTTGTAACCGCTGTAGACGTGGGAGTCTACCCGCACGCCGGGGCCACCTGGTGGGTGCCAGCTTTTGATGGGGCCAGGGCTGGGCGTGAATTTGAACGGGTCTTCGGCGTTGATGCGGCATTCAATGGCATGCCCACGGAACTCAATGTCGCGTTGGCGGAAACGCAGCTTTTGCCCCGCAGCAATGCGGATCTGTTCCTGGACGATGTCAACACCCGTAATGAGTTCGGTCACTGGGTGCTCTACCTGCACCCGCGTGTTCATTTCAATGAAATAAAACTCGCCGTTTTCGTACAAAAACTCAAAGGTGCCGGCCCCGCGGTAGCCAATTTTGCGGCAGGCCTCTGCACAACGTTCACCGATGCGCTCAATCAAGCGACGGGGAATGTTGGGTGCTGGAGCCTCTTCAATTACTTTTTGGTGGCGGCGCTGCATGGAGCAGTCGCGCTCGCCCAGCCATACTGCATTGCGGTGCTCATCGGCCAGCACCTGGATTTCCACGTGGCGTGGGTTTTCCAGGAATTTTTCCATGTACACCGCGGGGTTGTTAAACGCCTGGCCGGCCTCGGTTTTGGTCATGGTGACCGCGTTGAGCAAAGCAGCCTCGGTGTGCACCACGCGCATGCCTCGGCCACCGCCGCCGCCCGCGGCTTTGATGATGACTGGGTAGCCGATTTGGCGGGCAATTTTCACGATTTCGCGTGGATCGTCGGGCAACTCACCCTCAGAGCCAGGTACGCAGGGCACGCCCGCAGCAATCATGGCGCGTTTGGCAGACACCTTGTCGCCCATCAGCAAAATGCTTTCAGCGCGCGGGCCGATGAAGACAAAGCCGCTTTTTTCTACACGATCAGCGAAGTTGGCGTTTTCTGAAAGGAAGCCGTAGCCGGGGTGAATCGCCTCTGAATCGGTGACTTCCGCCGCGCTGATGATGGCCGGTATGTTGAGGTAGCTTTCTTTGGAAGAGGGGGGGCCAATGCACACCGACTCGTCTGCCAGTTTCACATACTTGGCTTCCTGGTCGGCAGTGGAATGCACGGCCACCGTTTTGATGCCCATCTCTTTGCACGCCCGAAGGATGCGCAAGGCAATTTCGCCACGGTTGGCGATCAGAATTTTTCCAAACATGGTGCTGCCCCCTTATTCGATGATGAACAGGGCTTGACCAAACTCCACGGGTTGACCGTTTTCCACCAGAATGGCCTTCACCACACCAGCTTTGTCAGACTCGATTTCATTGAGTAGCTTCATGGCCTCAATGATGCACAGGGTGTCGCCTTCCTTCACGGTGCTGCCCACTTCTACAAAGTTGGATGCGCCTGGGCTTGGGGCACGGTAAAACGTACCAACCATGGGTGAGGTCACCTTGTGACCCGTGTCTGCGGCGGGGGCTGTGGCCTGAGCTGGCGCTTGGGCACTGGCCTGGGCCTGAACTGGCGCTGCGGCGGGCACAGGCGCGGCGTGTTGAACCAGTTGCGGCGCAGCCATGGTGTATTGCGGCTGGCTTTTGACGATTCTTACTTTGCCTTCGCCTTCGGTCACTTCCAGTTCAGAGATGTCTGATTCGGCAACCAGGTCGATGAGGGTTTTTAGCTTTCTGAGGTCCATTGCTGTACTCCATCTAGGGAGGTTGGTTTTTGGACCCGCGTCTGTGGCGGGCCTTGGGCTGGCCGGCGGGCAATACACCCGCAAGCCCGGCACACTGCGAACTGCACATTCAAGGCTAACTTCGGTCAGTGTGCACGGAAAATCGTTGAATTTCCAGTTTGAATGGATGTGTTGTCAGATAGACCAATGGCACTCCACGCCAAACGTTGCGTGAGCATACCCGATTTTATCGGGCAAGTGCATCGGTGATGGTGTTCATGTGTATCCTGCCGGCTTCTTTGAGTATTTGATTACCATTTTCGTCCAAAATGACAGTAAATGGTAATCCGCCCTGGGTGTTTCCTAATGCTTTCCCAAGCTCTGTGCCGCCCATGCCGGCAAGGACGATGGGGTAAGAAACAGGGGTTTTTTCAAGAAATTGAGCGACGTTGGATGGTGAATCAATGGCAATGCCGATTAGCTCCACTTGTTGGGCTTGAAGCTGTGGGTACAGGGCATCCAGCTCGGGCATTTCTTCAACGCAAGGTGGGCACCAGGTGGCCCAAAAGTTGATGACCACGGTTTTGCCTTGCAAGGCGCCCAGGTCGAGGGATGCACCTTGGGGGGTTTGAAAGGTGTAGCCTGCCAGAGGGTAGCCCTCTGCCTTGGGACGCAAGCCAAAATAAAGGCCAATGGCCAAGGCCAACAGCCCGCTTAAAACAGACACCAGTGTTTTGTTGCTCATATTGCTTCTTCAATAAGGCGGTTTAAGCCCGCCAGGTCGGTTTGAAACAGATGGTCCCCAGCGCCCTGCCTGTTGAGCAAGCCGCGCCGATCGACCGGGCTGGCCACACCAAGTTGGAACCAGCGCTGCCGCCAGCGGAAAGCCACCGCCGGGAATGCTTTGCCAGCCAGCAGGGCATCCTCGCAGGGGTCAAAAGCGATGTTCTGGTTTAGAAGCCAGTAGTCCACCTCTTTTTGATCGTCCGAAAATGCCAGCACGTGAATGTCAGAGTACGCATTGCCCGTGCCGTTGACCGCAGCGCCATACACAACCGGCTCGAATTGAACCATCAACTGCATGAATTGGAGTGCAACCAGGCGGAGTTCGTTCAATTCGCCCGGTTGTGTATCGGCCTGGAACAAGGCTTGGTAGGCACGCAGTTCTTCTTGAATTTCCTGGTCGCTGGGCATGCAGTGTTTGGGTGGTTTGCCTTTGCCGAACAGGGTTTTGATGGCTTGGTGACGCGCCGAGGGGTAATCGCAGCCTTCCTCGGCGATGAGCCGGGCGGCGGTCATCGCAATTTCGGTGCGCAGTTCGTCTTGCGGGGCAAAGAAATCGTCCATGTCGGGAGTGTATCCAAATTCCGAGGCACTACAATATGGGCTTCGGCGGAAAGGAAGAAAGAATGCACATTCACATTTTGGGCGTATGCGGCACCTTCATGGGGGGCGTGGCCCAGTTGGCGAAGGCTTTGGGGCACACCGTCACCGGTTGTGATGCCAATGTGTACCCGCCCATGAGCACGCAACTGACCCAAGCCGGCATTGCGCTCACCGAAGGGTTTGGCGTGGAGCAATTGGCCATCAAGCCCGATCTGTGGGTGGTGGGCAATGTGGTGTCGCGCGGCAATCCGCTGATGGAAGCCATTTTGGACGAGGGTTTGCCGTATGCAAGCGGCCCCCAGTGGGTGGGTGAACATGTGCTTGCAGGGCGAACTGTGTTGGCGGTGGCTGGCACACACGGCAAAACCAGCACCAGTTCCATGTTGGCCTTGGTGCTTGAGCAGGCTGGGCTTCAGCCGGGCTTTTTGATCGGAGGGGTGCCCGGAGGCTTTGGCGTGTCTGCCCGTCTTGGTGAAGGCAACTGCTTTGTGATCGAGGCCGACGAATACGACACCGCGTTTTTTGACAAGCGTTCCAAATTTGTTCACTACCGCCCCACAGTGGCAGTGTTGAACAACCTTGAGTACGATCATGCAGACATCTTTCCAGATCTAGCTGCCATTGAGACTCAATTTCACCATTTGGTACGCACTGTGCCCTCCAAAGGTCGGGTGGTTTGCCCGGCAGGCAGTGATGCCCTGGAGCGGGTGTTGCAAAAGGGCTGTTGGACCCCAGTTGAACGTTTTTTTGCAGCAGATGAGCCCAATTCAACCCATGCCAATGTGGCATGGCAGGCCCGCGTGCTGGGGGCAAGTCGATTTGAGGTGCTGCACCGCGGCCAGCCCATGGGTGAGGTCAATTGGGCCTGGTCGGGTTTGCACAACGTCAACAACGCTTTGGCCGTGTTGGCTGCAGCGCATGCCGTGGGCGTGCCGGTTGAGCAGGGTTGTACAGCGCTGAGTGTGTTTCCGGGTGTAAAAAGGCGCATGGAACTGCGCGGCGAAGTCGCCGGTGTTCGGGTCTACGACGATTTTGCTCACCACCCCACGGCGATTGCCACCACCTTGGAAGGTGCGCGCCGACTGATGACGGAGCAAGCCCGCCGCGAAGGCAGCACCCCGGGCCGATTGATCGCGCTTTTTGAGCCGCGATCCAACACCATGAAGATGGGCACCCTGGCCCAGGCATTGCCGGGCAGCTTTAAAGAGGCCGATTCGGTGCTGTGCTACACCGCTGGTATTGCTTGGAACGTATCCGAGACGCTGGCCCCACTGGGCTCAAGGTTGTGGGCCAGCGACAATCTGGATGCCCTGCTGGCGCAGGTGGTGGCGCAGGCTCAACCCGGTGACTGGGTGGTGGCCATGAGCAACGGCGCGTTTGGTGGCGTACATCAGCGTTTGCTGGATGCCTTGCAGGCCAGGGTCGGCACAGGGGCCTCGGTTTGACCCCCTTCGAGCTACTCAGCCTTGGTCAGTATGCTCTGCCTGCAGTGCCAGATCTGGTGGTGTATCTTCACGGCTTTCGGTCCTCATCGCGATCGGTTAAAGCCCAGAAGGTGATTGATGATTTTACCGCTGCGGGGGTGGGGCACCGGCTGTGGGTGCCTGATTTGCCGCCTTCCCCGGCCAAGGCGCTCGCCCTGGTGGAACAGGTGGTGCAGTCCAGGTTGGCCTCCAACCCCGAACTTGGCTTGGCCTTTGTTGGAAGCTCCCTGGGAGGGTATTACGCCACGGTGCTGGGCGAATGCCACCCACAGGCTCGGGTGTTGTTGTTGAACCCCGCCGTGAAGCCTTACGATGACTTGGTGGACCAGCTGGGCAAAAAAACGGTGTATTTCACCGAGGAAGAGTTTGAATTTGTGCCCGCCTACCTTCAGGAGCTGCGTGGCATGGAGCGCACCAGCCTGACGGCTCCGTCGCGGTACTGCCTGGTGGCTGCCCAAGGCGATGAGGTACTGAGCTACGCCACCATGCTGGCCCGTTACCCGGGGGTGCATCAAATGCGACTGCTGGGGTCCGACCATGCCATCAGCGATTTTGATGCCCACTGGCCGTTGCTGCGCTTGTTTTTGGGGTTGGCATGAACGGGGCAGTGGTGTGGCATGGTGCTTGCCCTCCCGCATGGCCGGCTTGGGCCCGCAACTGGGCCACCACCCGGGGGTCGCTGACCCAGCGCCTGCTTGGGCTTGGCCTGGGCTTTGAAGTGCAGCCTGTGATGCAGGGCCTCACCAACATCACTGCGCCAAATGGCCAGCCTGCCCAAAGCCAAGCGCTGGGTCGCATGCGCTGCCGCCGTGTGCGCCTGAAAGTGGCGGGTGAGCCTGTTGTGTTGGCCCAAACCCTGGTAACCCTGCGGGGCCCCCGCAACGATTGGCGGTTTTGGCGGGGCTTGGGGCAGCGCTCCCTGGGGTCGGTGCTGTTTGCAGACCCCACAGTGGTTCGTGGGCCATTGTTTTTTGCCAGTTTGCCGGCCCGGCACCCTTGGGTGTTGGCCTTGCTGGATCAGCCAGAGGCTGCGCGCGTGTTGCAGCAGCCGGCAGGTAAACATTGGTATGCGCGTTGCGCCCGTTTTGAGCGGCGCAATGGGCATACCCCGTTGTGGGTGATGGAAGTGTTCCTGCCCCAACTTCAACACCATTGCTAGGATTGTTAATGAATTTGTATTACGAAGAAGCTGGGTCGTTCAAATTGGGGCGTGTGCTACAGGAACAGGGCAACGCCTTCCAGGTGGAAACCCAGCACGGCAAGCGCAGCAAGGTGAAGGCCAACAGCGTGATGCTCAAGTTTGATGCACCGGGGCTGGATGAGTTTGCGTCCACAGTGGATGCGCTTGCCCAAGACATCGACACCGAATTTTTGTGGGAGTGCGCCCCCGCTGAAGAATTCGACTTTACTGCCATGGCCCAAGAATATTTTGGCCAGAAGCCCACCGAGGTCCAGCAGGCGGCTGTGTTGGTGGCCTTGCATGCGGCCCCCATGTATTTTCACCGCAAGGGCAAAGGGCAGTATCGAGCGGCCCCACCCGAAATTTTAAAAGCGGCTTTGGCCGGTCTTGAAAAAAAGCGTTTGGCGGCCGAGCAGCAGCAGGCCTGGGCCGATGCGCTTGTGCGTCGCGAATTGCCAGAGCCCTTTGCAAAACAGGCAGCGGTGTTGTTGGTCCGACCCGACAAAAACAGCCTTGAATACAAAGCCTTGATGCAGGCCTGCACTGAGGCCGGGCGATCGCCCGATGTGTTGCTGATTGAATGCGGCGCCTTTGCCTCTGTGCACGACATGATGCGTGCCCGGTTCACGGCGGTGCATTTTCCCAAAGGCACTGAGGCCGACGTGCCCCTGCCGAGCATTCCTGCCGAGGTGGACGAATTGCCGGTGGCACCCGTTCGGGCGTTTTCTATCGACGATATTTCGACCACCGAGATTGATGACGCTTTCAGCGTGGTGATGCTGCCCAACGGCAAGGCGCGTGTGGGCGTGCACATTGCAGCACCCGCCTTGTTCATTCAGCGTGGAAGTCCCTGCGACCGTGTGGCTCGGGAGCGTTTATCGACCGTGTACGCCCCGGGGGATAAAATCACCATGCTGCCCAATAGCCTGGTCGAACTGGCCACGTTGGCCGAGGGCCGCACTGTGCCCTCTGTCAGTATTTACACCGAGGTGGATGTGGCCAGCGGCGAGTTGCTGGGCAGCCCGGTGAGCGCCATTGAACGGGTGCCCGTGGCGGCCAACCTGCGGCACAATTTGCTTGATGAATGGGTGAGCCGCGAAGCTTTGGACGACCCTGACCTCGCGGAGTGCGCCGAGGTGGGTGAGTTTTTTCCGGCCCTGAAGGTGCTTTGGAAAACCTCGTGTGTGCTGCGCATGCAGCGCGAGATGGTTCGTGGTCAACCTGAAAAACACAGTCGCATCGATTTTAATTTTTATGTGGATGAAGCGGGCCAGGTTGAAATTACCCCGCGCCGCCGCGATGCTCCGCTCGATTTGCTGGTCGCAGAGTGGATGATTTACGTGAACCGCGAATGGGGCGGCATGTTGCACGAATACGGCGTCACTGGCATTTACCGCATACAGCCGCAGGCCGGGCGCGTGCGCATGTCCACCCATGCTGCGCCCCATGCCGGTTTGGGCGTGCCCCAATACGCTTGGAGCACCTCCCCATTGCGGCGGTATGTGGACTTGGTGAACCAGCAGCAGTTGATCGCGCTGTTGCGCCAAGAGGCGCCGGTTTATACCGCCACTGATGCCGATCTGCTGTCAGCGGTCAACAGCTTCGACATCACCTACAAGGCCTACGCTGAGTTTCAGCAGAGCATGGAACGCTATTGGTGTTTGCGCTGGATCCAGCAAAAAGGCCGCAAGCAGTTCGACGGCGTGGTGGTTAAAGACGAACTGGTTCGCCTTGATGAAATTCCCTTGTTTGTGCGTTTGGTGGGCGTCACCTCCCCGGGGCGTGGCGTGCAGGTGGAGGTTGAACTGGATCAGGTGGACGAACTCACGCTCACAGTGAGTTGCAAATTGCTGGGCCTGAAAAAAGGCACGCCCACGCGCTTGATCGACGACGAAGACGATGCTTTGGCTGAAGAAGCGGAGTTGGCCGATTTGTCTGCCTTGCCCGACTCGCCAAACGTGGGTGCAGGGGGTTCGCAGGGGTGATGGCCATGCGCTTGCCAACAGGGGGCTTTGATCTGCGGCGCGCCATGGTGCTGTCGCTGTTGCTTCATGCTCTTCTGTTGTCGGTGCATTTTTCCAAACCCCCGGAGCAAACCAAAGTCAGCCCGCCGCTGGAGGTGATTCTGGTCAATGCCCAGTCGAGTGAGGCCCCGCAGCGTGCCAAAGTGTTGGCTCAGGTGGCGCTGGATGGCGGTGGCGACGCTGACCAAGGCCGTGCCACCACCTTGCCCAGCGAGGCAGACGATGCGGTCAGCCAGCGCGAATTGATTGCCACCCGTGAGCGATTGGCCAAGCTGGAGGCTTTGCAGCGTGATTTGGCCGGTGCGGAATTTCGGCCACAATTGGCCCCAGCGCCTGCCGATGATCGTCCTGCCATCGACCCCAAAGATCAACGGGCCTTGGAAATTAAGCGCTTGCAGGCCCAAATTGCTGAAAACATCAAAAATTACAACGAGCGACCCCGCAAACACTTTTTTTCGCCTCGCACCTCACCCTATGCGTTTGCCATGTACGAAGAGGCCTGGCGTGCCCGAGTGGAGCAGGTGGGCAATGCCAATTACCCCCAAGAATTAAAGGGCCGCATTTACGGCAAGTTGAGGTTAACCGCTTATATTCGAGCCGATGGCACGCTCGATGATGTTGAAATCGATCGCTCATCGGGTTCTGCCGTGTTGGATCGCGCTGCTCTCAAAATTTTGAGACAATCGGCGCCATTCTCTCCATTCCCGTCGGACATGCGGACCAAAGCCGACATTTTGGCCATTACCCGCACCTGGGTTTTTAGCAAAGACACCGTGAGCACGGAGTATTGATGACAACGCTTGGCGCTACACCCCCGGCCCGCTTTGTGGTCATTGGCAACCCAATTGCCCACAGCATGTCTCCGGCCATTCACCACGACTTTGCCCAGCAGGTGGGCATGCCCATTCAGTACATGCGCTTGCTGGCGCCGCTGGATGGGTTTGAAGGCACAGTGCGAGCGTTGCAGGCGGCGGGTGTGCAAGGGGCCAATGTCACGGTGCCGTTCAAGTTGCAGGCATTTGAGCTGGCGCAGCAGCTCACCGATTCTGCCAGTTTTGCCCAGGCGGCCAACACACTGCACTTCAAGCCCGATGGCCTGGTCATGGCAGACAACACCGATGGCGGGGGCCTTTGTCGCGACCTGGATCGGCTTCTGAAGCCCATGAACATCGGGTTATCGATGTGCCAGGTGTTGATGTTGGGGGCTGGCGGTGCGGCCGCTGGTTGTGTGGCGGCGTTTCATGCTCACGGGGTGCAACACCTCACTGTGCTGAACCGCACTGCGGCCAAAGCCCGTGCCTTGGCCGAGCGAGCTGAAGCCCTGGGGCTGCCCGCCGTGGGCGGCAGCCTGGATCATTTGCCCTCAGATTTTGAATTGCCCGGTGCGCCACTGGTGGTTGTAAACGCATCATCGAGCAGCTTGCACGGTGAGGTGCCTGCCTTGCACGCCCACTGGTGGGCTCGTGCGGTGTTGGCCTATGACATGATGTACGCCCCGTCGGCCACCCCCTTCATGCAAAGCGCTAGCAGCAACATGGCGCAGGGCACGGCGGTTGCAGATGGGCTGGGCATGTTGGTGTTTCAGGCCCAATTGGCCTTCGAAAGCTGGACCGGGCGCTCGCCTGACGCCCTGCAAACGCTAAGCCGGGTGCGGGCCAGCCTACAGGCCAAGGCACGCTAAGCCATGGCCAAGCGTTCAACCAAGATGGCCACACCTTCTGTAAAAAAGCGTTGGCGTTTCAACCCGTTCCGATGGTTTTTTCGCTTGCTGTTCTGGGCGTTTTGCGCGGTGGTGTTGCTGCAGCTTTGGTACCTGGGCCAAATTGCCTTGTGGACCCACGTCAACCCCAGCAGCACCAGCTTTATGCAAAACAGGTTGGAGGAAATTCGCAAAACGGAGCCCGGCTTCAAGTTAAAACACCAATGGGTTCCTTATGACCAGATTTCCCTGAATTTGAAGCGTGCGGTGGTGGCTGCTGAGGACAGTGGTTTTGTGGACCACAAAGGTGTGGAGTTGGAGGCGATTGAGCTGGCCATTAAACGCAACGCCAAGCGTGGACGAGTCACCCATGGTGGTTCGACCATCACCCAGCAGCTGGCCAAAAACCTGTTTCTAACGCCGCAGCGCAGCTATGTTCGAAAAGCGCAAGAGCTGGTCATCGCCCTGATGATCGAGGCCTTGTGGGACAAGCGCCGCATCCTTGAGGTGTACTTGAATGTGGTGGAATGGGGCAATGGGGTGTATGGGGCGCAGGCGGGTGCTCAACATCATTTTGGGGTGAATGCCGCCCAACTGAGCAGCCACCAGGCTGCGCGGATGGCTGGCATGTTGCCCGCCCCGCGTTATTTCGACAAACGGCGAAATTCCCCCTACCTGGCTCGCAAAACAGCCACCATCCAAAAGCGCATGTACCAGGTGGCCGTCCCCAGGTGAGGCGCTAAGCCCCTGGTGTTTGCAAGGCCTCGTCAAACAAGGTTTGCCATAGGGTTCGAATGGGCTTGCGCAGCACCATCATGGCGGGGTCGCTTGTTCTTGATTTGTCGTGCCCTGCCAGCCGCATGGCGTGTTGCTTGGCGCGCAGCATGCGGTATGCATCGGCCACTGCGTTGGCCAAATTCACCGGGATCAAGCCCAATTCCCCTGCGGTTTTTAACAAGGCGA
The DNA here is from genome assembly GCF_964228395.1 of Limnobacter sp. Taxonomy (GTDB): domain Bacteria; phylum Pseudomonadota; class Gammaproteobacteria; order Burkholderiales; family Burkholderiaceae_B; genus Limnobacter. Next base: position 76,894 of record NZ_CAXQZX010000122.1, read on the forward strand.
TATTGCCTCGGTTGCCGGTCAGTTTGGGGTGTTCATGGGCATGGCCCAGCACCAAGGCTTGAACAATAAACTCCACATCCACCATCCCCCCGACATCGTGCTTTACATCGAACAATTCCGAGTGGTTGGGGTGGCCTTCCAGCATTTTTTTGCGCATGGCCACCACTTCATCTTTGACGGTTTTCCATTGCCGGGGCAGGCACAAAATCTCATCGCGAAGTTTCTCGAACTTCAGACCGATGCTTGGGTCGCCCACGCAAAAGCGTGCACGGGTCAAGGCCTGGTGTTCCCAAAACCATGCGCCGACCCCGCCCTCTCGGCGCTGGTAGGCCTCGAAGGATTCAACGCTGCTCACCAACAGGCCCGCCTCGCCATTGGGTCGCAGGCGAAAGTCTGTTTCAAACAAAGTGCCAGCGGCCGTTTGGGTGGTTAGCCAGCGGTTAAACCGCTTGGCCAGTTGTGCGTAAAGGTCAGGGGCGCGGTCGTCGCTGTCGTCGAACAAAAAAATCATGTCCAGATCAGAGGCATACCCCAGCTCCTTGCCCCCATGCTTGCCATAGGCAATCACGGCAAACCGCGGTTTGGCCAAATGCCTTTTGGGCAAGTGCTCCCAAGCGCGCTCCAGCACCACTTCCAGCGTGCTGTCGGCCAACTCGGACAACAAATCCGACACATGCTCTACGGTCAGCAGATTTTCAAGGTCTTGGGCCAACACGCGGAACAACTGCGCGTGGTGCTGCTCACGCACCAGGTCCATTTGCCGTTCCAGGTCCGCTTGGCCATCTGGCAGGCGCGCTTGGTCCAGCATTTCGCGCAACTGCGATCGCCATTGTTCAAAGTTGGGTGGGGCCAGCAGGGTGCGACTGTCCAACAACTCGTCGAGCAGCAAGGGGTGTTTAATCAAAAAATTGGCTGCCCACGGGCTGGCTGCCAACATGCGACTCACCCGCATTCTTGCAATGGGGTATTCGTCCAGCAAGCTTAAGTAAGCGCCGCGCCGCGACACGGTTTCAATCAGGTCGCAGCAGTGCTTCCAGCAGGAGTCGGGGGCCGACGAGGCCCCGGCTGCCGCCAGCAGAGCGGGCATCACCCTGTCCACGCGCTCGCGGTGGGCAGGTGGCAGGGCCTGGTAGCGGCTCGATTCCACCAAGCGTTGATAACGGTCTTGCGCAGCTTGCGGGTTGGCGAAACCTTCGGTGAGGGTGTCTGCCCAAGGCAAGCTCAAATCCGGGGTTTCTTCGTCTTCCTGTTTGTCGCCAAACACCACATCAAAATGGGCAGCCACATGGTTCATGTGGCGCTTTAGGGCGCTCAAAAAATTGCTCGGGTCTTGGTAGCCCATGGCGCGCGCAATTTTAAGCACCTCGGCAGGCGAGGGCGGTAGCCGGTGGGTTTGTGCGTCGTCGACATATTGGAGGCGATGCTCCAGGTTGCGTAAAAAGCGGTAGGCGGCCACCAACCTGTCGTGGTCCTCTTGGCTTAGCAGGCCGAGGCTTACACATTCTTCAAGTACATCCACTGTGCGCCGTAACTGCAGCCGGGGCTCACGCCCGCCGCGTATCAGCTGGAAAGCCTGCGCAGTGAACTCAATTTCACGAATGCCTCCCCGCCCCAGCTTGACATGCACACTGCCCGGGTGTTGGTGCTCGCGCTTGTTGACCTCATTGCGAATTTGCACATGCAAGGCACGCAGGGCGCGAATGGCTCCAAAATCAAGGTACTTGCGGTAAACAAAGGGCCGAACAATATTGTTAAGATTGTCGATGGCGGTCTGGAAAGCTTCGTCCTGCCCGGAATGCACGGCCCAGTTGATGACCCGCGCCTTGATCCAGGCGTAACGTTCCCACTCGCGCCCCTGCACCACAAAGTATTCTTCAAGCATGTCCAGCGTGACCACCAAGGGACCTGCATCGCCATTGGGTCTTAGCCGCATGTCCACGCGGAATATAAAGCCCTCGTCGGTCACCTCTGACAACAGGCGGATCACCTTGCGCCCCAACTGGGTAAAAAACTCGGCGTGTGATTGGCTTTTGCCTTGAGGTCCGCCCAAGGTTTCGCCCTCGGTGCTGTACAAAAACACCAAGTCGATGTCGCTGGAGGCGTTCAGCTCCAAGCCCCCCAATTTGCCCATGCCCACCACCATCAGGCAGTCGCCATTGGCGGGTTCACCATAACGCTCTGCTTGCACCCGATGGGCAAAATTCAATGCGATTTGCACGGAGGCATCGGCCAAAAAAGACAAAGCCTCTGTGACTTCAAACAAATCAGCCTGACCCAGCAGGTCTCGTCGCATGATCTCGATCATGCTGCGTTGGCGCACCAGGCGAAGCTTGCTCATCAGGGTGGCCTCATCCTGCACCTCTCTAAGCTCTTGTAGCCATTGCTCGATGCAATTCATGAGCGGGTCATCGGGCTGGCTGGGCGTGAGCCATTCGGGGAAACGGTTTAGCCAGCGTTTGGCATATTCGGAGTGCGAGGGCCAAACCTGGTGCAGGAAATCTAGTGGGTCACTCATGGGGTTCCATCATTCTTCGATGCTTGGTTCTACAATAGCGTACTACAGCAGTGCATTTTCTGAAGGGTGATTCGTTTGCAGCAGCCTGCCGACCTTACGCAAGAAAAACCGGCCACCTCGCGGGTCGGGTTGCGTGCCGTGGGTCGCGCGTTGTTCTGGGTGTTGGTGGCCTTGTACGTGCCCCTGTGCCTGGCGCTCATCGGCCTGAAGTGGTGGTTGCTCCCAGAGATCGACCGCTACCGGCCCCAATTGCAAGGCTACCTGCAGCAGCAAACTGGCTTGCCCATTCAATTGGGCGAGTTGCAAGCACAGTGGAAAGGTCTGGGTCCCCAGGTGGTGGTTCGGCAAGTGGCATTGCGTACCCCGCAGGGCGACATTGGCATGGCCGCCACCGGCGTGCGCATGGACTGGTCCCTGCTCAGCCTGTTGACCTTTCGCCCACGGTTAAACAACCTTGAGCTTGAGAGCCCCGATGTGCTGATTCACCGCGACGCCTCTGGGGTGTTTCATGTGGCGGGCATGGCGCTTCAAGCCAGCGAGCAACAAGACAACCCCGCCCTGGATTGGTTGCTGGAGCAACGGCGCGTGTTGCTTAAAAATGGCCAACTGCGTTGGCGCGACGACACCGCTGAGTTCCCCAACGCCGTGGCCCACCGCGCGGAGTTTTTACTCGAAAACCAGTTTGGCAGGCATGAGGCGGGGCTGGTGTTTGAATTGCCCGACCTGGCTGCAACGCCAGTCAAGGCCATGGCTTCATTCAAAACCCCTTTGCTGGCCGCCCATGCCGGGGACTGGCGGCGCTGGCGGGGCACCTTGCACATGGATGCCGTGGTGGATCAAACATCGCCCTTGGAGTCGGTGTTTAAAACCCTGGGGCTGGATGTGGACCTCACCCAACCCCAAGGCCGGGTTTGGGTTGATTTTGACCAAGGCACCGTGCAGCGCACACTGCTGGATGTGCGTGTAGCGCGCTTGCGGTTTGCCAACCCCGAGGTTCAGGCCGCGCCTTTTGACATTACGCAAACCAGCGCCTTGGTGGAACTCGCAGGCGAGGGTGGCGTGTTTCGGCCATCCAGCGTGGCGCTCAAGCAACTCAAAGGCCAACTCACGGGCGAGCAATCATTTGGGCCATCCACCGTCATGCTTCAGCGCACCGATCAGCCCGAGGGTCAGGCTTGGGCGGTCCGCATTCAAAACCTGAACGCGGCGCACAGCAAGGCGGTATTTCTGGACCTGGCGCCCCACCTTGGGCTCCAGGAGCTGGGGGAGGAGCTTCGGCGCTATCAACTAGCGGGCACCCTGGATGATGTGCAATTGCGTTGGATAAAACCCCCCGGCGGGGCCAGCTTCGAATCGTTGCCGTTTAATTCGGATATCAACTTTTCGGGCCTCACCGTGCTGTATCAACCGGGCATCGGCGAGGGCCAGGCGCAGCAGCCCAGCACTGGGTTTACCAATTTGAGCGGTCGCATACGTGGCGACAATCTGGAGGGGCATTGGCTGTTACAGGCCGAGAATGCGGAAGTGGCCCTGCCAGAAATTTTTGAGTCGCAGCGGTTGAAGGTGGACTCGCTCACCGGCGAAGGCCAATGGAAAAATTTGTTCGCCCGCAACACCCCGGTGGAGTTCGCTATTCAAACGCTCAAGGCCAGCAACGCCGACCTGCAGGCTCAGGTTAATGGCCGGTATGTGTTTAACCCTGCAAAGTCTGATGAGGTGGAATTGCAGGGCCGACTACTGCGCGCCGACGTGGCGGCGGTGCCCAAATACCTGCCTTTGGTGGTGGGGCAAAGCGCGCGCGAATGGCTGCGCGAAAACCTCAAGGGCGGCGTGGCCCGTGACGGCGAGTTTGAGTTGAAGGGCAGCCTTGACCAGTTTCCGTTTTCTGAAGAACATACCGATGGCTTGTTTCGAATCAGCGTGCCGTTTGAACAGGGGGAGCTGACCTACGCGCCGGGTTGGCCTTTGATCAGCAAGGTGAGTGGCCAAGCCCTGTTTGAGGGCAAGCGCATGCACATCACCGCCGCCAGCGCAGAAACACTGGGTGTGCCCCTGGTCAATGTGCAGGCCCGCATTGACAACCTCGACGCTTGGGAGCCCATGCTGAACATCACTGGCCAGGGCAAGGGGCCATTAAAAAGCATGGTTGCTTTTGTAAACCAAAGCCCCGTGCGCCAAATCTTGAACGAGGCGCTGGTGGCCGCCGAGGTGGAGGGCGGAGCACAACTGGATCTAAAACTGGATATACCTATTGCAGCGCCCGAGAACACCCAGATCGAAGGCGACCTGGCCTTAAAGGGCAATGCCATCCGGCTGGTGCAGGCCATGCCCAAGGTGACGGGGGTGGATGGAAAAATCCAGTTTTCCAACAAAGGCTTGTTCATTGAAGGCTTGCAGGGTCAGGCCTTGGGCGGACTGGTCCAAATCAAGGGCAACACCGACGCCTCTGGGCGAATGGAAATTCGCGCCAATGGGCTGGCCCGTGCACCGGGCTTGGCCGAATACCTCAACCCGGCAGCCTCGCCTTATTTGGCTGGCGCCACCCCCTATGCCGTGGTGGTGAGCAGTCGCCAGGGAGGGGTCAACATTCAGGTAGACAGTCAGTTGCTGGGCCTGGAGGTAAAGCTGCCTCCCCCCTTCAAAAAAGACAAAGACAGCCCCTTGCCCTTTGCCTTGGTTCAAAACCCCATGGAAGCTGGTGAGCGGTGGGTGGTCACCTTGGGCACCGAGGCTCGCCCGGTGGCGCAAGTTCGAGCCCTGAGCAGTTATGCGGATGGTCAGAGCACACTCGACTCGCTTCAGTTTGCAGTGGGGGCTCCATTGGGGCCACCCTCCACAGGCGTGCAGGGCGAGCTGCGTTTGCCCAGTCTTAATCTGGACGACTGGAAGGGCGTGCTTGATCGCTTGGTGAATGTGCAGGCCGAATCATCCTCCAACCGCCTGGCGGCGCAAAGCTTGATGGGCATGTGGCTGGGCTCGGGTGATGGACCGGGCTTGCCCATGCGTGTGGCGGTACGCACCGACAAGCTCGGTTTTGGTAAAAAGAACTTTGAAGGGGTCAATGTGGTGGCCCGCACCATCGAGAAACGCTGGCAATTTGACATCAAGGCCCGCGGAGTGGATGGGTATTTGTCTTGGGTGTCGGATGCCCAGCGCCCAGAGGGCGCGGTCTTGGCGCGCTTTAAAACCCTCACCATTCCCAAAACCCTGGATGGGGATGTGGGCAGCATCGTGGAAGAACCCGTGTCCAGCATTCCGGCTTTGGACATCACCGCCGACAACTTTACCCTGAACGACATGCCCTTGGGGCGGCTTAAATTGGTGGCCGTTAACCAAACCCGCGATGAGCAGGTGCGTGCCACCTTGGGGCAGCGCCCGCGTGAGTGGCGCCTTGAAGAGCTGGTGCTTGAAAACCCAGAGTCGGTGACCCGGGCCAAAGGCATTTGGCAGTACGGTGTCAATTTAAAAAACCAACGCACCGATGTGGAGGTCAACCAAACCGTGAAAAATGCGGGCGGTTTGCTCAAGCGCCTGGGCATGGAGGGCGTGTTTCAGGGTGGTGAGGGTGAGCTGGTGGGCCGACTGCGCTGGGATGATGCACCGAGCAACCTGGATTACGGTTCCTTGGGTGGTCAGTTCAAACTGACCAGCCGCAAAGGGCAGTTTTTAAAAGCCGACCCCGGCGTGGCCAAACTGTTGGGCGTGTTGTCGCTGCAGGCCATGCCACGCCGATTCACGCTGGATTTCAAAGACCTGTTTTCGGATGGTTTTGCCTACGACACCATCGAGGCCGATGTGAGCCTGCAGACCGGCGTGGCCACCACGCGCAACTTCAAAATGGTGGGGCCCAGTGCCACCGTGTTGATGGATGGTTCGCTTGATCTGGAATCGGAAACCCAAAACCTGAATGTGGTTGTGCTGCCTGACTTGAATGCCACCGGCGGCTCGCTGATTTACTCTTTGATTGCAGCCAACCCGGCGGTGGGCATTGCATCCCTGTTTGCTGACTTTGTGCTGAAAGACCCGCTTTCGAAGATATTCTCTTTCCAGTACAAGGTGAGCGGCCCCTGGGCTGCGCCCGTGATTGAACGCGTGCGCAAGGGCACCAACGACACCCCCGCCAACTGAGGACTTTCGCATGCAAACAACATTGAACATGGCCGCTTTGCAAATGGTGTCTACCCCCGATGTGCAAGAAAACCTGGCCATGGCTGGCGAATTGATGCAGCAGGCGGCCAAGCAGGGTGCCAAGCTGGTGCTGCTGCCCGAGTACTTTTGCCTGATGGGGCAGCGCGACACCGACAAGCTAGCCATCGCAGAGGCCCATGGCGATGGGCCCATTCAACGCTTTTTAGGCGAGCAGGCCAAATTGTTGGGTTTGCACATTGTGGCAGGCACCATTCCCATTCAAAGCCCAAGCGCAGACCGGGTCTACAACACGTCCCTGGTCTTTCATCCCAATGGCAGCGGCAGTGCGCGCTACGACAAAATTCACTTGTTTTGTTTCAAACGGGGCGAAGAAAGCTACGACGAAGGCAAGGTGTTGCTGCCCGGCAGTACACCAGTGGTGGCCGATTGTGATGGATTCAAGGTCGGCCTGTCGGTGTGTTACGACCTGCGTTTTCCCGAGCTTTATCGCGCCATGGGGCCGGTTGACCTCATTGTGATGCCAGCGGCTTTTACCTACACCACTGGCAAGGCCCACTGGGAGGTGCTGATGCGGGCCCGCGCCATTGAAAACCAGTGCTATGTGCTGGCCTGCGGGCAAGGGGGCGTGCACCCCAGTGGCCGGCGCACCTGGGGCCACTCCATGGTGGTCAACCCTTGGGGCGAGGTGGAGCAGGTTTTGGAAGAAGGCCCCGGGGTGGTGATGGGCACGCTCGACCCTGCTAAGATACTTGATGTAAGAAACAGTTTGCCTGCGTTGCGCCACCGCGTGTTGCAGAACCCTCCAAGAGGATAGTCATGAAAGCAGTCGACCCCGCAATCTCTAACCTGGCCATTGCACAAAACCTGTTGTGGACCCCTTATGGTCTGGATGAGCAGCATGTGCACAAAGCCTTTTCCGAAATTTTTTCGCACAAGGTGGATTTTGCCGATCTGTTTTTTCAATACGGCTGCGTGGAGGGCTGGTCGCTCGACGAAGGCATGGTGAAGTCCGGCAGTTACAACATTGAGCAAGGCGTGGGTGTTCGGGCAGTCAGTGGCGAAAAAACCGCCTTTGCTTATTCAGACGACATCGCTCTCAAGCCCATTTTGGCTGCTGCAAAATCGGTCCGCGAAATTGCAAGCCTGGGCAAAACAGCCAACCGCAACCTGAAAACCGGCAAAGGGTTTAGCGACGCCCAAGCCCGGGCCCTGTACAGCCCGCTAAACCCCATACCCACTCTGACCAGCACCGAAAAAGTGGCCCTCTTGAAACGATTGGAGCAATTTGCCCGCAAACGTGACAAGCGGGTCAAGCAAGTGATGGCCAATATTGTCGGCGCCTACGATGTGGTGTTGGTGGCCCGCAGCGATGGTGTGCTGGCAGCCGATGTTCGCCCCTTGGTGCGTGTGAATGTCAGCGTGGTTGTGGAGCAAAAAGGTCGACGCGAAACCGGCTCCTCTGGCGCGGGCGGTCGTTATGACTTTGGTCACTTCACCGATGAGTTTTTAATGCACCATGCCCACACTGCAGTGGACCAAGCCCTGATTAACCTGGAAGCCAAACCTGCCCCAGCAGGCCTGCAAACCGTGGTGTTGGGCTCTGGCTGGCCCGGTATTCTGTTGCACGAGGCCATCGGTCACGGCCTGGAGGGCGACTTCAACCGCAAGGGCAGCAGCGCATTTTCTGGCATGATTGGCCAACGCGTGGCCTCCAAAGGCGTCACCATTGTGGACGATGGCACATTGGCCAACCGCCGTGGATCCCTGAACATCGATGACGAAGGCAACAAAACAGAGTGCACCACGTTGATTGAAGATGGCATTTTGAAGGGCTACATTCAAGACATCACCAATGCCAGACTCATGAAAATGCCCGTCACAGGCAATGGGCGTCGCGAGAGTTTTGCGCACTTGCCCATGCCTCGCATGACCAACACCTACATGCTCAATGGCGACAAATCCCCCGAAGAAATCATCGCCAGTGTGAAAGATGGCGTGTACGCCGTTAATTTTGGTGGCGGCCAGGTGGACATCACCAGTGGCAAGTTTGTGTTTTCGGCTTCGCTGGCTTACAAAATCGAGAACGGTAAAATCACCTACCCGGTCAAGGGTGCCACCCTCATTGGCAACGGGCCAGATTCGCTCACCAAAATCAGCATGGTCGGCAACGACATGGCTTTGGATGATGGCGTGGGTACCTGCGGCAAAGAAGGCCAAAGCGTGCCTGTTGGTGTGGGCCAGCCCACCCTACGCATTGATGGCCTGGTGATGGGGGGCACGCAGTGATGTGCTTTAGTGCTCGGGTGGGTTACCCCCGACCATTGATGATGTCGAACATTGCATGGTCCACCTGCTGACGATTCAACTGCCGCATTTCCCCCCCAGCCACCAGCCTGACGGTTGATGAATCGTCGGGCAACAATTGGTAGGCCATGCTCCAAGCTGACACATTTTTTGAGTCCAGTGAAATCACGCTGCTGGCCACCTGCAAGCCATGCCAGCGTTCAGCCAAAGCAGCAACTGCCTTTTCGGTGGGTGTTTTGGGTTGCTTAAAGCGAAGGCTGGTCGAGGGGCATGGGCCCTCGCCATTGATGGAGGTGAAAATATTCTGGGTGGCTTGCATGATGGATTGTTCAAAACACACGGGCACCTACGTGGGCTGCAAACTCACAAAGTTCCTTTGAATTCAGTGTGATGCACACAACAGCCAGCGCCAACTTGTTAATATTGCGGTCGACGCGCTTGCACAGCGGCCATGATTTGATTACATTGAAGAGATGAACACGTTTTTCGCGCACTCTTTTTATGCATTTTTTGGCTTCTTTGCCTGGTACGGGCAAGCGGCGGAAAAGGGTTGTGCCTAAAAAACACCAAGCGAACAAATCCCAAAACCGCCAGGCCTGAATCCCTGGCGGTTTTTTTTTAACCGATCCAGATACAACGCGACTTGCGCCAGCAGCATTCAGGAGAAATGGCATGAACACGGTAACCGACGACTTGAGAATTAAAGAAATTAAAGAGCTGACCACCCCTGCGGCTTTGATCGCAGAGGTGCCCATTACCGAAGCGATTGCCGAAACTGTGGCCGGTTGCCGCAATGCCTTGCACAAAATACTGCACGGTGCGGACGATCGATTGATTGTGGTCATGGGACCCTGTTCCATTCATGACACCAAGGCGGCCATGGAATACGCACACAAATTAAAAGCCTGCCGCGAAAAATACGCCGATGAGCTTGAAATCGTGATGCGCGTCTATTTTGAGAAGCCCCGCACCACCGTGGGTTGGAAAGGGTTGATCAACGACCCCGACCTGGACGGAAGCTTCCAAATCAACAAGGGTCTGCGCATGGCCCGCGAGGTGCTCCTGAACGTCAATGGCATTGGGCTGCCCGCAGGCACCGAATTTCTTGACATGATCACACCGCAATACATTGCTGACCTGGTAAGTTGGGGCGCCATTGGTGCACGCACCACCGAGAGTCAAATTCACCGTGAACTCTCCAGCGGCTTGAGCTGCCCGGTGGGTTTTAAAAATGGCACCGATGGCAATGTAAAAATTGCTGTGGACGCCATCAAGGCTGCCCAGCACCCGCACCACTTTTTGAGTGTCACCAAAGAGGGACGAAGCGCCATTGTGAGCACTGCCGGCAATGAAGACTGCCACATCATTTTGCGCGGTGGCAAAGCACCCAATGACGATGCAGCCAGTGTAGAGGCCGCTGCTGCTGACATTGGCAAGTCCGGATTGGCCGCGCGCATCATGATCGACGCCAGCCATGGAAACAGCAGCAAAGTGCCCAAAAACCAAATTGGCGTGTGCGAAAACATTGCCGAGCAACTGGCCGCCGGGGACCGCCGCATCATGGGCGTGATGGTTGAAAGCCATTTGGTCGAAGGTCGCCAAGATCTGGAGCCCGGCAAGCCCTTGACCTATGGCCAAAGCATCACCGACGGCTGCGTAGGCTGGGATGACAGCACCCAGGTGCTGGAAACATTGGCGCAGGGCGTTCGCAAACGCAGGCTTGCCCAAGCGGTGTAAGCCAATTCAAACTCAGCGGGCGCCCATGCCAAACCCTGGGGCCCGCTACCTGCTTGGTTTCCCCATGGCTTTGCGTACCAATTCGAGCCGTTCCTGCGACGCGGGGTGGCTGCTCAAGTAGGCTCCCAAGCCACCACCTGCACTGGGCCCATCCAGGGTTAAAAGCACGGTGTACAGCTCTTCGAGGTGTTTTAGGTCTCTCCCCTGCTGCTTAAAGCGATCGATCGCGAACGCATCGGCAGCCACCTCAAAATCGCGGCTGTGCTTTTGGTTAAGAAGGTCGGTTGTGAAGAGCGTGAGCAAAAGAGAGGTGTCGCCGCTAAACGCCAAAAGCAGGGTGGCCGTGGCGGCATTTTGGATGAGTGCTTGTAGGCTGTGGCGCAGCACAACATGCCCAATTTCATGGGCCAGCACGCCCATGACTGCATCATCAGACAACAACTCCGCCAGCTCATCGGTGAGTACGATGGTGCCGTTGGGCAGCGCAAATGCATTGGGCGCACCGGGTAAACTGCGGAACACCAGTTGAATGTGCTTTTGTTCGCTTTTCCCCTCCACCAGCAGCTCTAGGGCCTTTTGCAGGGCATCTTGCCGGGCTTTGGGTATCGTGCTGGGCTGGAAATAATATTGGTCAAGGATGGGCATGACATCCTGAAACATGCGATTGATCACCTGTTGTGGCACAGCCACCGCGCCCCAAGAGGCCAGGCCGGGCAGGGCATAAAAATACAACACAAAAGCCACCAGCAGGGCGGCGCAACTGGCGGCAACCCATCGCCAGGGCTTGAGCAACGTTTCTTCAAACCATGTGGGTTTTAGTAGCCCCCAGCCCTGCAAAGTGCTCTGGCACAACACCGCATCAAACTGCAGCGTTGCGCCGTTCGGCAGCTCAAACACCAAGGGTGCATTGGCCAATATTTCTGGTCGTTGAAGCGTCGCACAATCAAACGTCAAGATGCGCCCGCCATGTTCAAAGATCAGGCAGTCGAGGGTCTTCTTGACCTCCACGGTGTGGCAGGTGGGGGTTACACCGTCGCAATACTGCGCACTCAGGCAAATATGATCAAGCTGTGGTGTGCTCACAGGCCCAGGTCCAGCCCCAGGGTGTCGCCCATGCTGTCTCCATAAGCTTTTTGCTTGGCCTGTTGCGTTTGCACAATATGGTCAATGCTGCCAGCGGGTTTAAATGCCATGTTTTTTATTCGGTAACGAATCGCCCGAATACGGGCAAATGGGAGGTAAAGCCCCAGTGTGAGAATAATGAGCACCCAATTACTGATGTGTATCCAGGTGGCGCGAAGGGGTTTGGCCTGGCTAGAAAAGCGATGCCCGCCCTCCAGTTCCGTGTTGTTCCAAAGCAGGTTGTTGATGGCCGTTTTTAGGTAGGCCAACACCGCAAAAATCAAAAAGTAAAACAGAAAAACAAACAAGTACAAGGTCATCACCAAAGGGCTGAATCCCATTTGTGGTCTAGCTTGACCGGGCTCTTCCCATGTTGGGTCTACGGGCGACTCGGATGGTGTGTCCAGGTGTTGCTTGTCATCAAGATTGCTTGCGGGCAAGGCCTGTTGCAAGTCGCGAAAACTTGCATCGAGGGCATGAGTGCTGGCGATAACGCCTGCTGCCATGATGACCGCCGCCAGCAGGCCACCAACAAAGTAAGTGATCAACGCCACACGGTTGAATCGCTCAAAGCTGACTTGGGTGTTCAGGCTGGCGCTGCCGTATTGCACGTGGTTAAAAATAAACAGCCGAAGCCCTCGAGTAAACGCGGTAAGCACGGTCACCGTGGCCACAAATAGCACCATAAAACCCAGGGCAATGCTTAGCAGGCCGGGTTCCTGTGCGTTGATCAGAGCTCCCATGAAGCCGCTAAAACCCAGGGTGGTGAGTACTGCGAGCCCTGTAGCCAGAGCAATCAAGATTGCCTTGCCCAGGCTTGCATAAGCACTTTTTACCGTGCCTGTGAATGCGAACCTTAAATTTGCATAACTGCAGTGGGCCAAGTGGAAGCGCAAACCGAGCACCACAAACACGGGCAGCAAAGCCAGCACAATCACAAAAACCAAGGCACCAAGCGCAGGAAACAACGCCCCACCCAAGGCATACGAGGCCACCACGGCCATCACCAACAAATTGCCCTTCAGGATGGCGACAGGTTTCGCATGGTATTCAAATCGTTTGCCGTCCAGCTCGGTGCATTGGTAAAAATAGCGCCGGGTTTTAACTTTGGCCCAAGCGGCATAGATGCCAAGCGTGGCGATGGTTAGGGCGAGGCTCACAATCCAGATCTTGAAATAGTCTTTGCCCCGGCCATGAAAGGCAAAAGGTTGAGGTGGGTGGGTGTGTAGGGACATGAGGGCTATCGTTTTGAGCAGTAAACCCGTTACGTGGTGGAGGTGCGCCCCGAAGTTCATTCGCAAACGGGCACAGCCATGTGCAACAGGTACAATTTTGGGCTGTAGCAACGTTTTACCATGGGCTCTGTAATGGCACGCCAATCAAAAAATAATGCGGAATCAACGTATTTGGGCAATGTGATCCGCATCAAGGGGGCCCGCCAGCACAACCTTAAAAATCTCAACATCGACATCAAAACCGGTGAAATCACCGTTTTTACCGGTGTTAGCGGCAGTGGAAAGAGCTCTTTGGTATTCGACACCTTGTACGCCGAGGGCCAACGGCGCTACGTGGAAACGTTTTCCCCCTACGCCCGGCAGTTTTTGGACCGCATGGACAAACCCGATGTGGACCAGATCGAGGGCGTGCTGCCGGCCATTGCAATTGACCAAGCCAACCCAGTGCGAACCTCCCGCAGCACCGTGGGCACCATGACCGAGATCAATGACCACCTCAAATTGATTTACGCGCGTGCGGCCCACTTGCACTGTCGCCAATGCGGTCAATGGGTTCGCGAAGACACGCCCGCCACCATACAGGCGGCCTTGCGGGAGCGCGCCGGGCAGGCCCATGACCCGCGTGTGGTGGTGACATTTCCAGTGACTGTGCCTCTCAGCATGGCCGACCAGGACGTGGAAGATTTTTTAAGCGCTCAGGGCTACACCCGTGTTCACCGCGAAACCGCCATTCAATTGCTTGAGCCTTCCAACTCCGCTGCCAAGTCCAAACAAAAAGCTAGCAAGGCAAAATCGGCCAAGCCCAAAAAGGCAAGCGCCAGCACTGCACCCACCCACAAAATTCTCGATGTGGTGCAAGACCGGTTCCGCGTGAGCAGTGTGGAAGAAAGCCGCTTGAGTGATGCCATTGCCAGCGCCTTGTTGCGCGGCAAGGGCAAGGTGAATGTGTATGTGATGCCCGAAGACGGGCAGGCTGAACCTGCGCCATGGCGCTTCTCAGAAGGCCTGCACTGCGCCACCTGTGACATTGATTACACCAAGCCGCTGCCCAGCCATTTTTCGTTTAACAGTCCGATTGGGGCCTGCGACACCTGCCGAGGCTTTGGTCGGGTGATTGGTATTGACTACGGTTTGGTCATCCCCGATGAAAACAAATCTTTGGCCCAGGGGTGCGTTAAACCGTGGCAAACCGAAAGTTTTAAACCCTGCCAAAAAGACTTGGTGAAGTACGCCAAGCAGCGTGGCATCGCCACAGACATTGCCTTCAAACACCTGCCAGAAGAACACCAACTTTGGGTGATTGAGGGCGATGCAAATTTTGACGGCAACTGGGATGGCCCCTTGTTTTATGGGGTGGCGCGTTTTTTTGAGTGGTTGGAAACCCGCACCTACAAAATGCATGTGCGGGTGATGCTGTCCAAGTACCGCAGCTACACACCGTGCACAGCTTGCAACGGTGCCCGTCTAAAACCCGAGTCTCTGTTGTGGAAATTGCCACACGGGCAAGCACGCCACAGCATTCACGACATCATGCAAATGCCACTCACCGAGGTGGCGAGCCTGTTCAAAACCTTGCAATTGCCCGGTGCACTCGATGAAGCCAGTGACCTGGTGTTGCAGGAAATTCGGACTCGTTTGGGCTTTTTGATTCAAGTGGGCCTGGGCTACCTCACCCTGGACCGCCAAAGCCGAACCCTCAGTGGTGGCGAGGTGCAGCGCATTAACCTGACCACCGCCTTGGGCAGCTCGCTGGTGAATACCCTGTTTGTGCTGGACGAGCCCTCCGTGGGTTTGCACCCCCGTGACATTGCGCGGGTGGCCCAAGCCATGCAGCGTCTAAAACAAGCGGGCAACACCTTGGTGGTGGTGGAGCACGACCCTCAACTGATGAACCAGGCTGACCGCTTGGTGGACATTGGCCCAGGGCCGGGCGAGGCGGGCGGGCAGATTGTGTTTGATGGTAAGCCCGCCCAGATCGAAAAAGCCAACAGCCTCACGGCGCGCTATTTGAAGGGCGAACTGAATGTGGTGCCGCCTTCCCCAGCCTTGGGTGATGCCAAGCAACACTTGGTGCTGGCCGGGGTGTGCGCCAACAACCTGAAGAAAATTGAATTTAAATTGCCTCTGAATCGCTTGGTGGTGCTCACCGGCGTGTCGGGCTCGGGCAAATCCACCTTGGTGCAAGATGTGCTCGTGCCCGCCATCAAAAAGCTAAAGGGCGAACCCACAGAGCCGCCGGGCGAGTTTGATTCGCTCACCGGGGTTGAGCACATCAACCAACTGGCCTTTGTGGACCAAAGCCCGATTGGTAAAACCACGCGAAGCAACCCGGCCAGTTACGTGGGTGCGTTTGATGAACTTCGCAAGCTGTTTTCCAAAACAAAACTCGCTGTAGAGCGAGATTACAAGCCTGGTTTTTTTAGCTTCAACAGTGGCGATGGCCGCTGCCCCATGTGCGGTGGCAATGGCTTTGAGCACGTTGAGATGCAGTTTTTGAGCGATGTGTATTTACGCTGTGGCGAATGCAATGGCACACGCTACCGCCCCGAGGCACTGGAGGTGACCTTGGAGCGCAAAGGCCAGGTGTTGAACATGGCCCAGGTGCTTGACTTGACTGTGGACCAGGCGCTTGATTTGTTTGAGCAGGACACGGCCCTGTTTAAAACCCTGCAGCCCTTGGCCCAGGTGGGCCTGAATTACTTGCGCCTGGGGCAGCCTGTGCCCACCTTAAGCGGCGGCGAGGCTCAACGCTTGAAGCTGGCGGGGTTTTTGGCTCAGCTTAAGCCCACAGCCAGCGGTCAAAAGGTGGCCGCGCGTGGAGATCTGTTTGTGTTCGACGAGCCCACCACGGGCCTGCATTTTGATGACGTTGCCAAGCTGATGAGGAGCCTGCGCTTGTTGCAACAGGCCGGGCACAGCGTGCTGGTGGTGGAGCACAACCTGGACGTGATTTGCGCAGCCGACTGGTTGGTGGACTTGGGGCCCGAGGCCGGTGAGGCGGGCGGCCAAGTGGTGGGGCAAGGCACGCCCGAGCAATTACAAACCATCAAGGCCAGCCACACCGGCGTGGCCATCGCGCACTACCGCAAGCAAAGCAATTTGCTGCAGGCTGCCGATCTGAACCAAAACCGCACGGTCGATGTGGTGGCTCAAGAAGCGGCTGCCTTGTATGGGGCTTGTGCGAGCCATGCGAACGCTGTTGCAAAACGCAGCAGCACCGATGGCATCCAAATTTTGCATGCGCGTGAACACAACCTGAAAAACGTCAGCCTCACCATTCCGCGAGAGCAAATGACCGTGATCACCGGCCCATCGGGCAGCGGAAAGTCCACCCTGGCGTTTGACATTTTGTTCAGCGAGGGGCAGCGCCGCTATCTGGAAAGTTTAAATGCCTACGCCCGTCAATTTGTGCAGCCTGCTGCCAAACCCGAAGTGGATGCCATTTTTGGCATTCCACCCACCGTGGCCATTGAGCAACGCACCAGTCGCGGTGGTCGAAAAAGCACCGTGGCCACGGTGACCGAGGTATACCATTTCTTGCGTTTGCTGTTTGTAAAACTGGGCACGCAACATTGCCCAACATGCCAGGTGCCTATTGCCCCACAAAGCATGCAAAACATGCTGGCGCAAATCATGCAGGCCTACAAGGGCACCGAGGTTACCTTGCTTGCCCCATTGGTGCAGGGTCGCAAGGGCATCTACAACGAAATTGCAAAATGGGCCGTGGACCGTGGTTATGAACGCCTGCGTGTGGATGGCCAGTACGTGCCCACCAACCCCTGGCCAAAGCTGGCCCGCTATCAGGAGCACCACATTGAAGTGCCCGTAGGCAGCCTGAAGGTCAGCGCCAAGGCAGAGCGTGAACTGCGTGAGCTGCTACAAACCGCGCTGGATTTTGGCAAAGGCACGGTCATGGTGGAAAGCCCCTCCGGAGAAATTCGATTTTTTTCCACCAAGCGGGCGTGCCCAAGTTGTGCCCGCAGCTTTCCCGAGCTAGACCCGCGCTTGTTCAGTTACAACAGCAAACACGGTTGGTGCCCAAGTTGCTTTGGCGTGGGCGAGCCCGTGGAAGGTTTTGATGCCGACACCACGGGCGAAGAGGGCCGTTGGTTGGCCGAGCAAGACACCACCAGCGAGGACGAGAGCAGCATCGACGGGGGCGGGGTTTACCTGCGCGACCAACTGGTGTGTGGTGCCTGCCATGGCCAGCGGCTAAACAGCACAGCCTTGGCGGTCACATTCAAGGGCCACAACATTGCTGAACTGGCCCGCCAAACCGTGAATGAGGCCTTGGAATGGGTAGAGGCCTTGAAGCTGGACGACCGTGAGCAAGCCATCGCCAAAGACATCCGCGTCGAGATGGCAGGCAGGCTGCAGTTTTTAAAGCAGGTCGGCTTGGAATACCTAAACCTTGACCGAAGCGCCCCCACGTTGAGTGGCGGTGAAGCGCAGCGCATACGGCTGGCCAGCCAGTTGGGCACCAACTTGCGGGGTGTGTGTTATGTGCTGGACGAACCCACCATCGGTTTGCACACACGCGACAACCATCGCCTGCTGGGTGCGCTTGAAGAACTGCGTGCCAAAGGCAACACGCTGGTGGTGGTGGAGCACGACATAGACACCATGTTGCGCGCTGATCGCCTAATAGACATCGGCCCAGGAGCGGGCAAATTGGGAGGGCAAATTATTGCCCAGGGCACAGTGAGTGAGGTAAAGAGCGACCCCAACTCGCTGACAGGCCGCTATTTGAAGCAGCCCATCCCCCATCTGCTGCAACCCAAGCGTGCCGTGGAGGCTGACACCCCCAAATTGCATGTGAAGGGTGCAAAACTGCACAACATTCAAGGCCTGAACGTGGACATTCCACTGGGGCGGCTGGTGGCCATCACCGGGGTTAGCGGCAGCGGCAAATCCACCCTGGCCCGCGACATTGTGCTGGCCAATATGCGCCAGTATGTGGCCAAACAAAACAGCAAAGGCAAGCCTGCGCACGACTGGTTTGCTTGCGAGAGCATTGGCAATGCGCAGGCGGTGGCCCGCGTGCTGGAGGTGGATCAAACCCCAATCGGCAAAACGCCACGCAGTTGCCCTGCCACCTACATCGGCTTTTGGAATCGCATTCGCAACGTGCTGGCCGACACCGTGGAAGCCCGTTTGCGTGGTTTTGCAGCCAATCGCTTTAGCTTTAACACCGGGCCAGGTCGTTGCCCCGTGTGCGAGGGGCAGGGCATGCAAACCATCGAGATGAATTTTTTGCCCGATGTCAAAGTGGTGTGCGAAGCATGCCGGGGCGCGCGCTTTAACCCAGACACCCTGCAAGTGAGCTGGCGCGACAAAACCGCGGCCGATATTTTGAACATGAGTGTGGAAGAGGCTGCACCATTTTTTGCCGCCCACCCCAGCATTGCACAGCCACTTCAACTGCTGGCCGATGTGGGGCTGGGCTACCTTACCTTGGGGCAGCCCAGCCCCACCTTGAGTGGTGGTGAAGCCCAACGCATCAAGCTGGTGACCGAATTGGTGAAGGTGCGCGATAACCGGGTGAACCCGCACACCCTGTATGTGCTCGATGAGCCCACCGTTGGGCTGCACATGAACGATGTTGAAAAGCTGATTGCCGTTCTGCACCGCTTGGTGGATGCTGGCCACACGGTGGTGGTGATTGAGCACGACCTGGACCTGATTGCCCAGGCCGACTGGGTGATCGACATGGGTCCAGAGGCTGGCGTGGGTGGCGGCCAGTTGGTGGTGCAGGGTAGCCCGCAGACCCTTGGTAATATGGGCGTAAAGAAAAGGCGCGAGCCCCCGGGCCACACGGCCCAGGCGTTGCACGCTTTTTACCAACAGCGGGGTTAGCGGAACAGTTTTGGCAAGAAATACGCTGAGGCGATTCCACCGATAGCCACAGGCATGGCCACTATGACGGCTGGAATTGCCAAGGCGCTCACCCCGGCACCTACGGCGAACAAGCCTCCCGCACTGATTAGCCCTTTTGCAATATTGAGCACTCCTGCCGTTAAGCGAGCCACCAAAGGAATCCTATTGATGAAGCTTGCGTTTTTGATCGGATTGCTTTTAAGAGCCCTGGCCAAAGAATTGCGGCTGTCTTGGGTGTTCCATTGCTCCCCCTCAGGTTTGCGACGGGCTTGGGTTTGTAGTTCTTCGCCTCCCTCTGATTGTGGAAGGTTGGCCACCCAGGCCTTTTTGACACCTTCGAGCGATGCTGAAAATGCCATGCGGTTGGCTTCGGTGTTGTCCCTGACTAAGTTGTCGCCGTTCTCAATCAACTCAGCGAGGTTAAAATTTTCGTTCAGTGCACTTTTTGAATCGGTGGTGATGATGATTTGCTTCACCAGTCGATTGATTTGGTCCGCTCGCACTGTTTGGGTGGGATCTTCCAACGCTGTTTGAGTGGTTTGAATGTGATCAGCCACCTCTGGTCGAATAGCAATCGCCGTGTCGGTCAAGCGCTGGCTCAAGAGCCTATACCCGTTCAGGTTGTGATTTTTAATCAAGGTCTCGGCGGTTGAGTGATTGTCATGACGCTTAATTTTGGCCAGCATGGATCCTCGGTGCGCATGGTCGGCCTCAGTGGACAAATCGTTGTGGGCTATGGCGGCTATGGCCAATTGGTCCAGCAGCGCATCGCTGACATACCCGTCAGCACCTTCTTGCGGAAATCCCAGTTTGGCTTTAATCGCTAAGGGCGTATCCAGCTCGACACTGCTGGCTGCTGAAATGCGTGTGTCAGAGCCCAGACGTTCTTGCCTTGCTGATGCTGGAGATTTCATCAGCTCAATGGCTCGCACCATGGACTCTTTGAACACCTCCTGCCTGCTGTTGCCTTTGCTGACCGTGAGGTCGTTGGCGAAGGTTCTGTTTGTTGTTGCCATGGCCATTAAATCCGAGGGCGCCGATGTTTGTGCCTTTAGATCTGACACGGCTCGTAGTGCTACCGATTGTTTAAGCATTGCAATTTTATCTTCGGTTTGCGCATCGTTGCCCAAGGAGTTCATGGCGCGGCGGATTTCACCCTCACCATGCCCACTCCGCTCCTCAAAATTAATCTCTGAGGTAATGGCTTGATCGAGAGTATTGGTATCCTCGCCCAAACGCATCTGTATACTTGCCCCGAGCAAATCAGCCGCATGAGTCAGAAGGGTGTCAGTGCGACGATCGGTCTCGGCAAAATTGTTGCCTCGCAGCGCCGCTGCCTGCTTTGCGGCCCAGGCTCCCACCACGATGTGCGCCAAGGTTTTTTCTTCTTGCGTGGCCAAATTGCAAACGTTTACTACTGCATCTGGATTTTCTGGATTCTGCTCTAGAACCTTTGACTGAACAATATTCAATGCGTATTCATAAACTGGGCGCCCACCAATCTTCCGCTGGGCAGAAGCATTGTTTGGCAAATAGCTTGTTAATTCTGTGGGTAGTTCATCGAGGGGTGGCAGTGCATGGCCCGCGGCTTCAGCGGGTACGCCGGGCATTGGTTGGTTTGCATGGAGGGTATTAATACGGTTGAGCATCAAAAGAGATGCATTTCCCCATTCCTTGTTTACCTTGTTGCTGCGGGTGGCCAACTTGCAAACGTCTTGGCACTCATTTGCAAGCAGTTTGACGCTCTTGTTGAAAATAGAGTCCAAACCTTGTGGTCCTGGGTCAACCTCCAATCCGAGTCGCTTTGCCTGAACGGTTTGCTGTTGACCTAACAGTCTTTGAGTGTCTGTTTTGATCGATGAGTTTGGTTCGCGCAGTATGGTTTCACGATGTTGCTGCGCATTTTCCAACTGGTCCCGTTTTGTGCGCAAATTTGTAGTGACTTCATTGAGTGTTTGGTTTAGTTCTTGCTGCGAACGTTCAGGTGCGTCGTCTGGTAGATCGTCCAGCGCCATTTGTGCATTCGCCACTGCCTGTTCTAGGTCATCAACTTGCTTAGCCAAAGCCGGCACATCAGCCATGCCGGGAAGGGTAGAGAGCCTGGATATTTCGATCTGAAGTTGTTCAGTGGTCTGTCGATTTTGTTGTTCGGCTTGTAAAAGCGCTTCTCTTTCATTACCCAGACGCGTTAACTCTGTGTTTTGTGCGGCCGTTCGATCGGCTGCTGGTATTTGATTAATTGCCTCGATTTGGGCGGCTAGGTTTTGGATGTTGACCTGCTCTGTTTGAATTTCGTTTTTGATGTTTTTCAGTTCATTGTTTTTGGTATCAATTTGTTCAATTAGCTTGCTGCGCACCTTGGTGAACAAATTTTCCAACTGGCAAAATTGTTGCTCCAGTTGTCCGCCCGCTTCGCCTACACAGGTTTTCATGAAGTTGATGTAAGTCAGCAGAAAATCGACCTCGACCAAAGAAATCTTGGTTGATTCGACACCTTGGAAGTGCTGCTCGATCAGTTGAAGGTTGGCCTGAAAGTCTTCCTGTAGATCTGCTGGCCAAAGTAGTTGGAGCCTTTCTTGGTTGTTGCTCAGTGCTTGTTTGAACTCCTTCGCAACTTCGTAAACCTTGTGGAGCTCTGGCTGAGGGTTTAACTCGGCTTGGCCCAGTTTGGTTGATATGGTCTTGCATTGATCGATTAACCACTGTCTGGCCTGATTTTGTTCGGTTGCACGAACGTTTTGTGGGTTCTCTGCAGGCCCAGCAGCTGTTGGCCCAGCGATAGCTCCCTCCGGTTCAGCCATGGCTATCGGGGCACCGGCTGGAGGAACTGTTGATGTAGTCTTGTTGCCGGGCGCACAGGCCCGAATGCCCGGAATTAATTTAATTGCAAGGGCTTTGGCAGCTTCATTGAATGCTTTGCCAATATCACCCCAAGAGGGATTGTTAACGGGTGCAGCAGCCCCGCTTGCAGTGGTTTGTTGGACGGGCATTCACACTCTCCAAGAAGGTTACCCATTGCGTGGTGAGTGTTGTGGCCAAAGTTCACATCAAATGAGCTTGGTGCCCGCCCCGGCTCCGGTCACTTGGATTTTTGACCGATCTTTCCTTCTTTGCCGGCAATCAGATTCGCGATGTTTTGTTTGTGGCGGTAAATCAGCAATGCTGACATGATGAGGATGGCCGCGGCCTGCCCATTGGCACCAAAGAGCAGAAAGTTGTAAAACACGGCAAATACGCTGGCCACCAGCGCGGCGAGCGACGAATACCGGAAAAAATAGGCAATGACAATCCAGGTGACAGCGGTGGCCAGGCCCAAAATCCAGTTCAGGCCGAGAAGCACACCCAAGGCCGTGGCCACACCCTTGCCGCCCTCGAATTTAAAAAAGATGGGGTAGAGGTGGCCAACAAAGGCAGCGAGGCCCACCCAGGCGATGTCATTTCTGGAAAGGTCCAAGGCCTCTTGGTAATACACCGCAAGGCACACAGCCACCGTGCCCTTCAGTGCATCGCCCAGCAGGGTAAAAATGGCTGCTTTTTTGTTGCCACTGCGAAGCACATTGGTGGCGCCTGGGTTCTTGGACCCGTAGGTGCGGGGGTCTGCCAGGCCAGAAAACTTGGACACCACCACAGCAAAAGAAATGGATCCGATGAGGTAGGCCACAATCAGCGCTGCAATGAATTCAATCACGGTGTTGGTCTCCAGGTTGTTGTTCGGTTGACTTTGCGCCTATTGTGCCGCAAAGCTGGGCAGGCTTGTGGCTGTGCAGTGTGAATGCACAACGCTTGCTGGCCTACTTTGGCCACTCTTCGCGCTCAAGAGTGTGGAACCATATGATGGTGAATGCCACCCAAAGCTTTACAACTTGCGAGGCTTTGCAAGCATGAACAGCCCATCTTCCCCCGCCAGCTCAACCGGCTCTTCAAGCCCCATGACCCCTGCGCATGCCCAGCCAGTTACAACACCTGTGGCCCCGCCCGCGCCGGCTCGGGCGGCCAGGCTGTTGGCCACACAACTGCCGTTTAATGCAAACACAGCCTCGCCACCCGCCCTGGTGGGTGCTCTAGAGGCGCACGTTACTGGCGCTTTGCCATTGGAGCAACGTACACCAACCAACCCTGTGGCCAGGAACCTGGCCACTGAATTTGCCCGGGCGGCCCGTGCATCCCGTGATAATCCGCAAGGCATGCCCGTCTCCCCCGCTGCGCCCATTCACTGGTTTGATGTTCTCCGCCGCGAGGAATAAGGTTAGCGATCAGCTCGGCGAGCCCGCCCCAGCGGGTGGGCTTGGGTGAGCACATCGCGCAAATGCTCTTTGGCCACGTGGGTGTAGATCTGCGTGGTCACAATGTTGGCATGCCCTAGCAACAGCTGCACCACCCGCAGGTCTGCGCCGTGGTTTAACAGGTGTGTTGCAAAAGCGTGCCGCAACACGTGGGGGCTGATGTGGGTATGTATGCCCACCTTCAAGGCATATCGTTTGATGTTTTTCCAAAAGGCCTGGCGAGTCATGGGTTTGCCAAAGTGGGTGACGAACAGATGCTCGTTTTGTTGTCCTTTAAGAAGATCTGCGCGGGCCTGTTGCTGGTAAAGCGCAATGGCTTGGCGTGCTGGCTCGCCCATGGGCACAAGGCGCTCTTTGTTGCCCTTACCCGTGACCTTCACGGCGCCTGCTTGCAGGTCCACGGCGCGTAGCGGCATGCTCACCAGTTCAGACACGCGCAAACCGCTGGCGTACATCAGTTCCAGCATGGCGCGGTCTCGTATGCCCGCCGAAGTGTTCAGGTCGGGCGCCTCAAGCAGTGCGATCACTTGGTCTTCTGCAATGGATTTCGGAATTCTTAAACCTTGACGCACACCACTGAGTTGTTCCGTGGGGTTGTCGCCTCGTCGCTGGTTGGCTTGTAGCCATCTAAAAAACCGTTTGTAGCTGCTCAGTTTGCGGTTCAGGCTGGTGGTTTTTAGGTCCACCAGGTCATGCACATGGTTTTGCAAATGCTCTGCGCTGGCGTGGGCCACACCAAGCTTTAAGTGCTGGGTCAACCAGGCGGCGAGTTGAAACAGATCAGTGCGGTAGGCCTGCAGAGTGGCCTTGCTTAGGCCTTCTTCCAGCCACAAGGCGGTGCAAAACTCGTCGATCAGTTCAGAATCGTTTGGCATGCAGAAGGTGGGCTGACATGGGACAATACGTGATCATACCTTCAGCAGTACAGGAGTGACCATGGCCATGTCCATCGCCGATATCCGAAAGGATTACACCCAAGCCAGCCTCGATGAGGCCCACGCCCCCAAAGATCCGTTTGAGTTTTTTAAGTTGTGGTTTCAGCAGGCGCTGGATGCACAATTGCCCGAACCCAATGCGATGACGCTGGCCACTGTCACAGCCGACGGACGCCCTTCGGCCAGAATCGTTCTAATCAAAGGTGTGGATGAGCGCGGCTTCAGCTTTTTTACCAATTACGATAGCCGCAAAGGCCAAGAGTTGGCGCATAACCCATACGCGGCACTTTTGTTTCACTGGACCGAGCTTGAGCGCCAGGTGCGCATTGAGGGCACTGTGGAAAAACTTAGCGCAGAAGAGTCGGATGCGTATTACTTTTCCAGGCCTTTGGGCAGCCGCCATGGAGCATGGGCTTCGCCGCAGAGCGCAGAAATTGCATCCCGGCAAGTGCTGGAAGAGCGCTTGTGCAAGGTGAAATCTGAATTGGGAGAGGCGCCGGCTCGACCTCCGTTCTGGGGGGGCTACCGCGTGGTGCCCACTGCATTCGAGTTTTGGCAGGGTCGGCCCTCACGTTTGCACGATCGCTTGGCATTTATTCTTCAGGGTGGGCAATGGGTGCGCAAGCGTCTGGCACCTTAAAGTTTGCTTGGGGACTTGGCCCAGGCCGCTAGGCCCCTTTGGTATTTAGTTGCTGTGCGCGCATGTTGCAGTAATGTTTGCTGATCACAGAGGGCAAGCCGTGTTTGGCGCCCTGTTTTCCCCAAATGTGTTGAAGGCCTGCCACCGGGTTGTCATCGGGTAACATGCGGGCCATCAGTTGCCAACTCTCGGCCTCTTTCGGGGCGTTTCTTAAGGCCAGCATGGCCAGCATGGTTTTGCTGGCAAAAAACCCCGCCTCATGGTTGGGGTGTTCAAATATACCGACACAATTGCCAAGCCCCGCAGCCTCAGCGTTTTCTAAGTGAAGCGCCATGCGCCGAAATATGGCTGCATTCACAGGCGCAGTGCTGGCGGGCAATTCAAGGCTGAGCGCTTTAAGCGTGTTTACCTTGAGCCACGGGTTGTTTGTTTGCAGTGCCAAATCGGTGTTCATGGCGCTTGTCGCCAAATGTTTTGTGGCGCGTTCGTGAGTGTGCCCTTGTTCGATTTGCTCGGTTAAAAAGCCCAGTCGCAAATAGGGGGAAATTGTATCTGCCTGTGCTGCGGCACTGTTGAACAAGTGGTCTGAGTAAAGATGAAATGGCGCTGGCATGATGCTGGCCATTTGCCGATATAACTGTTGCCCCAGGCAGCTTGCATGCGCAACTAGGCTGCGGCTTTGTGCCGGGTGTTGTGCGATGAGGTCTGGTTCGTTGGGTAGAACACTTTGATTGCAGATTGCGCAGCTTGGCGGTGGGTTGATGTTGTGTGGTGTCATTCAAAATGGTGTTGCATCAGCAGTCATAGGTATGCTGTGTAACTTCAATTGCTTGTTTGTTCCCCCTTGTTTTAAACTTTGATTGTGGTGCAGGCAGTGGAACGAGGTGGTTGATGCAAAGTGGTGTGAAGTTTGCGTGTTGTGTTCTGCTTGCTGCCACGCTCATGGGTTTGAGTCGTTTTGCCACGGCAGCCTCTGCAAGCGATATTCCGGCCGCCATCGCATTGTTGCGATCTGCGATCCCCAACATCCAATTGCAAGTCAGCCTTTCAAAAACATGGAGCCGCGCCTACGTGGCCGAGCGGCCCGAGGGGCCGTTGCTGACCATCGACCCCGACTTCTTGGCGGGCTTGAGCAGCGACGGTTTGTTGTTTGTGATTGCCCACGAATACGCCCATGTTTACCATGCACACCAAAAAAAGCTGGGCATGAAGGCCATGGAGCTGGCTGGCTTGCCCACGCCCGAAATGGCGTTTGATGCGCTGGAACGCGAACCGGGCAGCATGGAAAAACTGCATGCCATGAATCGCCAGTTTGAATTGGATGCAGACGAGGCGGCTCGAAAATGGTTGAGCACTGTGGGTGTGAAGGCTTGCACCACCGAGGTATTGAAGAGCATTGATGGCGCAGACATGATGATGCCGATTGTGCCCTCACACCCGGGCTACTATGCCCGTCGGCAGGTGATTTGCGCGCGTTAGGCTTTTTTTAGACCCACCTGGCTGGCCAGTCGATACACCCATTCTACTTCCCCTTTTTTGACGTAGCTTTCGAGCAGTTTGTGTGTGGTCCGAGATGCGTCGCTGTTATTGCTCATGTGCTCCAAGACAGCCCAAATGCAGTGTTTTCGCAGATGGTCAGGCAGACGACCATCGTGCTGCACATCGTTACTTACCAAGACATGGCCCAGCGCTTGGCGGTGTTGTGGACTGACTGCGGGAGCACTTCTTTCGATGGTTTTGCACAACGCAAAAACTTGGGCTTTGGCTGAAGCGGATTCGCTGAGGCCTATTGACCTAAGGAGTTGCTTGGCAAGATTGCCTGGCACATCGTGGCCCAAGTGCTCTGAGCACGCCGGCGACCTGGGTGTGCATGGTGTGGTACAAGTGGACTCGGGCAAGCTGCTGGGCACGCCGATGGAGCTGCGGGACGAAAACCTGGCTGAACTGGCGTCGTCGTCCGAAAAAGAAAGCAGGCTGGGCGATGTGTTAAAAACTTGTTGGGAGCTTGGCATTGCAAAACCTCAGGTGTTCAATGTTTGGACACCTAAGTAGCTGCAGCAACCCCCCAGTTCCGTTTAAACCGCTTGTGCCACCCATTCCACCCAGTGGCGCACATCCACTGTGGCATCGCTTTCCAGGTGCCCAAGGCATCCAATGTTGGCGGAGGCAATGGCTTGGGGTTGGCCTGCCATCAAATTGGCCAGTTTGCGTTTTTTAAGTTCGCCCGAAAGCTCGGGCTGCAATACCGAGTAGGTGCCTGCGGAACCACAGCACAAATGTGAGTCGGTCACGGGGGTGAGTTCAAAGCCCAATTTGGTAAGCACGCCCTCGACCACGCCCTTGAGTTGCTGGCCGTGTTGCAGAGTGCAGGGGGGGTGGAACGCAATGCGTGCGGGTATTCGTTGCTGTGCAATGGCAGCCTTCACTTGCGTGGCCAGGCGTTGCAAACCCTCGTCGCTTTGGCGGGTAATAAACTCGCCGATGTCCAGGGTGTGTTCGCTGATTTTGCGTGCCTTTTCAGCATATTCGGGGTCATGGGCAAAGTGGTGGTGGTATTCACGCACCATCACGCCGCAGCCTGAGGCGTTCATCACCAGCGCTTCGGCTTCACCGTTTTCAATCAGGGGCAGCCAAGCATCGATGTTGGCTTTCATTTGGGCCAGGCCCCCATCGTGATCATTCAGGTGAAATTTCACGGCACCACAGCAGCCAGACTCGGCCACCACCACGCTTTGAACGCCCAATGCATCCAAAATCACAGAGGTGGCGCTGTCAATGGACGGCATCATGGCGGGTTGCACACACCCTTTGAGCAAAATAACCTTGCGTGCATGCGTGCCCTGTGCAAACGGCAGGGTGGGGCGTTTGGCGGGCACCTTTTTTTGAATGCTTTGCGGCAGCAAACTACGCACCGCTTTGCCCACAGCCATGCCCGCCGTAAACATGGGCCGGTTGGTCATCAGGGATTTCAGGCCGTTGCGCATCAGTTTTTCGCCAGTGGGGCGTTCTACCCGCTCGTCCACCACTTTGCGACCAATGTCGATCAGTTGGCCGTATTTCACGCCCGAGGGGCAGGTGCTCTCGCAGTTGCGGCAGGTGAGGCAGCGGTCCAGGTGTTGTTGCGTTTTGCGGGTGACCTGTTTGCCTTCAAGCACTTGCTTGATGAGGTAAATGCGGCCGCGTGGGCTGTCCAGCTCGTCACCCAAAATTTGGTAGGTGGGGCAGGTGGCGGTGCAAAATCCACAATGCACACACTTGCGCAAAATGGCATCTGCAGTTTGTCCTTCGGGGGTGTCTTTGATCCAGTCGGCGAGTTGGGTGTCCATGGCGATGCGCTTAAAGAATGGGGGCCAAACGATTGATGCTGAAAATGCCTGCTGGGTCGAACTGCGCTTTCAGTTTGCGCTGCAGCTTGGTCATGACGGCGTCGGGCATGTGGAAGGCGTGCTGCCTGGCCTCGGTGTTGTCTGTTTTGTAAAGGGTCGCGTGGCCTTTTGCCCGACCAATCACGGCGCGAATGTCGCTGGCTTGCATGCCTGGCTCGGGCCTGAACCAACGCAGACCACTGCCCCACTCGTGAACACTTTGACCATGCATGGCCAGGTCTGCGGTGGTGGGTGGCAAGGCCAGCCGCCAAAGGTCACCCGCTTGAGTAAAAAAGCTGTGTTGCTGGTCACGCACGCTGGCCCAAAAGGCTTGTGCCTGGGCCTGTGGAAGCTCTTGCCCGCCCATGGTTTTGATGGCGGTTTGAATGGCTGCGCTGGCTCCGCGCAAGCGCACAGTGAGTCTACCTTGCTCCCAGAAAGTGGCATTGATGGGCAGTGGCTTAGATAGCCACGTGTTGCTCTGCCTGATGGCCTCGTTCACCGGCAACTCAAACACCAATGTGGCTTCGGCGGGAGCCACGGGCATAACCTTGATAGACAATTCCACTGCAATGCCCAAGGTGCCCATGCTGCTGGGAATCACGCGGGACACATCGTAACCCGCCACGTTTTTCATCACCACGCCGCCAAAGTGAAGCAGCTGAGCCCTGCCATCGAGTAGGGTGCAACCCAGCACGTAGTCTTTAACGCCACCTTTGGCCAAGCGGGCCGGGCCGGCCAAACCGCTTGCCACCACACCGCCAATGGTGCTGTGTTGGTGGTTGGGCCCACCCAGGCGCGGCGGCTCAAAGGCGAGTTCTTGCTTTTCAGCGGCAAGCGCAGCTTCTACGGTGTGCAGAGGGGTGCCTGCCTTGATGGTCATGACCAGCTCGGTGGGCTCATATTCCACAATCCCCTGCCATGGGCGCAGGTCTACCTCTTCACCTTCGAGTGGGCCGCCGTAAAAATTTTTGGTGCCGCCGCCCACCGGGCGCAGCTTGGTTTGCGTGCGCGCCGCTTTTTCAACGCGTACGCACAGTTCGTCCAGAAAATCAGGCATGGTGTTGGTTCACTTAAAAACGGGGCAGATCGGCAAAAGGCATTTTGCCGTGATGCACATGCATGCGACCATACTCGGCGCAACGGTGCAGGGTAGGCACCACTTTGCCCGGGTTGAGCAGGCCGGGCTCATCAAACGCCTTCTTGACAGCAAAAAACGCATCCAACTCAGCGCGCGAGAACTGCACGCACATTTGATTGATTTTCTCGATACCCACGCCGTGTTCACCCGTGACTGTGCCGCCCACTTCCACACACAATTCCAGAATTTCGGCGCCAAAGTCTTCGGCCCGTTTAATTTCTTCGGGCTTGTTTGCATCAAACAAAATCAGGGGGTGCAAATTGCCGTCACCGGCATGAAACACGTTGGCGCAGCGCATGTCGTATTTTTTTTCCATCTCGGTGATGGCGTTGAGCACCCGAGCCAGGCTGCGGCGGGGAATGGTGCCGTCCATGCAGTAGTAGTCGGGCGAAATTCGTCCGGCTGCCGGAAATGCGTTTTTTCGTCCCGCCCAAAACTTCAGCCGCTCGGCTTCGCTTTGCGACACTTTGATGGCGGTGGCTCCGCAGCCATTGAGCACTCGGGTCATGGCTTCAATTTCTTCGGCCACTTCCTCGGGTGTGCCATCGCTTTCAAGCAGCAAAATGGCCTCCGCTTCGGTGTCGTAACCCGCCTTTACAAAGGGCTCCACCATTTGGCTGGCGCGTTTGTCCATCATCTCAAGGCCAGCGGGAATGATGCCCGCAGCAATTACTGCGGCCACAGCGTTGCCAGCATTGGTGACGTCGTCAAAGCTGGCCATGATCACTTGCGCCAAGGCGGGTTTGGGAACCAGCTTCACTGTGACTTCCGTGACCACTGCCAACATGCCTTCCGAGCCAATCACGAGGTTGATCAGCTCCAGACCTGGAGCGTCTGGCGCTTCAGAGCCGAATTCCACCACTTCGCCTTCAATGGTGATGCCGCGCACTTTCAACACATTGTGCACGGTCAAGCCGTACTTCAGGCAGTGCACACCACCGCTGTTCTCTGCCACATTGCCGCCAATGGTGCAGGCGATCTGGCTAGAGGGGTCGGGAGCGTAGTACAGGCCGTGCTGGGCCACGGCTTCAGAAATGGCCAGGTTGCGTACACCGGGTTGCACCACAGCGCTGCGGGACATCACATCCACGCTCAGTATCTTGTTGAATTTGGCCATGCCTAGCACGATGCCGTGTTTGTGGGGTTGTGCCCCTCCAGACAAGCCGGTGCCCGCACCGCGCGCCACCACCGGCACATTCAGGCGGTGGGCCAGCTTAAGAATCTCGATGACCTGGGTTTCGGTCTCGGGCAGGGCCACGGCCATGGGCAATTGGCGGAATAAACTCAGCCCGTCGCATTCGTAGGGGCGGGTGTCTTCCACTTCGTGAAGCACGGCGTGCTGGGGCAGAATGTCAAGCAGGCCGTCAATCACAGCCTGGCGCTTGGCCGCATCTGCGGCAAATTCTTCAATGGGCGCGTTCATTGGGGGTACCTCGTCTAAGCCTGTAGATGGTACCCCGTTCAGCCCTTTAAATATAATTGGTGCTTGCCCGAATCAATACAAGTCTTTTAACGATCTGTTGACTCGCTTACACCACAAATCGTGACACAGCGTTTTGAAGTTGGTTGGCGCGGTCATCCAGCCTGTTGGCCACTTCACTGGCTTTTTGGGCAATGGAGGAGTTCACAGAGGCTGCGTCCACAATCTCCCCGATGCCGCTGAAAAACCTTGCCATGCTGGCTTGTTGCTCTTTCAGCAATAATCCGAACGACTCAAAGGTCTGGTTCATTTTGTCTGATTCTGCGTGCAACAAGGCCATGTCTTGCTCAGAGCCAGCCACCTTTTGCAAAGAATCATCCGATTTTGCATTGGCATCCGACATCATGGCCACCGATTCCTGGATTTGATTCTGGATGTCCAAAATGAGCTTGGAAATCTGGTTGGCAGCGTTTGCCGTGTCTTCGGCCAGTTTGCGGACTTCGTCGGCCACCACAGCAAAACCACGCCCTTGTTCGCCCGCTCGCGCAGCCTCAATGGCGGCGTTTAAGGCCAGCAAATTGGTTTGGTCCGCAATTTGTTTGATGGTGTTGATGATTCCGCCAATCATGGTGGAACTCTCGTTCAAGGTGCCAATGCGCTCGCCGTTTTTGCTCACAATTTCAACCACGCTGTTGACCGACGATGCGGTCTCGCGCATGGAGCGCATGGAGTTGAGCAACTGGGTGCGCGTATTCACTGACACCTCTTGTGCGCTATTGAGGTAGCTGCAGGAGGATTCCAGTTTGTCGTTGGCATCGCTCGCAATGGTGTTCAAAGAATCGGTGATGGATTCTTGTTTTTGAGTGCTCTGCGAAATTTGGAGCCCGGAGGAACGAACCTCTGACACAGTAGACCCGATTTGCTCGGCCGATGCGCGAATGCCCTTCACGGTTTCACTGAAACTGCTCATTAAAGAGTCGAACGAGGAAGCGATTGTTGCGATCTCGTGTTTCTCGTTCAGGTTGACTCGAAGGCTCAAGTTGGATGTTTCTTGCACTTGACGAATCACCGATTGCAGTTTGTTCACCGGCCTGGAAATAGAACGGCCAATGAGCCATGCAATGATGATCCCTGCAACAACGGCGATCAGCGCCACGATGGTGAAGGTTTGAATGGCTGTGGTCTGGAGGTTTTCTGCACTCAGTTTGGATTGGTTAACGCTCGCTTCGATGAGTTCAAGCACTTTGACAAGCTGTTCCTCTGCGGCACGGGCTGACTTTCTGACCACCACCGTGGCCAACATGCGTTGCGGGCCAATTTCGGCTTGCATCATGGCCTGGAAGTTGGTTTTGTATTCCGAAAGCCCGGTGGCCAGGCTGCTCAGCAGATCGGTGATTTCCTGGGAGTCGAGGGCTTTGCTGATCTGGCCGCTTTTTTGAATGGCTGCAATCGCGGTGTCCAAATTGTCTGCAACGGCTTTTTGCAGAATGGGGTCATTTGCGTACATCAAGTCTTTGATTGGACGCTCGGCTTTTAGAAATTCCACTTGTGCCAAGGCGGCCTGTGATTGGATTTCGAACTTTGAATCCACCAAGACGGTGAATGATTCGTTGAGTTTGCCCATCAAACTGCCCACCAGCACCTGGCAAGCAATTAAAGACAGCAAAATAAATCCAAACCCGGCATAAATCCGTTTGACGATACTCATGATGACCCCTGAATCTTTTGGATATTTTTTCGCTGTTTATTCCAGAGAATAACCAACGTAATAAATGCCAATCGTGGCGCCGCTCTCATTCACAATGGGCTCGTAACCGGTTTGGTAAATTTTTCCAAGAATATCCACCGGACCATAAAATGGCTTGCCGCTGTCAATGGCTGCTTTGGCGGGTCCAGAAGGATCCAGCGGAGTACCCACAGCCCGCTGCCCAGCTTTCATCACATTGGTGCTTCTGCGGATGTAGTTGTTGCCTTCTTTCACAAACAGGGTGGCTGTTCCACCGTGCTTGGCCGTGATTTTGTCAACAATCGTAAAGTCGCCATTGATTTTAGAGCTGCCAAAAAACAATTGATCTCCCTCAAGGCGAGGCTTGCCCTGGGCAGCCAGTTCTTGTTTGAGCGCACTCATGGCTTTGGTGACCTTCTCATCGGCCATGGCTGGGCTAACGATGCATGCGGCGGCGGCGAACGACAAAAGGAATTTTGATAAAAATCGACTCACTTGGATCTCCTGAGAAATGTTCGAACAGAACAACATGAACTGCTTGAATAGTTCAGATGCTACTGAGATCGGGTGATGTCAAATTGTTTAAACAGCCGTCGTTTTACGTTTTAATTTTTTGAATCAAACCAAGGGGGTTGCTTCATTTGGAGGGACCAGAGCGCACCTGGGGCGGGTTTGCATGGCGTAGTTTTTTTGATTCAACAAAGTGGGGTTGGCGCGCAGGTGCATGGCCCCAGCAAAGGCAATCATGGCGCCGTTGTCTGTGCACAGGTTAAGCTCCGGGAAAAACACTTCCACCCCTGTTTTGTGGGCAGACTCGTGTAATTGCTTGCGCAGCATGCGGTTGGCTCCCACCCCACCTGCCACCACCAGCCGCTTGTGGCCCATTTGTTTGCAGGCAGCCATCGATTTTTTAACCAACACGTCCACAATCGCCGCCTGGAAGCTGGCTGCCAGGTCGGCCTTGTCTTGCTCGGCGATGGCCATGTGCTCGGCTGGCTGTGTAACACCGGCCAGTTTCATGGCTGTGGTCAGCACCGCGGTTTTCAGGCCAGAAAAACTGAACATGAAATCGCCGCTGTGCAGCATGGGGCGCGGCAGTTTGAATCGCTGTGCATCGCCCTGCTCGGCCAATTTGGCGAGCGCTGGCCCGCCTGGGTAGGGCAGACCGATCATTTTGGCGGTCTTGTCGAAGGCCTCGCCAGCAGCGTCGTCCAGGGTTTCGCCCAGTACTTGGTAATTCCCAAGGCCGTGCACGCCCATCAACTGGCTGTGCCCCCCGCTGACCAACAATGCGGTAAACGGGAAGCTCGGCGGATTTTGGCTCAGCAAAGGCGACAACAAGTGCCCTTCCAGGTGGTGTATGGGCAGCACGGGCAGGCCAAGACCCATGGCGAGGCTGTAGGCAAAGGCGCTGCCAGCCATCAGCGCCCCAGGTAAGCCTGGGCCGGTGGTGACTGCCACCGCATGCAATTGGTTTAAGTTCACCCCACTTTGTTGTTGCACTTGCTCAAGCAGGGGGATGAGTCGGCGAATGTGGTCGCGCGAGGCCAGTTCGGGCACCACACCGCCGTAATCTTTGTGCATGGCGATTTGTGAGTGCAAAGCCTGCCCTAGAATTTGACCCTCGGTGGTGCAAATGGCCACGCCGGTTTCGTCGCAAGAACTTTCAATGCCCAGCACCATCAGCGGTTTGTGCTTGGCGGGTTGTGGGGGGGAATTGGGCACTGAAGCGGGCATCAAAGTCACAATTATTGACAGGCAATTCAATATTTTAACCCAGGCAACCGCCAATGGCTCGAATCTGAAATGCCGATTCCAACTGTATAAGTACTTACAAAGATTACATTTTGGAGACTTTTCATGTTCACGGGTTCGCGTTGGGTTGGTTTGTTGGTGTTGGGCCTGAGCTTGCAGGGCTGTCTGTCTGAAAGCAGCCTGGAGCAGCGGGCGCCCGTGGGCGGTGGGGGCGGTGGCACGGTCACTCCCTCAGAAACCCTTGCACCCATGAAGGTTAAAAATTCGGCCACGGCGGCAGGCCACACCGCGCGTGTTGAGCAGGTGACCATTTCAGCTTTTGATGGCACCCCGCTGGCACTGACGGTGTATTTCCCAGAACTCGATGCTGCGGAGCCTGCGCCACTGCTGCTGCATTCCCACGGCTTTGGGGGCAGCCGCACCCGATCGCTTGATTTTGATGAAGCCACGCAGGGTTCCGAAATTGGCATTGACACCCTGCAGGTGGCCTACAACCAGAAAAACCCTGTGGCTGGCCGTGCTGGATGGTATGTGATTTCGTATGACCAGCGTGGTCATGGCGACACCGGTGGCCGCGTGACCATTCTAGACCCCGAATTCGAGGGCAAAGATTTTCAAACCATTCTGGATTGGGCCGAGGCCAATTTGCCCAACTTGGGCTACCGCAACAAGGCTGGTCAGCCCAACCCCGTGGTGGGCACCATCGGTCGCAGCTATGGCGGTGCATTCCAGTTGATTGGCACCGGTTTGGATGAGCGCATTGACGCCATGGTGCCCAACGGCACTTGGTACGACCTGCGCTACAGCCTTGCGCCGGCCACCGTGCCCAAAACCACCTACCTGAATGCCTTGGTGGCGGCGGGGTTGAACAGCAACCGAGGCCGATTCGATCCATTTCTGTTCCAAGGTTTGGCTGAAGCCAACACCACTGGGCAAGTGTCTGATGACATTGTGACCCGCTTGGGTTCGCAAGGCTCGATTTCGTATTGCGACCTGTCGGCCAACCTGCCCAACGGCATGACCCTTAAAAATGATGTGCCTGCATTCTTCATTCAGGGCGCTCGCGATGTGCTGTTCAACCTGAATGAAGGCCTTCAAAACTTTGAGTGTTATCGCCAGGTGAACAAAAATGCCAAGCTGCTGTTTGTAAAGTTTGGTCATAGCTTGGATGCGTTGGGCATCCAAGAAAGCCCAGCCGACAGCTTGGCTGGCACGCCAGCCAAATACGCCTTCAATGAGAGCTTGGTTTGGCTAAAGAGCACGGCTCAAACCTGCCCGGCCAGTGTGTTTGATGCTGCCACCGGTCGTTGTGTGATGCCGCTGAAAAACCTGATGTTCCAGTTCCTGGTGCAAAACCTGATCGGCAATTCGCAAGCCAAGTCGGCCAACTACCTGGGTTTTGATCCTTTGCCTTTGCCTGAGATCACTGCAGTGCTGGAAGATGGCCGCGCAGACCCCACCGCCATTGAAATCAAGGCCAGTGGATCGTCACGTCCACGCCTGAACACCCAGGCTGCCCCTTCTGATTTCACTGCCCCCACCATGGTGAATACCGGCGTGACTGGCATTCCTTCGGGCCTGACTTACACCGATGCCTCCCAGTTGGCTCGCCCCATCTATGTGGCGCTCAACAATGCCAACCAGCCCGGTTGCTATGTGGGCACCCCCAAAGCCAGGGTCAAAGTGGATCCCGTGGGGCCAGCTTCGCCCGAAGCGCCGATTGTTTATGTTGGCCTGGGGATCACACGTGCCGATGGCAGCCAGTCGGTGTTGCATGAACAGATTACGCCGGTGAAAGGCTATGGCGAGCACAACCTTGATTTGGCGGGTATTTCTGCCCAGTTGATGGAGGGGGATGCCATCACCCTGACCCTGCAGGGCTACAGCCCGGTGTTCATCACCAGTTTTAACCGGTTGCCCGCACCCGTGAATGTGAGCGCCAGCGTGGCTTTGCCTGCCCGCGTGGCAGACCCCACTGGCATGTGCCGGTCGTAATTTGGTGCGTTGCACTACAACAGTGCCCGCCCACGCCCATATGGGCTTCTAATCGCCGCAAGGGGGCCAGGTTTGGCCTCCTTGTGGTGCAAATACCCCCAATTTTCCCTGGCACGCCCCTTGCACAGTTAAGGTCGTGGGTCGTCAACGGCGGCGACCTGCAGGTGGATTGACAGGTCTCCAAGGTTGCTTGCAACTGACGGAGTTGGACAACGGTGTCCCGCTGCATGCAGCAGGGCACCGTTTTTTTTTGGAAATTGGGATTGAACGTATGTTGATGTCCGTCAAAAAACAAAAGCTGGTGGTAATCGGCAATGGCATGGCCGGTATTCGAGTGGTGGAAGAGCTGTTGAAGCTCGCGCCAGAACTGTATGAAATCACCGTGTTTGGCGCAGAACCGCATCCCAATTACAACCGGATTATGCTCTCCCCCGTGCTGGCGGGTGAGCAAAAATTCGAAGAAATCGTGTTGAACGACTGGGACTGGTACACCAGCAACAACATCACATTGCACGTGGGCCGCACAGTCACCGAAATTGATCGCGTGAAGCGGGTTGTGAAATGCGCTGACGGCACCACAGCCGCTTACGACCGCTTGCTGCTGGCCACGGGCTCCAACTCTTTTATATTGCCGGTGCCAGGCGCCGATTTGCCCGGGGTGATTGGCTACCGCGACATTGCGGACACCGAAGCCATGCTGGAAGCGGCCAAGCACTATCGCAAAGCCGTGGTAATCGGCGGAGGCCTTTTGGGTTTGGAGGCCGCCAATGGCCTGGCCATTCAAGGCATGGACGTGAGCGTGGTGCACTTGCCCACCTGGTTGATGGAGCGCCAGCTTGACCCCACTGCCGCGGGCCTGTTGCAAAAGAGCCTGGAAGCCAAAGGTCTTAAATTTTTGTTGGCCAAAAACACCAAGGCCCTTCACGCTGGTGTCGATGGTCGTGTGGCCGAAATTGAGTTTGCCGACGGCGAGCGCCGACCCGCTGATTTGGTGGTGATGGCCGTTGGTATTCGCCCCAACGACAAGCTGGCAGCAAGCAGTGGCCTGCACTGCAACCGGGGCGTGGTGGTCAGCGACACCCTGCAAACCGTGACCGATCCGCGGGTATATGCAGTCGGTGAGTGCGCCAGCCACCGTGGTGTGGCCTATGGTTTGGTGGCCCCTTTGTTTGAGCAAGCCAAGGTGTGCGCCAACCATTTGGCTCAATTTGGCATTGGCCGGTATGAGGGGTCGGTGACCTCCACCAAACTGAAAGTAACCGGTGTGGATTTGTTTTCGGCCGGCAATTTCATGGGCGGTGACGGCTTTGAAGAACTGCTGCTTTCTGACCCAATCGGTGGCGTGTACAAAAAACTGGTCATCAAAGAGGACAAACTGGTGGGCGCCTGCCTCTATGGTGATACCGCCGATGGTTCTTGGTATTTCAAGTTAATGCGCGAAGCCAAACCCATCAAAGAAATTCGCGACAAGTTGATGTTTGGGCAAAACAACATTGGCGACACCGGGCACGAGGGCCAAAGCCAGGCCAGCCGCATGGCCGACAGCGATGAAGTGTGCGGTTGCAACGGCGTGTGCAAAGGCACCATTGTGCAGGCCATCAAAACCAAAGGCCTGTTTACCATCGAAGAGGTGCGCAAGCACACCAAGGCCAGTGCGTCGTGTGGCTCATGCACGGGCCTGTGCGAGCAAATCTTGATGAGCACCGCAGGGGCCGATTATTCAGCAACGCCCAAAACCAAACCCATGTGCGGTTGCACCGACCATGGTCATCAGGCCGTGCGCGATGCCATTTTTAAACACCACCTCACCACCAAAGAGGAAGTGTTCTCGACCATGAACTGGCGCACCCCCAACGGCTGTTCAAGTTGCCGACCCGCGGTGAACTATTACCTCATCAGTTCTTGGCCCGGTGAAGCCAAAGACGATCCGCAAAGCCGCTTCATCAACGAGCGCGCGCATGCCAACATTCAAAAAGACAAAACCTATTCCGTGGTGCCACGCATGTGGGGCGGGGAGACAACAGCAGCCGAACTTCGCCGCATTGCCGACGTGGTCGAGAAGTACAACATCCCCACGGTGAAGGTGACTGGTGGGCAGCGCATCGACTTGCTTGGCGTTAAAAAAGAGGACCTGCAAAACGTTTGGAAAGACCTCGACATGCCCAGCGGCCATGCCTACGCCAAAGGCCTGCGCACGGTTAAAACCTGCGTGGGCAGCCAATGGTGTCGCTTCGGCACACAAGACAGCACCCAGATGGGCAAAGACCTGGAGCGAGGGCTGTTCAAAATGTATGCCCCGCACAAAGTGAAGCTGGCTGTGTCGGGTTGCCCGCGCAATTGCGCAGAAAGCGGCATTAAAGACGTGGGCGTGATTGGGGTGGACTCGGGCTGGGAAATTTACGTCGGTGGCAACGGTGGCATTAAAACCGAAGTGGCCCAATTTTTGTGCCGGGTGAAAACATCTGATGAGGTGATGGCGGTCAGTGGTGCGTTTTTGCAGTTGTACCGCAAAGAGGGCTGGTACCTGGAGCGTACCGTGCATTATTTGGAGCGTGTTGGTCTGGAACATGTGAAGGCTCGCGTTGTGGATGATGTGGACAATCGCAATGCCCTGTGGTCCGAGTTGCAGGCTGCGCTGGCCATTGAAGAAGACCCATGGCACAAGCCCGAACAGGCGCAAGTGGATTTGCGCCAGTTCACCCCGATCCGTTTGGCGGAGGTGGTCTAATGTCGGCTTCAGAACTGATCGAAAAAAAGGAAATTGCCATGGAATGGATCGACATTTGCGCGGTGGAAGACATCCCTGTGTTGGGCTCCCGCATTGTGCGCAGGCCCGTGGGGCAAGACATTGCCTTGTTCAGAAATGCCGAAGAACAGGTGTTTGCGCTGCTTGATGAATGCCCTCACAAAAAGGGCCCCTTAAGCCAGGGTATTGTGCATGGCACCACAGTCACCTGCCCTTTGCACAATTGGCACATTGGATTGAATGATGGGTGCGCTCGCGAGCCCGACGAGGGCTGCACCGCCAAATTTGCGGTGCAGGTTGTCGATGGGCGAGTGCGTTTGAATGCAAGCGAAGTGAAATCCCTCGGCGTGTAAATGATGAACACCCCCACACCTGCCCACGCTGTGACCAAAACAACCTGCCCATACTGTGGTGTGGGGTGTGGTGTGTTGGTGAGCACTCAAACCGAGGTGGAGCAGGGCAAGCCGGTGGTGCGCATCATCGAAGTCAAAGGGGACCCAGACCACCCCGCCAATCATGGCAAGCTGTGCAGCAAAGGCAGCAAGCTGGCACACACGGCGCAGGCCAATGTATACGGCCAGGTGCGTGCGGCCCAGCCCATGCTGCGCAGCCAGCGCGAGCAAACACCCCAGCCCACCGATTGGGGCACTGCGCTCGACTTTACAGCCAAAGAGTTTGCAAGGCTGATTGCCAACCACGGGCCAGACAGCGTGGCCTTTTACATCAGCGGTCAATTGCTGACCGAAGATTATTACGTCTTCAACAAGCTGGCCAAAGCCCTGATTGGCACCAACAACGTGGACACCAATTCCCGCCTGTGCATGAGCAGTGCCGTCAGTGGTTACAAACGCACCTTGGGTGCCGACGCGCCACCTTGCAATTACGAAGACATCAGCCTGGCCGACTGTGTGATGATTGCAGGCTCCAACATGGCCTACGCGCATCCGGTGGCTTACCGCAGGCTGGAGGCCGCTCGCGAGACCAACCCCAATCACAAATTGATCGTTGTGGACCCGCGCACCACCGACACTGCGCGCATGGCCGACTTGCACCTGCAAATTTTGCCGGGCACCGATGTGATGCTGTTCAATGCCATGCTGCATGTCATGATGCAAAACGGCTGGCTTGACATGCCCTACATTGCCCAGCACACCGACGGGTTTTCCGCATACGCCGAAGGCTTGGTGCAATACACGCCAGCCTTGGCTGCCAGTGTCTGTGGCGTGAAAGAGGCGGACATCGTGACGGCCGCCACCTGGTTCGCCCAAAGCAGCAGGACACTCTCCCTGTATTGCCAGGGGTTGAACCAGGCCACCACAGGCACCGACAAAAACACCGCCCTCATCGCCCTGCATTTGGCCACCGGAAAAATCGGCAAGCCCGGCGAGGGGCCGTTTTCGCTGACCGGCCAACCCAACGCCATGGGGGGGCGCGAAGTGGGTGGCTTGGCCACCTTGCTGCCAGCGCATCGCGAATTGAACAACCCCGATCATGTGCGCGAGATGGCAGCTTTTTGGGGGGTCAAGCAAATCAGCAGCACCCCCGGTGCCACCGCGGTAGAGTTGTTTGATCGCCTTGAGCAAGGCAGCATCAAGGCAGTGTGGGTGGCTTGCACCAACCCGGCCCATTCCCTGCCCAATTCGGGCAAAGTGGCCCGTGCCCTGCAAAACGCTGAGTTGGTGGTGGTGCAAGATGCTTACCTCACCCCGGCCACAGTGGCCTATGCCGATGTGCTGCTGCCCGCCACCACGTGGGGCGAAAAAGAAGGCACGGTGACCAACAGCGAGCGGCGAATAAGCCGGGTACGCGCTGCGGCACCCGCATATGGGCAAGCTCGCCACGACTGGCAAATTGTGGTTGATTTTGCACAGCGGCTTGAGGCCGAATTGCACAAGCTCGGCGTGCCCAGCCCGCGCATCGGCTCTACAGAACAGCCTTACATGGCGTATTGCAACACCGAGAGCATTTTCAACGAGCACCGCGAAACCACTCGGGGTCGCGACCTGGACATCACGGGTCTAAGTTACACCGTGCTGGAGCAACAGGGCCCGCAACAGTGGCCCATGCCCGAGGGTGCAAGCCAGGGGCGCGCAAGACTTTACGAAAATGGGGTGTACCCCACCGCCAGCGGCAGGGCCAAGTTTGTGTTTGCGCATTTTGAACCGGTGGCAGAAGACGCCGACGCGCGTTTCCCCTGGCGATTGAACACAGGCCGCCTGCGCGACCAGTGGCACGGCGCAAGCCGCACCGGCACCTTGCCCGAGTTTTTCTCGCACGAGGCCGAGCCCATGTTGGCCCTGCACCCCGACGACTTCAAACGATTAAAGCTCAC
The DNA here is from genome assembly GCF_964228395.1 of Limnobacter sp. Classification (GTDB taxonomy): domain Bacteria; phylum Pseudomonadota; class Gammaproteobacteria; order Burkholderiales; family Burkholderiaceae_B; genus Limnobacter. Next base: position 118,171 of record NZ_CAXQZX010000122.1, read on the forward strand.
CGAGCAGCGCTGGTTGAAAGTGAGGTCTCGCCGAGCCAGCATCACGTTGCGTGCGCGGGCCGATGCGGGTGTGGCCCGCGGCCAGGCTGCCTTGCCCATGCATTGGGGCCCAGAGTTTTTTGGTGGAAATGCCGGCGTGGGTGGTGCCAATGCGCTGACCACCGAGGCCTTCGACCCCTATTCCAAGCAGCCTGAGCTCAAGCATGCTGCCATCCAGCTTAGCCCGGTGGACTTGCCCTGGCAGGCGGTTGTTTTTATGCACAGCCAACAATGGCTTTCGGTGTGGCACCAGGCGCGCGGCTTGTTTTCCCACTTTGATGCCGCCGTGTGTGTGCCCATTGGGCGGGAAACCCCGGGGGTGCTGTTTCGAGCCGCCAGTGCACAAGCACCAGCGGCCCACGTGTTGGCGAAGCTGCAAGACCTGTTTGCCATCGAAGGCGCCGATGTGATTCGTTATGCCGACCCAAAAACCGGTGCCATGCGCCGGGTGGGGCTGAGCGTACAAGGCGAGGGCGTTGCCCGAACCGCCACTTTGAATGCCGTCATGCTGTTGGGCGATGTGCAGTCTGAACCCTGGTTGCGAGTGCATTTTGATCAAGGGCTGGATGTATTACCCATGCGCGCCCACCTGTTGGCCCCAATCGCGCAGCCCCCGGGCGTACAGGCCAAGGCCCTTCGGATGGTGTGCAACTGCGTGGGCGTGTCTGATCAATCGATAGCAGCCCTCATTGGCAAGGCGTGCTCAGCCCAGCCTCAGGCCAGCGAGGCCGAGGTGTTACAGCAACTCAAAGACAGCCTGAAATGCGGCACGCAGTGTGGCTCTTGTGTGCCAGAGCTTCGAAGCATGATTCGACTACAACAGGCTGGGAAGGGTACAGGCCAGGCCACCAGCCTTGTTACAATCGCAAATTGATTTGTTTCAGTTTGCGCCATGACCCACCCCCCCATCACGCCTGCTGCATTTGCCTGCGCCCCCTACATCAAAGAAATAGGCCGGGGCAAAGAGGGCGCGCGCGGCCTGAGCACTGAGCAGGCGCGCACCTTGTACGCTGCCATTTTGCGTGGTGAAGTGAGCGACTTTGAACTTGGGGCTGTACTGATCGCCCTGCGTGTCAAAGGCGAGACCACCGACGAACTGGTGGGTTTTTTAAATGCGATTGAGCAAGAGTGGCCCAACCATGCCCTCGACGCGCTGGCTGAAGAACGTCTGCATGCGCTGGAGGCGCAATCCAGGGTCAGCGGCAAACCCGTGGTGGTCATACCGAGCTACAACGGCGCGCGGCGCAAGCCCAACTTCACACCTTTGCTGGCGTGCCTGCTTGCCCAAGCCGGTTATCCGGTTCTGGTGCATGGCCTGCAGGCTGACCCCACTGGCCGGGTCACCAGCGCCGAGGTGTTTGCCCAACTGCGCATGCCCAGCGGTGGGCAGCCAATTTATTTGCCTCTCAAGGCCATCAATCCAGCTTTGGATTTGCTGCTACAAACCCGCAAGGTGTTGGGTGTGCGAAGCTGCACCCACACCTTGGTAAAACTCATCGTGCCTGCTGTGTTTTCAAACACTGTGTTGGTGACCAGCTATACCCACCCGGAGTTTTGGCATCTTCAACGCGACGTGCTTTGCGCCATTGGGCAAACCGCGCTGGTGCTGCGCGCCCACGAAGGTGAGCCTGTGGCCGGGCCTTACAGCACCCCTCGAATGGACGGCGTAAAGGCCGGTAAAACCTGGAACATCGCTGAGCGCGAAAGTATTTTCCAAACTCAACCTGATCCCCAACCAGACATTGATGCCGTGGCCACAGCCCGCTTGATCGAACAGTGGATGCAACAGCCCCATCAAATGCCCGCCAGTTACATGCGCCAAGTGCAAGCCATTGAGGCCGTGGTGAATGCAAGCGTTTGACGTTGTGGTCATTGGTGCGGGTGCCGCTGGCATGATGTGCGCCGCCCAGGCCGGGCAGGGTGGCTTGCGTGTGGCCTTGTTGGACCACAGCCCCAAGCTGGGCGAAAAAATCCGCATCAGCGGCGGTGGGCGATGCAATTTCACAAACGTGCGAGTGACAGAAGACAATTTTGTGGGCGAAAACCCGCGCTTTGCCCGCCACGCACTGGCTCAATACACCCCACAGCACTTCATCGACTTGGTTAAACGCCATGGCATTGCCTTTCACGAAAAGCACAAAGGGCAATTGTTTTGCGACCACAAGAGCGACGACATCATCAACATGCTGGCCCAAGAGTGCAATGCTGGCCGAGTGCACTGGTGTAGACCGCACAGCGTCAACCACGTGGCGCACAACGGGCAGAGGTTTCAACTAGACACCACGGCGGGCCCCATGCAGGCCAGGTCGTTGGTGGTGGCCACGGGCGGATTGCCTGTACCAGCCATTGGTGCCACCGATTTTGGTTTGCGATTGGCCAAACAATTTGGGCACGCCTTGGTGGACCATCGCCCGGCCCTGGTGCCACTCACATTCAATGCCGAGCAGTGGGCCCCATTTTCCGCTTTGGCGGGTGTGGCTTTGCCGGTGCGCAGCCGTGGAAGCGAGGCAAGTGCCCCCTGGTTTGATGAAGACCTGTTGTTTACCCACCGCGGCTTAAGTGGCCCGGCCGTGTTGCAGGCGTCTAGCTACTGGCAAAGTGGCCATCCGATTACGCTCAACTTAAGTGGGCAACCCGGTGGTTGTGAGGCCTATCAGCAACAGCTATTGGCCGCCGCACAAGGCAGCCGCGCCCAGGCTGACAATTGGTTGGCCCAGCAGTTGCCCCACTGGCCCAAGCGCCTGCTAAGCACTTGGCAAGCCATGCACTTGCCAGAGCCCCTGGCCACTCGCAAAGTGGCCGAGCTGGGTAAAAAGCAAATTGCCCCGTTGGCCCGGGGCATAGCCCAGTGGCAAGTGCTGCCCTCTGGCACCGAGGGCTACAAAAAGGCCGAGGTCATGCGGGGCGGGGTTAGCACAGCCGATCTTCAGCCCAAAACCATGGAGTCTCGCAAGGTGCCTGGCCTGTATTTTATTGGCGAGGTGGTCGATGTGACTGGCTGGCTGGGTGGCTACAATTTTCAATGGGCTTGGGCCAGTGGCTATGCGGCCGCTCACGCCATACGCAGGGCCATGGCTTGAGGTCTTTCTGCAGGTGGTTTAAGCACGCTGAAATGTCTTGAGAATCTTGGCTGACTCATGCTATAGTTTCGGTCTTTGCCAGATTTCTGGCGGTAAACCTTTTCGCTTTCGCACTGCGTTTTGGGCAAAAACCCATAAAAATCAGTGAGTTGGCAGCAACGAATTATCGATTGGAGCCTGAATGCCATCCGTTCGCGTTAAAGAAAACGAGCCGTTTGAAGTTGCCCTGCGTCGCTTCAAGCGCACCATCGAAAAAACAGGTCTGCTGACCGAGTTGCGCTCACGTGAGTTCTACGAAAAGCCAACAGCCGAGCGCAAGCGCCTGAAGGCAGCCGCTGTTAAGCGCCACTACAAGCGCCTGCGCAGCCAGCAATTGCCCAAGAAGATGTACTGATCAAGCAACAATACATTTTTTGTTATGTCGCTGAAAGCGCAAATTCTTGAAGACATCAAGCAGGCCATGAAAGCGCGCGAGCAAGCCAAGCTCGCCACCCTGCGAATGCTCTCAGCGGCGATCAAGCAAAAAGAGGTCGACGAACGTGTCGAACTCGACGATGCGGCGGTTCTCGCGATCATCGAAAAGCAAATCAAGCAACGCAACGAAGCGGCCATCCAGTTTGAGCAGGGTGGCCGTGCTGAATCTGCTTTGGCTGAAAAAGCCGAAGCGGCGGTTCTTTCAGCCTACCTGCCTGCGCAGCTCTCTGAAGCAGAAGTGCTCGACGAGCTTCGTGCTTTGGTCAAAGCCACTGGTGCCACGGGCCCTCAAGACATGGGCAAGGTCATGGGGGCTGCCAAGGCCAAGCTGGCGGGTCGGGCCGACATGTCAAAAGTGTCTGGCTTGGTCAAACAGGTGCTGTCCTCTCTGTAAGTGCTTGGTCCCGGGCCACGTGCCTGCCCGGTGTTGTTGTTCCATCCGTGCAATACCCCCAATGCTTCAACAGCAGTTTGCTGGTCAATCTGCGTCGGTGGTGCTGTGGTTTGATATTCTTTTTTGATGATCCCACAAAGCTTCATTGACGACCTGCTTTACCGCTTAGACATCACCGATGTGGTGGGTCGTTACGTGCAGCTCAAGGCGGCGGGTGCCAATTTGCAGGGGCTTTGCCCCTTCCACAACGAAAAATCCCCCTCGTTTACTGTCAGCCCTTCCAAGCAGTTCTATCACTGTTTTGGATGTGGTGCGCATGGCAACGCGGTGGGGTTTGTGATGGAGCATTTGGGTCTGACTTTTCCGGAGGCGGTGGAGCAACTGGCTGGCAATTTGGGGCTGGAGGTGCCCTACGAAAAAGGCGCCGATGTGCCAGCCGAGGTGCGCAGTGAGCGCGAGGAAGTGCTGGAGCTGCTGGCGCAAGCCGGTCAGTGGTACAAGGCGCAACTAAAAAGCAGCCCCGTGGCCATTGATTACCTTAAGGGGCGGGGCTTAACGGGGCAAATTGCTGCACGCTATGGTTTGGGCTATGCCCCCGACAACTATCAAAACCTGGAGGCGGTGGCGCCCAATTACGCCACCAACACCAGGCTGGACCTGGCTGGATTGACCAAGCTAAGCGACAGCAACCGCCGTTATGATGCTTTCAGGGGGCGCATCATGTTCCCCATTCGCAATGCCAAAGGTCAGGTGATTGGTTTTGGTGGGCGGGTGTTGGGGGATGAAAAACCCAAATATCTCAACAGCCCCGAAACTCCTGTTTTTTCCAAGGGCCACGAGGTGTATGGCCTGTTTGAAGCCCGGCAGGCCATTCACAAAATGGGGTACGCGCTGGTCACCGAGGGCTACATGGACGTGGTGGCGTTGGCGCAATGGGGCTTCGAGAACGCCGTGGCCACGCTGGGCACGGCGGTAACCCCCGACCATGTTCAAAAGTTGTTCAAGCAAACCGACCGATTGGTGTTTGCATTTGATGGGGACGCAGCTGGGCAGAAGGCCGCATGGCGAGCTTTGCAGGCCTGCTTGCCCCACGTCAACGAGACCAAGCGGGCCGATTTTATATTTTTGCCCACCGAGCACGATCCCGATTCATTCATACGCACAGAAGGGCCCGATGGCTTTGAGGCCATGGTGGCGCAGGCCGCCTCCTTGTCTGAATTTTTGGCGCGCCACCTTGAGCACAACTTCCCCTTGCAGCAGATCGAAGGCAGTGCTGCTGCTATTGCCTTTTTGAAGCCATTGATGGGCCTGATGCAGCCCACGGTTTACCGTTCGGCCCTGTTGCGAGCCCTGGCCAATTTGTTGGGCAGTAACCCCATGGAGCTTAGCCGGCATTTGGGCTTAAAAAGCCGGGAGCGCGGCGGTGAATACTTTGCGCCGGGTGGCAAGAAAGGGCCTGGGCAGGGCATGGGGCAAGGGGGCAAGGGGCCGTTTAAAAAAGGCGGCAAGGGTGGGGTATGGGACAACCGCGACGAAGGCTACCGCAACGCTTGGGCGCCGCGCCCCTCAGCCAAGTCGCCCTTGTTCAGCTTGGCGGCTCGCCTGATACGTGCGCCAGGGCTGGCAGAGTTGTGTTTGCCGCTGGTGGATTTGTATGCGCGAGAAGAGCACCCGGCCAGCGAGGTGCACAGTTTTATTCATTTGCTTGATAAAGTGCGTTCCGACCCCAACTTGTTAGAGGCGAGGCTTCAGCACGCCTTCAACGACCAGGTTCACCAAGAGTGGGTTAACCAGGTCCTGAAAGAAGCAAGAAGCCTAGATGATTCTCTCGATTTTGAAACCGAGTTGAAGTCTGCGGTGTATCAATGTCAAGAGGCGTGGTACAAGGCCGAGCTTGAACGGCTAACAGCCAACTTGCCCACACAGGGCGAACAGTTGCGTTGGTATCAAGAGTGCATGCAGCGCTTCCAAGATTTAAAACAAAAGCGAGTTAATCAGTTATAATTAAGGGTTACAGTGCAGGTTTGCACCCCCAAGGGTGAATGCCTGCGACCGGTCATTGGGTGCTGTCAGGGAAATAAATGTTTAAAATCCGCAACATTTTTTCAAAAAAGCAGGAACAGAACGACCCCAGTGGCCACAAAAGCAAGTCTGCAGCCGCCCAAAAGAAGGGTTTGCAGCCCGAAAATACTTCGCGAACACCGATTCCTGTGGGCCAACAGCCAGAGAAGGAATCCCCAACTCAGGCATCCAAACGCAAGGGAGCGTCGTCAATGGCAGGGAAGAAGGTTTCTCCTAAGGCAACAGTGAAAGCAACGAAAGATTCAACCGTGGTTAAGAAAACAGACACCAAGAAACAAGCCCCTGCTGCCAAAGCCGCACCTGAAAAAGCCGTGAAGGCCACAGCGACCAAGGCAGAAGCCGCAGCCAAGCCGGCCAAGGGCAAGCCCGTGGCCGCCAAAGCAGAGCCCGTCGTCAAAGCCGAGCCTGCCAAGCGTGGCCGCAAACCCAAAGAAGCTGAGCCAGAGGCCCAGGCGCCTAAAAAGGCCAAGGCTGCTGCTGTTGAGCTTGAGCCTGTAGAAACATTGGACGAGGCACCCAAAAAGCGGGGTCGCAAGCCAAAAGCCCAGGCTGAAGCACCCGCAGCAGACGCGGCCAAAGGCCGTGGTCGCCCACCCAAAGCTGGCAAGCCACGCGCCGAAGACGACGATGACGACGAATTGTCTGCGAGCGACGACGATTCCCTGGACTCCGATGACGTGCCCGAGGACGATGATTCTGACGCCAAAAAGGCCGACTTGGTGATTGTGCCCAAGCGCGGCCGTGGCTCCAAAGCCAAAGACAAAGCGCTCATCAACTCAGCTTATTTGTCGTCTTCCACCGCGACCGCTGAAGAACTCGAGATTCGCCGCACCCAGCTTAAAACCCTCATCAAGATGGGCAAAGAGCGCGGCTACCTCACCTTTGCTGAAATCAACGACCACCTGCCCGACGATGTGACCGATGGCGAAGTGATCGAAGCCATGGTGAGCACCTTCCACGACATGGGCATCACCGTGTACGAGCAGGCGCCTGACGCAGAAGCCTTGTTGATGAACGACAATGCGCCGGTGGGTACCTCGGCTGAAGACGCTGAGGAAGAAGCCGAGGCAGCTTTGAGCAACGTGGACTCCGAGTTTGGCCGCACCACCGACCCAGTTCGCATGTACATGCGCGAAATGGGCACCGTGGAGCTTCTCACCCGCGAGGGCGAAATTGAGATCGCCAAACGCATCGAGGCGGGCCTCAAAGACATGGTGCAAGCCATTTCGGCATGCCCAGCCATTGTTGAAGATGTGGTGGGCTTGGGGCAAAAAATTGCCGAAGGCACCATGGCCGTGGACGAAGTGGTCGATGGCATTGTGGATGCCTC
>NZ_CAXQZX010000123.1:0-8251 GCF_964228395.1 Limnobacter sp.
GTGTGCTCTTCCGATCTGGCCAAGCGGCTGGCCAACGCCATGCAGGCCCTGCCCTATGACCATTGCGTCAGCAGCGACCTGCAGCGCGCGCACCACACCGCGATGGCCATTACCGGCGCAGCCAAGCCCATCCAACTCGACCCAAATTTGCGCGAGCGCAACTACGGGCATTTTTCTGGCATGACCGGCGATGAAATGCGCGCTCATTGCCCGCAAGAGTTTGCCGGGCTCATGCAGCGTGACCCAGAATCGCCGCTGCGCCATGGCGAGAGCCTTTTGAGCTTTTACCAGCGGGTGATTGATGCTTTTACCAGTCATCTGCAAGCTCACATTGGGCAAACCGTGTTGTTGGTGGCCCATGGGGGTGTACTCGATTGCATTTACCGGCATTGCATGGACGAACCCTTGCACACCCCTCGGCAATGGGCGCTGCCCAACTGCGCGATCAACATCATCGACCGCAGCCCCCAAGGCGATTTTGAAGTCGTCACTTGGGCGCACACTGCGCATTTGTCTGACGACCCCAACACACCCAGCCTGGATGAGGTGGACGGTCGAATCGCCTGAGTGGCAAGCTCGACCAAAACCCCTGAAATCATTTAGAATAGAGGGCTGTTTTTGAACCCTTGGATTGTTGGAAATTCTTATGTTTAACCGCCAAACCGGCATCGCCCAAACCGACCCCGAATTGTGGTCCGCCATTGAACTGGAAAACACCCGCCAGGAAGACCACATCGAGCTGATCGCGTCTGAAAACTACGCCAGCCCCGCCGTGATGGAAGCACAGGGTTCACAACTCACCAACAAATACGCCGAGGGCTACCCAGGCAAGCGCTACTACGGCGGCTGCGAACACGTTGACGTGGTCGAACAACTGGCCATCGACCGCCTTAAAAAGCTGTTTGGGGCCGAGGCTGCCAACGTGCAGCCCAACTCTGGGTCGCAAGCCAACCAAGCCGTGTTTTTTGCGTTGCTGCAGCCTGGCGACACCATCATGGGTCTCTCCCTGGCCGAGGGCGGCCACCTCACCCATGGCATGCCCCTAAACATGTCTGGCAAGTGGTTCAACGTGGTGTCGTATGGCCTGAACGAAAAAGAAGAAATCAACTACGAGCAGGTTGAGCAACTGGCGCGCGAGAAAAAGCCCAAGCTCATCATCGCCGGCGCCTCGGCCTACGCCCTGCGCATCGACTTCGAGCGCTTTGCCAAAATCGCCAAAGAAGTAGGCGCCTACTTTATGGTCGACATGGCCCACTATGCTGGCTTGATCGCAGCGGGTGTGTACCCCAACCCCGTGCCCCACGCTGATGTCTGCACCTCGACCACACACAAATCCCTGCGCGGCCCACGTGGCGGCATCATCCTCATGAAAGAGGCCATTGCCAAGCAAATCAACAGTGCGATTTTCCCCGGCATTCAGGGCGGCCCCCTAATGCACGTCATCGCGGGTAAAGCTGTGGCTTTCCACGAGGCCTTGCAGCCCGCATTCAAGGATTACCAGCAGCAAGTCATCAAAAACGCACAGGCTTTGGCTGAAACTTTGGTGGCACGCGGCCTGCGCATCGTGTCTGGCCGCACCGAAAGCCATGTCATGCTGGTTGACCTGCGAGCCAAAGGCATCACTGGCAAGGCCGCTGAAGCTGCCCTGGGCAATGCGCACATCACCGTGAACAAAAATGCCATTCCCAACGACCCCGAAAAGCCTTTTGTGACCAGCGGAATTCGCCTGGGCAGCCCGGCCATGACCACCCGTGGCTTTAAGGAAGAACAAGCCCGCCAAGTGGGCAATCTGATTGCCGACGTGCTTGAGAACCCGGAAGACGAGGCCACACTGGCCACCGTTCGCGCCAAGGTGAAAGAACTCACCAGCCAATTCCCCGTGTACAAGTAAACCGCCAGGCAGCCCATGAAATGCCCGTACTGCGGTCACGCCGACACCCAAGTGGTGGACTCCCGAACCTCTGAGGAAGGGGACACCATCCGGCGGCGGCGGCAGTGCGGTGCCTGCGGCAAACGCTTCACCACCTACGAGCGAGCCGAACTATTCCTACCGGCCATTGTTAAGAAAGACGGTTCAAGGGCAGAGTTTTCCCGCGACAAGCTGCGTGGCAGCCTCATGCTGGCCTTGCGAAAACGGCCTGTTGGGGCTGAGGCCATCGACCAGGCGGTGTCGCGCATTGAAGAAAAGCTCTTGGTGAGCGCCGCCCGCGAGGTGGACACCAAGTTCATCGGTGAGTTGGTGATGGAGCAACTCAAACAACTCGATACCGTGGCCTACATTCGCTTCGCCTCGGTGTACAAAAGCTTTGAAGACCTTCAGAGCTTTTCTGAAGAAATTGCCCACCTCACCGCCCCCACTGAGGCCAACAAACCCAAGCCTGCCGTGCGCAGCACCAACAAACCCCGCAAGGCTTAAACGCCTATGCCAGCCTTGCACTACAGCCCTCTGCGCCCGGAAGACGAAGGTTTCATGCGCCAGGCGCTGGCCTTGGCCTGGCAGGGCCAATACACCACCACCCCCAACCCCCGCGTGGGCTGTGTGTTTGCTCGGCAGGGCCAGATCATTGCACAAGGCTTTCACCAGCAAGCAGGCCTTGGCCATGCAGAGGTGCAAGCCATGGCCGATGCCCACAACCGTGGCATCAACCTGGCGGGAAGCACTGCTTACGTTACCCTGGAGCCCTGTGCACACCACGGGCGCACGGGCCCCTGTGCCGAAGCATTGGTGACCACTGGCGTTGAGCGCGTGGTGGCGGCAGTGCTCGACCCCAACCCTTTGGTGGCAGGCAAAGGCATGGCCATTTTGCAGGCGGCTAACATTCAAATCAGTCTGGGTGCTGCACATGCTGAGGCCCTCTACATTAACCGTGGCTTTTTTAGCCGCATGGTTCGAGGCCGACCATGGGTGCGGCTCAAGGTGGCCGCCAGCGCCGACGGCACCACCGCCTTGAACAATGGCACCAGCCAATGGATCACCAGCCCCCAGGCCCGGCAAGATGGGCATCACCTGCGCGCGCAGGCCTGCGCGGTGCTCACAGGCATCGGCACGGTCAAGGCGGACAACCCGCAACTGAATGTGCGCGGCATCGAAACACCACGCCAGCCCTTGAAAGTGGTGGTAGACAGCAAACTTGAGTTGCAAGCAAGCGCCCAATTGCTGCACGCCGGGCAGGTGCTGGTGGCTCACACACAAAGCGCCCCGCCCGCCTGGCATGCCACCCATCCCAACGCATCCAATATTGAATTTGTCAACGTGGCCCCAGTGGCGGCAGGCTTGCACGATGGACCGGTTAAGACCGACCTGCACAAATTGCTTAAACTGCTTGGCCAGCGCGGCATCAACGAGCTGCACCTGGAAGCGGGTTTCGGGCTCAACGGTTCTTTCTTGAGCGAGGGATTGGTCGACGAGGTCGTGCACTACATCGCACCGCTGTTTCTGGGCCCCGGCCAAGGCATGTTTCGCCTGCCCACCCTGGAAACCCTGCCCACCCAGACCCAATGGGCACTGCACAGCCACACCGCCATGGGCCCAGACCTTAAAATGGTGTGGATGAATACTCACTCACTTGAGCAAATCACCACTTTGTAATTCAAGGCGCGCCAGCGCCAACACTTGGAGCAGTACCGACCATGTTTACCGGCATCATCGAATCCATTGGCACCATTGAATCTGTTAGCCCTTTGCAAGACTCTGCATGGGCTGGCGTTCGTCTGCAAGTGCATGCCCCCACTCTGGATTTTTCCGATGTCAAGCTGGGCGACAGCATCGCGATTCAAGGCGCATGCATGACGGTGGTTGACATGCGTGACCAGCGCTTCTGGGTGGATGTATCCCAAGAAAGTCTGTCCAAAACCGTGGGGTTGAATCAACCGGGCGAAGTTAATCTTGAGAAAGCGATGCGCCTGTCAGACCGCGTAGGTGGCCACTTGGTGAGCGGCCATGTGGATGGCTTGGGTAGCGTGGTTGACTTTTCGCCCGTGGGCGAAAGCTGGCATTTGCAGATTCGCGCCCCAAAGGCACTGAGCCCTTTCTTCGCCTACAAAGGCTCGGTTACAGTCAATGGGGTCAGCCTCACCGTGAACAAAGTGGACGACCTGGCAACCGGCGAGTGCGACATACACATCAACCTGATTCCTCACACTGTGCAAATGACCACCCTGAAACATGTGCAGGCTGGCACCCCGGTGAACTTGGAAATTGACCAAATTGCACGTTACTGCGAGCGGATCGTGCGCACCATGAGCCTCAACAAGGCTTAACAACGTTAACTTAAATTGATGCCTTTTTGGGCTTTTAATTCACCTTTGTACAAATGGGACAGGTCGGGATACTGAACCGATACCACCACCAAAGGACACGCCCAAATGACCACCACCGTTGACCGACTTGTTGACAGCGTTCGCGCGCTTCCCTCCATCCCCAGAGCGTTGCAGGAAGTCATGGATACGCTCAACAACGAGGAGGCCAGCGTGAGCGACATTGTTGACCCGCTCTCCCGCGACATGGCGCTCACCTTCAAGGTGCTACGCATGGCCAATGCCGCGCACTTCGGGCTACAAAAGCAGGTGGCATCCATTGACGATGCCATCCATTTGGTGGGCTTAAATGCAGTGCGCACCATGGTGATTTCTTCCGGGCTCATGGGCGCGTTCGATGAAATTGCCGGGTTCGACATGAAACGCTTTTGGCGTTTGTCCCTGTTGTCGGGTCTGATTGGCCGCGATATTGCAAAGCAGTGTGGCGAGCATCCAGAGCAAGCCTACACGGCCACGCTAATGCATGGCTTGGGCGTGCTGGCCCTGCACCGAGCCTTCCCTGAAGAATGCCAACAAATCGACCGCAAGTGCAAGGACACCACCCCCCAAGACCGGGCTCTGTGCGAGATCGACGGCATTGGCATACACCATGGGCAGGTGGGCGCTGAAATTGCCAAAAAATGGAATCTGCCAGAAACCGTGGCACAAGCCATCAAGGATTATGCCTTCCCGCAGGTGCAGTCCAGCAAAATGTCTTTAATCGCCTTCGTGGCCACGGCCTTTGCCATCGACCTTGAAGATAAAAAATCAATCGAAGAACTTGGTGTAGGCGTTGCACCGCATATTTTTGGAAGCCTGGGCTGTGCGCGCGAGGATCTACTCGACATGGTTGAACGTTGGGTCAGCTACCGCAATTCAACCGATTTGCTGGTGTCGTAATACTGGCGCATTGAAGGTAACCGGGGCCCCTCGCCCCTGTTGCCCTCGCTCTGCACCAACTATTTGGCCGCGATGCTTCCAAACAAGGCAGCGGCCCTCGATTTGGTGTTGTCAGAATCTGCGCCCAAGGCAATGCCAGTGAACTTCACCGGGCCATCGGGCAATTCTTTACCAAACGCCTTGCGAGCATCCGCCTGTACGTCGCGTTGCTCCCGCAAAAGCTCGCCCCCCGGCAGCACATCCCTCAACACAATGTTTTTCACCCGCTCGGTATAGGGGTTATCAAACACCTGCCCCACAGCGGCACCAGGTGTTCCCCAGACGTAGCACAAAGTGGCTGCGGGCAAAGGCTCGCCCGAGAATGTGCGCGCTGCCCCCAAGGCCAGCCGGGTGCCCAAGCCGAGTCGTGACTCATCAATTTGAATGAACACACACACCTTGGCGCCAGCGTCGTCGCCCTCTTTCGTCTTCAAGTTGGCACCGGCTGGATGCGTCAACACCTGCCAATCCCATTGCAGCTCATTGAAGACTCTTGGGGCGGCAAACGCGTGCACCAAGGTGCCATAAGCCTGTATGGCGTCGGCCTGCAAGACAGTTTGCTCGCCTTTTTGTAGCAGAGTGAACTGGGTGTGGGCCTTGATGTCCGGGTGATACTGCGCCTTCCAAGACGCAGGAATTCCTGCCTTGGGATCCACAGGCCAAGGCGTGACCGGGTTGGCGACTGCCAACGCGCCTGATGGCGCAAGCAGCGCGCACAGGGCCCAAACTCGCCATTTTGTCCAAGCCGTGTGTGCTCGGCATTTGATCGATTTCTGCTTGCGTTGCATGGCCTCTCCGAAGGATAAAAGTAGTCAAGTGCTGAATCAGGCCACCATCAGACCACGGGCCTGCCATAACGTTCAGCCCAATTGGCTGGAATGTGCCCCTGCTCCAAGGCCTTTGCATAGTCGGCAGGCTCATCAATGTCGATTTGGGCGGGCAACCATTGCGCCCGGCTGTTGCAGGTTGCCAAAGCTTGCCGGGTTTGCATGGCCACACTGGACGAGCCCCAATTGATTTGCCCAGAAAAAATAGCAGGCTCGCAGCGCGTGCAGGCCAGCGCCACATACCCTCCATCCAACGCTGGCACAAAAGCCAAGCCCGTTCGCCGGGCTTTTTTGACCAAGGTGTTTAAATGGCTGCGCGTAAATTGCACCGCGTCAGGCCCCAACAACACCACAACCTCACTGTGCTTCAAATGGGTCTCAACCGCAGCCTGCATGCGTTGACCCAAGTGCCCTTGGGGCTGAACGCAGCGCGTCACCTCCCGCCCTTGCAGCAAGTCATCCCATTGAGCTGGGTCTGCGCCATCGGTCCACACCACCGTGGGCACGCCATGCAGTTTGTCTAGCGTGCTCAGCAACAGGTAACGTGCAAATTCGGCGCAGCGCTGTGCACCAAGTAGTGGTTGCAGGCGCGTTTTGACTCGCCCAGGCGCAGGGTATTTTGCAAACACCGCCACGGTGAGTGCCTGTTTTTGGCGCGCATCGGCATATTGGCGCGCCAACTCGGCGGCGGGCACGCCGCGCCAATACAAAAACCGAAAACGCCACATCAACACGATGGTGCGCCATGCGCCCTGCGTGTCCCAGCGCCTGCCCGAGGTTTCAACTGGATCACGCACCGCCACAAATTGTTGGGCTGCAAGCCGTTTTAAACGCTTACACATTTCCACATCTTCCATCAGCGGCTGCTCGGGGAACCCCCCGACCTGCTTAAACAGCTTGCTGTCGATGAAGAAGGCTTGGTCGCCTGTGGCAATTTTGCTCAGTCGCGAGCGAAAGTTCATGAAACAAGCCACCACTGGCAACCATCGGCTTTTGCCTTGAATACGCACATCAAAGCGCCCCCACAGGGGCTGGCCTTGGTGGCAATGCCATGCCTTTAAAGCACTGTGCCAAGCCGCAAACGGCAGCGCGGTGTCTGCATGCAAAAAAAGCAAGATTTCGCCACGTGCCACAGTTGCACCAGCATTCATTTGCCGCGCACGCCCCTTGGGGGCTTGTATGGCAGTAATTTGAGAGTGTTCGCTTAATCGCTGCAAGGTGGGCAAACTGGCATCTGTAGAACCACCGTCCACCAAAATCAATTCATCGCAAGGCCGCAACAATTGGCACAGGGCCTGAATTCGAGGCGAAAATTCATCGTGGTGAGGATCAGGCACCTCGTTGAATACGGGCACCACAATACTGACCGAGCACTCCACACAGCCGCCTTAAAAAAACACCGAGGCCAAGCCCAGGAAAATAAAAAAGCCCATGCTGTCAGTGGTAAAGGTGAGCAGCACCGAGGAGCCCATGGCCGGGTCGCGGCCCATTTTTTCCAGGCCCAGTGGCACCACCACTCCAATGGTGGCAGCCACCAGCAGGTTGAGCATCACGGCCAGGGTCATCAAAATACCCAACATGACGGCGTGGGGCGAGCTGTAATACAACGCTGCTGTGGCCAGCCCGGCCACCCCTCCCCACACCAAGCCGTTCAGGCCAGCAATGGCCAGTTCTTTTTTAAGCAGCAAGCCGATGTTGCTTTTGTTCACCTGGCCCAAGGCCAAAGAGCGGATCATCAAGGTCATGGTCTGATTGCCCGAATTGCCTGCAATGCCCGCCACGATCGGCATCAAGGTGGCCAGCGCAACCACCTTGGCGATGGTGCCCTCAAAGGTATCTATCACACGGCTGGCAAAAAACGCAGTGCACAGATTTAAGCCCAACCACAGCCAACGGTTTTTGGCCGACTCCCAGACTGAAGCAAACAGGTCTTCTTCATCACGCAAGCCCGCACTGGAAAGCAAATCTGCTTCGCTTTCTTCGCGGATCACGTCCACCACCTCGTTCACGGTGAGTCGGCCAATCAACTTGCCCGAGGGGTCCAACACGGGTGCCGACACCAAATCGTATCGCTCAAACGCCTGAGCGGCTTCATAGGCATCGTCCAGGGCTGACAACATCAGCACCTCACGGCTCATGACCTCGCTCACCAGGGTTTCTAGTTCGTTCACCAGCAGACGGTCCAGCGG
>NZ_CAXQZX010000124.1:0-20153 GCF_964228395.1 Limnobacter sp.
GCCATCCCACGCTTGAAAAAGGCGTGGTGGTGGGCGCAGGCGCCAAAGTGTTAGGGCCTTTCACGGTGGGTGAGGGGGCCAAAATTGGCTCCAATGCGGTGGTTACCAAAGCAGTGCCAGCCGGAGCCACTGCGGTTGGCAACCCCGCTCGCATGATTGTAAAAAGCGAAGCGGGTGACAACATGCCCACGGGTGCGGCAAAAACCAAAGAGGAATTTGCAGCCTACGGTGTGTCTAAAAATGGCGATGACCCCTTGATTAAGGCCATGCACGGTTTGATTGACCAAGCCATTGCACAGCAACAACGCATCGATGAGTTGGAGCGGCGCTTGGGTGATGGGCAGGCAAAATCGGCAGAACCCAAGCAGTCTGATTGTGAAGACCTGAAAGCGCTCAACAAACTGGTGGACAATTAAGCCATTTTTAATGGCGGATTGCGTTCATCGGAACACTGTTAACTGGAATTCGCCGCTGTGCTTGAGGGTGAGGTACCCGCCCTTGGCGCTTTGTTGGTTGGGTGTGTCGTAATTCCAATCGGGCAACACAATGCGCATGCCGTCACGGATGGTGCCTTCTTGGCTGATGGCTTTGGGCGCTGCCAAAGGGCTTTCCGCTGTGTGCACAGCGCATCGGTGCGTATGGCCATGCAAAATTGTGTGGCATTTGCCCACAAAATAGCCATCAGGCCACCGGCCAGCATAGGCCTGTTTCACGGCTTGCGCGTTCACATCCATGATTGCCATGGCGGTGTTGGATTTGTGGGTCTTGCTCTCGGTGCGGATCCCCTGTGCAATTGCCAGGCGTTGCGAGCGTGGTTTGGCTAAAAAATCGGCTTGCCAGGTTTCATCCCGGCTTAGTTGGCGAAATTGCTGGTACGCCTTGTCGTCTGTGCAAAGCTGGTCGCCATGCGTAATCAAAACAATCCCGCCCTGGGTTTGAACAAACTCTGGGTCAGGGAGCAGCTCGAAGTCACCGTCACCCGCAAAGCGTTCGCCAATCAAAAAATCGCGGTTGCCGTGCATGAAAAACACGCGAGCTCCTGCCTGGCGAGCTGCTCGGGTGGCGCGTGCCACCCGGTGAGGCACCTCGTCGTCGTGGTCGTCCCCGCACCACACCTCAAACACATCCCCCAACAAAAACACAAGGCTTTGTGGTTGAGCAACGCTGGCGATCCAATGTTCAAAGGCCTCCAGCGTTTTCGGGGTGTGCTCGCTTAAATGCAGGTCAGAGGCAAAGTGGGCTGCCCCTTGGGCGGGGATCTCTATCAAGATTCAGGCTTACAGCACTTCAACGCTTTGGATCACCACGTCATCGGCTGGCACATCCTGGTGGAAGCCTTTGGATGTGGTGCGCACGGTGACGATTTTATCGACCACGTCGGTGCCTTCGGTGACCTTGCCAAAAACGCAGTAACCCCATCCTTGTGGCGTGGGGCTCTTGAAGTTCAGGAACTCGTTGTTCTCGGTATTGATGAAGAACTGAGCCGTCGCAGAATGCGGATCGTTGGTGCGGGCCATGGCGATGGTGTATTTGTCGTTTTTCAGGCCATTGTCCGCTTCGTTTTTAACTGGTGACTTGGTGGCTTTTTGCTTCATCCCGGGCTCAAAACCACCGCCTTGAATCATAAAGCCATTGATTACACGGTGAAAAATGGTGTTGCTGTAAAAGCCACTTTTGGCATATTCCAAAAAGTTGGCCACGGTGGCGGGGGCTTTTTCAGCATTCAGCTCAATGGTGATGTCGCCAAAGTTTGTTTTAAGTTTAACCATGTGTCGTTTTTTCGTTTTTGCAAACGCAGTGTGAATTGAAGAGAACCCGATGCTAGCAGTAAATGCTGTCAGCATCGACCATTTGAGAAAAACCCGTTTGTTTTGGATCACGGCTGTGCCTTCTGTCAAAGTTGCTGTGAGTCTTCTTGAACAATTTTCCAGCTGGTGCCCACTTTCATCCAATACTGCTGTTTGCGGGTTTTGCCGGAAAGTTTGTCTTTTTGAACAAAAGACATGACCATCATGTCTTTGTCGCTGGGGTAACGCATCACGGACAGGTCTTCAATCCGGATATCGCCAAAAGATTTGCTGTTGACCTGCTTGGCTTGTTGCCATTCCATCAGGTCCATGCCGTCAATTTTCACGGTGCTGGCATAGTGGTAAATGCCTTTCGAAAAGCCCTTTTCAAGGTCTTCTTCCCAGGTTTTTACCATGCGAAGAATGGCGCTGCGGTGGCTTTTCCACACCTCAATGGGCACAAAATCCAGGCGCTCACTGATCACCACTTGCGTGGTACCCACGTCCACAAATTGTTTGAGGGCCAGCAGATCCTGGTTGGCCAGCACCACGCAGCCATCGCTGGCTTTTGGGGGGCGGCTGGCGTATTGCCTGGGCATGCCGTGCAACCAAATGCCGTAGCCGGTTTTGCCCAAGCGCTTGTCCCAAGCGTTGGGGTAATCAATCGGCAAGGCAATGGGACCATAAAAATCGGTCAGTTTTTCTTTGGGCAGCAGTTCTGTGATGGTGTAGACGCCAATTGGCGTGCGCTTGTCTCCCTCGCGCTCTTTCACAGCCCCCATTTTGCCTTGCGACACGTAAAAATCGGTGACCAGGCGGGGGGCAGGGAAGCTGTTTTCGTACAAGAACAGCCGCGAACGTGAGGTGTCCACCAAGATGACAAATTTTTGATCTTCCCGAAGTTGCACCAATTCCGAGGGCAGCAGGTCCTTTTGAGGGCGGTCTTTCACTGCTTTAAAGCGCGCCACCGCTTCTTCCCGAAGTTCACGTAATTCATTCAGTTTAGACTTTGGCACATCGGGAATGTCGCCTATTTCCCGAACGGGGCGACCAGCTTTCAGCGAGAGAATGTCACCGCGCAGCATGTGACCCAAATGAAAGTTTGGAAACTCGGTCACCAATCGATTGGCCACCTCCAGCGCAGCATTCAGGTCGTTTGCACTGAGCGCGTTGTAAATGCTCTCGACGGCCGTGTCGATGACAGGTTTGTAGCTCTGCCGCTCAAACAACTGGCTAGCCAGCGTGTTACTGCTGCTGTTTTGTGGGTAACTGTAAGCAGCCAAGGCCACCCCGGCCATTGGATCGTGCGGGGCAAACGATGGGGCGGCTGTCAAGCCCCAAAACACCAACGGGGTGGCTAACTTAAGCAAGCTGCGGCCAACCCCATGAACAACTCGGCCTTGCATTTACCCGCCCACCTGCTCGCTGGTGATTTTCCAAGTGCCGTCTTCTTGCTTCATGGTCAGGGTTTTGCTGGACACATTGTTCAAACGGTTGGAAAAGTAGCTTTGCTTAAACTTCACCACTGCGGTGTCACCCGTGATGGTAATCAGGGGGTTTTCAACGACTACGCGAATGGTTTCTTTGCCGACAATACGCTGCTCGCGCATTTTTTCCCAATTGGCGCGGCTCATGTTGCCTGGTGTATTGAAATCTTGGCTATACGAGCCCAGGTAGCCCGCCATATCTTGGTCAGACCAAGCCTTTGCCCATTTTTCGACCGAGGCCAACACGGCGCTGTCCATGCCAATGGTGTTGGGCTTGGCGGCTGGCGCAGGTTTGCTGGCCGGTGCAGAAGGCGTAGCCGCTGGGGTGGCCGGCACGGGCGGCGTTGGGGCTGCAGCCACCGCCACAGCAGGTGCTTCAGCGACCACAGGCGGTTTGGGCTCGGGTGCGGCTGGTTTGGTCTCTACAGGCTTGGACGCAGGTTTGGAAGCGGGCTGAGCTGCGGCCACTTGCGTGGACGCTTGGCCGCCAATCAAGTTGCGAACCATCGACAACTTGGTTTGTGCCGTGGAATTGCGTGCATCGAGTTGAAGGGCTTTGTCGTACGATTGGCTTGCCAACTTGGCGTACACATCGCCCAGGTTTTCGTGGGCGGTTGCATAGCTTGGGTGGGTGCGAATAGCCATTTCGAGTGATTCGCGGGCTTTTTCATATTCGCCACGGCCTGCATACAGCACCGCCAGATTGTTGTAGGGCTCTGGTAGCTCTGGGTAGTCTTCTGTGAGTTTGGTAAATACTGTGATGGCCTCGCCGATTTTGTTGCGCTCGGTGAGGATAAGACCTTTCAAGAAACGCATTTGCGCATCGTTGGGGCGGTTGGCCAAAAATGCGTCTGCACGGGCAAGGGCTTGATCGAACTGGCCCTGCTGAATCAAACGGCTGACCTCATCGGCTTCATTGGCCATGCTGGGTGCTGCACCGGCAACGGCCAGGCCCAACAGGGCGCACAAAAGTGCCGTTTTGCCTCTGGAAAAGAAACTGCTGTGCTTGGTTTTGTTCGCCTGCATTCGATGGTGCCTTTGCGGGTAACCCCGGTTCGTCGGATTGGTGGGTAAATCTGAAACTTGGTAGATGATATACTCGAGCGCTATTGTAACAAGCCCCACGCCGGGTTGATTGGAAATCTCCCTACATCGGGCTTTGCCAATCGGTCGCGCTGGGTCGCAAAGCCCTTGAAAGGCAACTCTGCCTGTTTCAAACGCCTCATGAAATCGTCTCTCCAACTTTACAACTCAATTCTAAGGAAAAAGCAGGCTTTTTCGCCCATCAACCCCGAGAATGTTCGCATGTATGTGTGCGGCATGACGGTATACGACTACTGTCACCTTGGCCATGCTCGTGTGATGGTGGTGTTTGACCTGCTCAAGCGTTGGCTGCGGGCCAGCGGCTTCCCTGTCACTTATGTGCGCAACATCACCGACATCGACGACAAAATCATTCGCCGTGCACTGGAAAACGGGGAAAGCATCCGAAGCCTCACCGATCGCTTTATTGCCGCCATGCACGAAGATGCGGATGCCTTGGGCATTGAGCGCCCCGACCATGAACCCCGCGCCACCGAGTATGTGGCCCAAATGCAGGGCATGATTCAAACCCTGATGGACAAGCGCTTGGCTTACAGGGACGAATCAGGTGATGTGAATTTTTCGGTTCGGGCATTTCCCGAGTATGGTCGTTTGTCGGGCAAAAGTCTGGACGAATTGCGTGCCGGTGAGCGGGTGGGGGTCTCTGGCAGCAAGCAAGACCCCTTGGACTTTGTGTTGTGGAAGAGTGCCAAGCCCGAAGAGCCTGCCGATGCCAAGTGGGCATCACCATTTGGCGAGGGCCGCCCCGGTTGGCACATTGAATGCTCGGCCATGAGCTGCGAGTTGTTGGGCAATACCTTTGATATTCATGGGGGTGGTGCCGATTTGCAATTTCCCCACCACGAAAACGAAATCGCTCAGAGCGTGGGCGCCACTGGCGAGGGCTTTGCCCAGGTCTGGATGCACAACGGTTTTGTTCGGGTAGAGACCAATGGCCAGTCCGAAAAAATGTCGAAGTCCCTGAACAACTTCTTCACCATTCGCGATATTTTGGCTGCCTACGATGCGGAGGTGGTCCGTTTTTTCATTCTTCGCGCCCAATACCGCAGCCCTCTCACCTACTCTGAAGCCCATTTGCAGGACGCCAAAGCCGCCTTGGGCCGTTTGTACAATGCCGTGGGCGAGGCGGTGGCGGTGGACGCCATCAATTGGGAACTGGATTACGAATCCCGTTTTGCCCAAGCCATGAACGATGACATGAATACCCCAGTGGCGGTGGCTGTGTTGTTTGAAATGGCCAACGAGATCAATCGCAGCCAAGACGCTAAGCTGGCCGCTCGCCTAAAAGCGTTGGGTGGCGTGCTCGGCCTGTTGGGCCGCAGCGCCAGCGTGTTCGGTAAAGCCACGGTGGGTCAGCAAGAAGGGTTGAGCGAGGCGGACATTGAAACCATGATTGCCGCCCGCGCCCAGGCCAAGGCTGACCGGGATTTTGCCAAAGCCGATGCCATTCGCAAGCAGTTGCTGGAGCAGGGCGTTGTGCTCGAAGACAAGCGGGGTGGTGCCACGGAATGGCGGCGCGCCTGAATCGCGACCCGCAAGCCCCGCCGTATTGGCAAGAGGCCTGCCAAGCGCTTTCCGCGCTTCACCCAACCTGGGCTCGGCTCATCGCCACATACCCCGAGCGCGCATTGCGCTCGCGGGGGGCGCCTTTTGAAACCTTGTTAAGGTCCTTGGTGGGCCAGCAAATTTCGGTCAAGGCCGCTGAGGCGGTGTGGGGCAGGGTGTTGCTCACCATGGGCGGCTCTGTCAGCAGCGCAACAATCCTGGGCCTGTCCGAGGAAGCGCTGCGAGCAACCGGCCTTTCTCGCCAAAAAGTGTTGTATGCCAAGGCTTTGAGCGAGTTCGATCAGGCGGGTGAGTTAAGCTTGAGTCGTCTGGCGGCCTTGGATGATTCTGCCTGCATACACCACCTGTGCCGGGTGAAGGGTATCGGACCGTGGACCGCCCAAATGTTTTTAATGTTTGGTTTGCGCAGGCCAGATGTTTGGCCGGTGGATGACATTGGGGTGCAACGTGGCATCTCCATGCAATTTTTCGATGGGCAGCCCATCGGACCCAAAGAAGCACTACAATTCGGGGAAAAATTAAAACCATGGAGGACCGTGGCAGCGTGGTATTTATGGCGCAGCCTGGACCCCGCCGTGGTGGATTATTAAGAGAACCTCATGAAGCAAACATTTCTGGATTTTGAAGCCCCCATCGCCGAGCTCAAGAACAAGATTGAAGAGTTGCGATTGGTGCAAGACGGCTCAGCGGTTGATATTTCTGAAGAAATTCGCCGTCTGGAGGCCAAAAGCGAAGGCTTGACCAAAGAACTCTATGCCAAGCTCACGCCTTGGCAGGTGTCACAGGTTGCTCGCCACCCGCAGCGCCCCTACACACTGGACTACATCGAACACGCCTTCACCGACTTCCACGAACTGCATGGGGATCGTCATTTTGCTGACGATCCATCCATCGTGGGTGGCCTGGCTCGGTTGGATGGCGAGGCCGTGATGGTGATTGGCCATCAAAAAGGCCGTGATGTGAAAGAGCGCACACGCCGGAACTTCGGCATGTCTCGCCCCGAGGGTTACCGCAAGGCATTGCGTCTGATGAAAACCGCTGAGAAGTTTGGCATGCCGATCGTGACCTTGGTTGACACTCCGGGCGCTTACCCCGGCATTGATGCGGAAGAGCGTGGCCAGTCGGAGGCGATTGGCAGAAACCTCATCGAAATGGCCCAAATTGAAGTGCCCATTGTGAGTGCAATCATCGGCGAGGGTGGCTCTGGCGGTGCCTTGGCCCTGGCAGTGGCCGATCATGTGATCATGCTGGAATACGCCACGTATTCGGTGATCTCACCCGAAGGCTGTGCCTCCATCTTGTGGCGTAGCGCCGAGCGGGCCGCCGACGCAGCGGAAGCCTTGGGCATCACGGCCAAACGGCTGCGAGACCTTGGTCTGGTACAAGAAATTGTAAAAGAGAGCTTTGGGGGCGCGCATCGGGACCACAAGCAAACGGCGCAGAACCTGAAGGTGTCCATCAAGGCTGCACTGAACATGCTGACCACCTACAAACCCAAAACCTTGCTGGACGCGCGGCACGACCGATTGATGAGTTACGGGCACTTCAAAGTGTCGCGTTAAAGGGGGGCAGGTGCGGGCCGGTGACCCTTCTTCCGGTGTTCTAGAGGCGATTGCGTCGTTTGTTGGCAAGGCCTCACCAATGCCCCAACCGTGGGTGCTCGCTTTTTCTGGCGGTCTGGACTCCACCGTTCTTTTGCATGCCTTGGTCAAGGCCGGGGTGGCGGTGCAGGCCCTTCATGTGAATCATCATCTTCAGGCTGCCGCCCAAGACTGGCCACACCACTGCAGGCAATTTTGCGAGAGCTTGGGGGTTCCGCTTGATGTGCTCGATGTGACGGTGAACCTTAATAAAGCGAGCATGGAGGCCCAGGCACGCAATGCCCGTTACCAAGCCATGGGTCGCTGGATGCAGCGCAAAAACTTCGCCTTGCTGCTGTGCGCACATCACCAGGACGATCAGCTGGAGACCGTGTTGATTCAGCTTCTGCGTGGTCAGGGTCTGCGCGGCATGGCCGGCATGGCGACCATCGGTGGCTGGCCGGTTGGAGCGACAGCATCCACAACTTACGATGATCTAAAGATTGGCAGGCCTTTGCTTGGTCTTGGTCGTCAAGCCTTGGAGCACTATGCAAGCCAGCACCATTTGCCCCACATAGAAGACCCCAGTAACAACAACACTGACATTCGACGCAATTGGGTGCGACACGAGTTGTTGCCATCGCTGCAGCAGCACTTTCCCCAAGCCCGTGCTGGTTTACTGAATTTGAGTGAGTTTTTTCAGGCACACTACTTGGGCGTGGATGAACACGTCGCTCAGGCCATGCAGGGTGTAAGCCCGGTTTCACATCAGCTTGATCTATTGGCTTGGCGCGGCCTGGCTCCCCCCCTGCAGGCCGAGGTATTAAAAGCCTGGCTGCAACAACAAGGCGGGCGCTGCAGCAAACCACAGTTGCTAGAACTTCAGCGGCAATTGAATTTGCCTCAAGGTGGGCGCAGGCAGGTGTGTGGTCACTGGTGGGTGCGTGTGAGCAAGCACCGAGCAAGTTTTAACGTCAACAAGGAGAGGTTTTGACGCTGCCAGATTTGAATCAGATTGATCCCGAACAAATTGCTCAATGGCTTGAAGCCACCGGGCAGTTCAAAGTACTGCGTCGCATTGCTCAGCGCGACCACTTTGGTGGCGAAGTTCAGCAACGGGTGCGGGTGCTGGTGCTGGACACAGAAACCACGGGCCTGGACTTCGAAACCAGCGAGCTGATTGAAGTGGGCGCCATTTTGTTGGAAGTGGATCGCGACACCGGCGCGATTGGTGCCCAACTCGGCAGTTTTGGTGGTCTGGAGCAACCCAAAAAGCCCATCAGCCCTGAAAACACCGCCATTCACGGCATCACCAACGACATGGTGCAAGGCCTGACCTTCGATGAGGCGGCTTTCCAGGTGCTTTGTGAACAGGCCCAGTTGTTCATTGCGCACAACGCGGCTTTCGATAAGCCATTTTTATTGCGCCGTTTTCCCTGGCTGGAAGGCACTGTGTGGGCTTGTACATTCAAAGAAATTCCTTGGGCCCAAGAGGGATATTCAGGCAGGAAGCTTGAGTTTTTGCTGGCCGATTGTGGCTATTTTCACGGTGCTCACCGGGCTGTGGAAGATTGCAATGCCCTGGCGCATGTGCTGGCAGCCCCTTTAAAAAGCTCTCACCGCCTGCCCATGCAAGTGTTGTTCGAGAGTGCGAACGAATCCATCTATCAAATCGCCGCGCTCAAGGCCCCTTTTAATAAAAAGGACTTCCTGAAAGCCAAGGGGTTTCGCTGGAATGCGGAAGATCGGGTCTGGGAAATTGAGGCGGTTGGTTTTGCAGAGGGCAAAGAAATCATCGAATGGTTGCGTGAGCAGGTGTATTGCACCACCAACAAAATCATGTTGGGCTTCCGAATCCAAGCCGGTGCCGAACGCTACTCGGGTGGGGCCGTCCGCCAGCAGTTCAAAGAGGTCTAAGCGCAGTGGCTCGCATCTACCCCAGTGACTACGAGGGCCCCTTGCTTGATGGGGCGGCAGCCCGCGAGCGCGATGTGCTAAAAAGCCTTCAACTGGGGTTGGACGACAATCACACTGTTTACCACGGCCTGCACTGGTCGCGCATTGAGCATGGTTTGACCGTTTTGGGGCGATTTCAGTTTTTGGTGCTTTGCCCGAATGGCCTGGTGGTGGCCATTGTGATGAAAACCGGCCTGCTTAAGCTGGATGAAGGCAGGCTCTTGAAGCAGTTGGGCAATGAACAGCAAGACCTCGCCAACGCCATGGCCGAACAGGCCGAGTTGCTTAGCCATCGTTTTGAAGCGCAGCACGGCGGAACCCTGCACGTTGAAAGCCTATTGTTCTGCCCCGACTTCACGGTGCCAGCGCTGAATGGACTGGTGTTACAGGCCGAGCGAATCGTTGATGCCAGGCGCAAAGACAAATTGGCCGAGGTGATTGACTCAATTGGCCAAGCCTTGCCCAACCCAATCCATTCGCCCAGTCGAGTGCATGCATTTTTAAGCAATCAGCTCAAGCTGGTGCCCGAGGTGGGGGCACTCACCCAGGCTGCGGAGTCTTTGGTGACCCGCTTGGGGTTGGGTTTGAACGAGTGGGTGCAACGTTTGCATTTTGAGCCTTTTCGTCTAAGGGTGGTTGGCACTGCAGGCAGTGGTAAATCCCAGCTTGCGTTGGCCGAGGTGCTGCGCAACGCGCAAGCCAAAGGCCGCACCCTTTATGTGTGCTACAACCGCCCACTGGCCTCCCACATGGCGCTGCAGTTGCGGCACCTCCAGGCCTTGGGTGCATCGGCTTTTAATTTTCATGCCCTGTGCGATCGCATGCTTCGCGATGCCGGCCAGGAGCCAGATTACTCTCAACCCGGTGTGTTTCAAGCCCTGCCTGCCCGAGTGATGGCCTTGCCAGAGGACCGACGCTGGGTGTTTGATTTGATCGTGGTGGACGAGGGCCAGGATTTTGAACCAGCCTGGCTGGAGGT
This sequence comes from Limnobacter sp., assembly GCF_964228395.1. Taxonomy (GTDB): domain Bacteria; phylum Pseudomonadota; class Gammaproteobacteria; order Burkholderiales; family Burkholderiaceae_B; genus Limnobacter. The sequence continues at coordinate 10,460 of NZ_CAXQZX010000124.1, forward strand.
GCTCACTCGCTGTGCCCACCCCAAAACCCGTTGGCTTTGGCTCGAAGACCCCAGCCAAAACCTGTACGACAAACAGCCAGTTGAATTACCCGGCTGGGTTAGCCTTAGCAGCCCCATGAACTACCGCAATCCGAGGCGTGTGGTCGATGCTTTGCAGTTGATGAGCCGCGCATTTGATTTGGGGCAGCAAGGCGCCCCTTCGGTAGAAGCTGCCTGCCCATTGGAGGGTCTGCCCATCGAGTTGATGACCTACGATGATGAAGAGGGTTTAATCACCACCACGGCCAAGGCCATCACCTTTTGCCTAAAACAGGGGTTTTCCAGGGACAACCTCGTGGTGCTCACTTTGCGGGGCCATGAAAAATCGCGCGTATTGAGCAAAAACAAACTCGGCCCACATTCGCTGCGGCACTTCACGGGGCAGTACGATGACAAAGGCGCTCAGCTTTTTACAGAGGGCTCGGTGTATGCCGAATCGGTGTACCGATTCAAAGGCCAGAGTGCCCAGGCCGTGGTGGTTACCGAGTTGGAATTCGAGTCCTTTGATCTGCCCAGCTACCGCAAGCTGTTTGTGGCCATGACCCGTGCCAAGGTGATGTTGGTGCTGGTCGGGCAAACCCGAGTCGTTCAACGATTGGGCCAGGCCTTGGGGCCCATGCACACTCACTCTTGAATGCGCCACTGCCCGGCTTGTTCAGAGCAGGCCTCGCCTCGGAATTTGTTTTTTTCACCGTTACTCACGATAACCCCAAGGTAGGTGCGGCAGGTGTCTGTTTTAGCACCTGGGGCCAAGTACACCCCCGCACCGCTGGCTGGGTTGCGCCAACGCACCGCTTGACCCGATGGCACCAGTTCCAGAGTGTGCCCAAAGCAAAGCGCATCCAGAGCATGGCTGGTCGCAGAGTCGGCTTTGCCTTCAAAGATAGCGAGAAACGCAGGTGTTAGCTCCACAGTGGCCATGTTCTGTAAACCAGGCTGCACTGAAGACGCGTCGACAGGGTTGGATGCATTGCATTGACCACGCAATACGCCGTGATCATCGGCCCAGGTTTTGCCGGTGTAACCGATGAAGGGCCGGGCGTGAGCAGGCATCGCCAGGCTTGCAGCCCCAATGCCGAGGGCGCAGAATCCGGTAAGCAGGCAGTTCTTCAGGTTGGGCATGGGCAAGCGAAACACGGAGTGGCCGACAGACATGGGTAAAACGGAGCAAATGTGAATTTCGTTGACCCTTTAAGTGTATCTTTTTATTAGTCATAAAACACAGTAAATTTTCCTGGAGTGCCTACGAAAATGACCTATAGAGGTAAAAACGTGTCGGCCCTGGAATTGGGTGCTGGCGCGCTGGCCATGCTGCCCGATGTACCGCGCATACTGCCCAAACTATTGAAAATGGCCGTGTTGCGGCCAGAATCCCGGCGCTCGCTGGGGTTAGAGTTCCAGAATGCTGCACGTCAATATGCAGACCGCCCCTTTTTGAGGTTTGAAAACGCCCAGTGGACATATGCACAGGCCAATGCCCAGGTCAACCAAATGGCCCGTGGCCTGGCCAGTTTGGGGTTGAAAGCGGACGATGTGGTGGGCTTGTTGGCCGACAATCGGCCTTCTTTGTTGCTGGCCGTGTTGGCCTGTACCAAATTGGGTTGCGTGGCGGCCTTGTTGAACCCTCATCAGCAGGGTCGTGTGTTGGCCCACAGCATTGGTTTGGTTCAACCCAAGGTGATTCTATGCAGTCAAGAGGGCCTTGCATTGTTGAGCTCGTTGAAGGTGGAGCATCCCCGGTCGCTCGATGGTGTGGAGTGTTTGGTGTTGGATGCAGCTTCGGGCAGCCTTCCCAATTCAGATTTCAAAAGCGCTTGGGTCGATCAAGCCCCCCATGATTTGCCGCAAACTGACCATGTGCTGGCCAAGCAACCTTGTTTTTATATTTTTACCTCGGGCACCACCGGCCTGCCCAAAGCCTCGGTCATGACCCATTACCGCTGGCTACAGGCCATGAGCGGTTTGGGCAGCGCAGTGCGGCTAGGCAGCAGTGATGTGCTGTATTGCTGTTTGCCCCTGTACCACAACAATGCGCTTACCGTGTCCCTCGGGGTTACGCTGGCGGGTGGGGCATGCTTTGCACTGGATGGGAAATTCAGCGCCAGCCGGTTTTGGCAACGCATACGCCATCACAAGGCCACTGCCTTTTGCTACATCGGCGAACTGCTTCGGTATTTGCTGAATCAGCCCAAAGGGGTTGATGATCAAAACCATGAGGTACGCCTTATCTTGGGCAATGGTTTAAGGCCCGAGATTTGGAGAGAGTTTGAGGAGCGTTTTGGCATAGAGCACATCTATGAGTTTTATGGTGCGAGCGAATCCAACCTCGGTTTTATGAACACATTTGGCCTTCGTGAAACGGTGGGGTTTTCGCCCATTCCTTTCGAGGTGGTGGCGTGCGACCCGGACACTGAGCAGCCCATTCGCACCCCCCGTGGGCGTTGCAAAAAAGTGGCGCGTGGTGAGGTTGGTTTGTTAATCAGCGAAGTGACCCCCTTGCGCCCATTTGATGGTTACACCGACCCCAAGGCCAACGAGGCAAAGCTGCTGCGCGATGTGTTTAAAAAAGGCGATTGTTGGTTTAATTCTGGCGACTTGGTGCGCAGGCAGGGCTGGCAGCATATTCAATTTGTTGACCGCTTGGGCGATACATTTCGCTGGAAAGGCGAGAACGTGTCCACCTCGGAAGTGGAGGGTGTGCTGGCCCGTGTGCCTTGGCTGGCCGATGCTGTGGTGTATGGCGTGCAGGTGCCCGGGCAGGACGGTCGCGCTGGAATGGCGGCACTCACATTGAAGCCAGGCTGCCAGTTTGACGGGCCAGCCTTGGCGCACCACCTAAGCCGCGAGTTGCCCAGCTACGCGGTGCCTTTGTATGTGCGAATTTTGCCGAAATTAGAAACCACAGGCACATTCAAACATCAAAAAGCCACCTTGAAAAAACAGGGAATTACCAGCCCAGACCTGACCAGCCCTGTATACGCACTCAACCCCGACAAAAGCGACTATTTGCCACTGGCCGCACGGGTTTGAGCCGGGATGTGGTCAGCTTGTTTTGCGCTGACCAGGTCTACGATCAACCCAAGAGAATCCTCGTTGTACAGCATGCCACTGTGTGACACTCGGCTATTGGGCAGGAAATCTTGGATGTAGAGGTTTCGCACGCCGGGTTCGCGAACAAACTGGGACTCGACTGGCAGCACCACTTTGTCGTTTTTTGTGGCCACCACGGTGTATTTCACAGTGGGCACGGTGATTGGTCCATTGCGCAGTCGTTTAAGAAGCTCTGAATCCGGGTGCTGGTCTGCGCAGGCGGTGCAATAATCCACTGCCTCACGGTTTGGGGTTTTGGAGATCACAGTGCCGCCCACACTGGGTGCCAGCGCTACAAAATGTGCCACATCTAAATGGCCCCCCAACATTTTGATGTAATAAAAACCAAGTAGCCCCCCCTGGGAATGCCCCACCAAGGTGACTCTTTGTACGCCAGTGGCGCCTTTGACCGATCGCACAAACTCAGCAATTTCAGCGGCCGATTGATCCACCGCATTCAAGCCTTTGAACCATGTGTCGGCGCTGGCGCCGTAGTCCAGCGAGTACACACACATGCCTGTGTTGGCCAATGCTGGCCCCAATGCACCAAAGGAATACATGGTGTTGGAAAATGTACCATGGACCAGCACCACCACGCCTTGGCCGTGGGCGGGCCGGCAGGCCCAGTTGTTGACCCCATCGGGCACGGTTTGGCCAGCAAGGACGTGGCTTAAAAATGAACTGGTCCAGTTTGATTTGGCGGGGTGGGGCTCACCCATGGCCTGGGTGGAACACCCAGTTGCAAGGCTGAGTAGGGCGATTGGCACCAACAACAGCGCAGCGCGTAGAACGCGCATGAAGTTTACTTGAGGTGGTAGAACCGTCATGTTTGATTGCCCCAGCTGCGTAAAAAACACCAACGACTTAATTGGACCAAAATTGAAGCAGGGGGTTCTGTAAAGCGCCCCAAAGCAAAAACAAGGCCCCGCCGAGTTCGGCTGCGACCAGGGCCAGCATGAAGGCCATTAAGCCACCCCGTGGCATGGGCATGCGCCCCATTCGATGTGGCTGTGCCATTTGATTGGCAGGGCCCTGCAAAATGGCTTGAAGCAAGTAGCTGCCCACTGCCAACCAAAAAAAAGCGATGGCCAGCGCAGCAGCAATAAAGTTCTGGTTGGAAGGAAACACGCTGAATTTGGAAAGCACCGCCAGGGTGATGCAGGCAAAGCCATACATCAAGCTCGCCCGGTGAGCGATGTCCAGGTAAGGGTGTGCCTCGCCTTTGGGGCTGGTCCACATTTGTGCGAATTTCCACAGGCCGCTGAGCAGACCGACGGCCAAAAAAAGGCCAGCGTTCACAATGGCAAAAGCGGTGGAGGGAGCGACTTCAACATAGTTGGGCATCATGGCGGGCCGGGTGAGTGGGGGTTAGTCGAAATTGGTGGCCCTCTTTGTGGGAAAGACGCTGGCCACAAAAAATACTTTAATGAATGAACACAACACACCGGGAGTTTGCCATGGATGACTTAAGCAATATTGTGGGCGCCACTCAGTCTGTGGACACCTTGGTGTCAAAGCGCGAATGGCTGGTCGGCGTATTGGGCGCCATGGTGTGTTACGCCTCCATTTTGTGGCTGCTATAAAGTAAAAAGCCCTCGAGCATCGTCGAGGGCTTTTCCAGCCACTGGTGTAATCAACTTACAACAAATTACACAGAAGCCTTGGGGGTAGCGGCAGCACGCTTGGCACGTGGAGCTGCTTTCTTGGCGGCAGGCTTCTTGGCAGCGGTTTTCTTGCCTTCAACCTTGGCACCAATTTTCTGGAACAGTTGCTCAGCGATTTGCTCAGCTTGCTCGATGGCGGGCTTCAGGGCTTCGTTTTTTTTGGCCTGTTCCAAAGCGCTCACGCCCATGGTGATGGCGTTTTCTGTCAGCGATTCAGCCTGGGACAAAGCCAGCGCAGCGTAAGAGAAGCCTTTGTCGATTACAACGGGCAGTTGGGTTTCGAACAGCTCAACGCCTTTCTGTGTGTAGGCTTGGCTCACGCCCACTACCTTTTCCAAACCTTGCTTGATTTCGGTGCGAGTGCTTACAACGATGGGCTTGTCAGCCAAAGGCAGCTTTTCAGCGGCGGTGAAGGCGTTGCCCAGACCTTGGGACAACAGACCAAACTGGGCTTGCACGAGGCTGTTCAGAGCCTTGGAAGCGGCCTGGTGTTGGGCCTTCAGTTCAGAGTTGGTTTTGGTAAGCAGCTCAGCTGTTTTCTCGAAAGCGTACATCGCAATTCTCCTTGGGTAGCGGGTGATCAAGTTTCGTGACACTTCGCACTATAGGGAACTCGATTACGCACGGAAAGGTTTTGAAACTGAGGCTCTACACTAAAAAACTGCGTAGAGGCCTCAGATTCAAGGGTGTGCGCTTAGTCAGAACCTCGCACGGCCGCGATGGGTTGCGGCGCAGGTTTGCCTTTGAAGACCTTGTTCAACACCAGCGCGGCGGTGGCCAGCACAGCGCCTGCGATGTCGGTGTACAAGCCACCTTCGATCATGCACAGCGCAGCCACCAGCAACACGGCACGCACCACCCAATTCGATTGAGCGCCCAGGAACCAGCCCTGAATGGACGAGGCCAGGAAGAACACACCGATACAAGCGGTGACGAATGCGCGCAGAATAACGCTCCATTCCCCTTCCATGAGCAAGGCCGCATTGTAGAAGAACATGAAGGGAACAATGAAGGCTGTGAGCCCAATTTTGAACGACGTGAACGAGGTTTCCATTGCGTTGGCGTTGGAAATGCCCGCCGCCGCATAAGAAGCCAGGGCCACTGGGGGCGTAATCGCAGAAATCACCGCGAAGTAGAACACAAAGAAGTGTGCCACCAAAGGCTGAATGCCAAGCTCAATCAGGCCAGGCGCTACCACCGAGGCGGCCACAGCGTAGGCGGCCGTGGTGGGCATGCCCATGCCCAGCAAAATGGCAATACACATGGCAAAAAACAAGGCGATCAGCTGCGAGTTTTCTGCGATCTCCAACAGGATGGAAGAGAAACGAGCTCCCACGCCAGTGAGCGCAATAACCCCCACAATGATGCCAGCGCATGCACACACGGTGATGATCTGGATGGACATGACGCCGGCCAGGTCGAATGCCTTGAAGATGGACTTGGGTCCCATTTTGATGGGCGAAAGCCAACTGACCACTGCAGCGGCCGCTGTGGCCAAGGTGCCTGCGCGAATCACTGAATAACCCATGAACAAGGCGCCGATCAGGATGATGATGGGGATGAACAGGTAGACCTGCTTGACCATCTTGGCAAACCGCGGAAGCTCATCTTGGCGCATGCCACGCATGCCCAATTTGGCCGCTTCAAAGTCCACCATCAGGTAAACCGAGAAGAAGTAGAGCACGGCCGGAATGATGGCCGCCACTGCGATGTCGGAATACGGAATGCCCGTGATTTCGGCCATGATAAACGCGCCCGCCCCCATGATAGGCGGCATGATTTGACCGCCGGTGGATGCTGCAGCTTCTACGGCACCGGCTGTGCGGCCGCTGTAGCCCACTTTCTTCATAAGCGGAATGGTAAGCGAACCCGTGGCCACCACATTGCCTGCGCTCGTGCCGTTGATCATGCCCATCAAGCCGCTGGCAAACACAGCCACCTTGGCAGGGCCGCCGCGTGCACGGCCTGCTGCGGCAAAGGCAAAGTTCACAAAATAGTCACCTACCTTGGAAGCCTGCAAAAAGGCTGCAAACACGATGAACAGAATGATGTAGGTGGATGACACCGCTGTGGTGGGGCCCAAGATGCCCGCATCGGTGTAAACGTAAGAAAAGAACCGCGTGAAGTCAAAGCCCTTGTGGTGCAGGAAGCCAGGCAGGTAAGGACCAACGAATGAATAAACCACAAAAATAAGGGCAATCACAATGAGTGCATTGCCGGCCACCCGGCGGGTGAGCTCAAGAATAAGGGCCAAACCAACAAAAGCGGCATAGGCATTGCCGGGCGCAGCAAACGGAGTGCCTGCGCGCATGCGCAGCGCTGTGCCATCCAGGTGCACCAGCAAATAGGCTGTGCTAGCCAAGGTACACAAGATGAGCGTGGCATCCAGCCAGTTGAATTTGCTGCCCTCGGTGCGTAAAAACCACGATGCCAAGATGCTCCCGATGGTGGCTACAGCCAATGGCAAACCATAATGGTCAACGTCCATGTCAGGCGAGATCATTTCGCCAGCGGCAATCATTTGCTGCATTTGATAGACCGTGAACAGCGCATACAGGGCGGGTAGTGCGAGCAGCACCGCCAAGGCTTGTATCAGCTTTGGGTTGCCACGGGCGGGTTTGTCAAGGTTGGCAGAAGAATAGGCAACAAAGCCCAGGATGAGCGCCCCGGCCACGTGCATGATGCGGAAGGTCCAGGTTTCTACCGGGGACACGTTCAAGGTGAACACGTGGAAAAACGCATACGCTGCCGATATGAACGAGACAAACAGTGCAGCCTTGTTGGCAAAGGTACGCTGGTTGCTTGCAGATGGCTCGTCGTCAACGCCTTGGGCGATGATGATCTCGTCGGGCGAGCTTGAAGAATTGCTGGTGTTGGACATGGTCGATACCGTAGTGTGAGAGACGTCTCAAAGGCCACGGCGCCAGGCGGGAACAGATGTAACCCAGCGCCGGGAAGCACCGCCGGTGACAGGCGGTGCCAGGCAGTGCATTACTGCTTGTACTTCAGGTTGTCAGGGATTTTGTAGCCCTTTTCCTCGTAGTACTTGGCTGCACCTGGATGGAATGGGATGAAGGTGTTTTTGTCCCAGTTTTCGGCCAAGGTGGTGCGGGCACCCTTGTGGATGTTCATCATCTTGGGGTTGTTGTCCAAGACGGCCTTGGTGGCTTCATACACAAAGTCGGCGGGCAAATCACAGTTGGCGATGGAGTAGTTCCACATCGACACGGCGCGAGCGTCTTTGGTCAGGGTTTTGTAGGTGTTGGCCTTGATGGGGAATGCCGACACAGGGTAGGTGTCGATAATCTTCTGCTGCTCTTCGGGTGTGAACTCGATGATGTTGATCTTGGTTTGCACTTCCAACTGGGTGACTGCGGGAATAGGCACACCGGCGGCAAATGCCACCACATCGATCAGGCCGTCTTGCAACTGGCCACCCAGATCGCTCCACCCGCCGTTGCGGCGTTCAAACTTGACACCCAGGGTTTCAAGCATTTTGGGGAAATAGGTGTCTGAAGTGGAGCCAGCGGGGCCGAAGCCAATTTTGGCGCCAGCGGGAATGTCCTTGATCGACTTGATGCCGCTGGAGGACAGCACGGTCACCGAGAACGGTGTTTCGTACATGGGGAACATGGCACACACTTTGTTCATTTTCAGGCCGGGAGCCAGCGGGCTTTTGCCATCTAGCGCTTCACGGGCTGGGCCCATGGTGGTCATGCCAAAGGCCAGCTTGCCGGTATGAACCAGAGCGAGGTTTTGTGTGGGGCCGCCGGTTACTTCAGCGCCGCCGGTGAGGCCGAGGGTTTCGGCCACCAAGTTGGCCCAACCAGCGCCGTAGGCATAGTAGGTACCGCCTTGGGAGGCTGTGCCCACGGTGAAGCTTTTGGGCCATTTGGATTTATCAGCGTGGGCAGGGCCCAGGGCCAGAGCGGCCAAACCAAGTGCAACGGCAGACTTCGCCAGAATTGCTTTCATTGTCATCCCCTATGTTGTTAGGTCATTGCGTGCGCAAACAGGGTGTGTTGCGCCGAAAGTTCATTCTTAAAATGAATGAGAGGTGTGCAGTAAAACACCCTCGTAATGTCACCAATTCAAGCTTTACAGACAATACGGGATGTCCGCATACGGGTTTTCCTCAAATAATGTGTTCATTAAATGAACGGTTATGAATGGAAATGTGGTCGAGGGTGAAGGTTTTGGGCACAGGGTGTAAAATGCCGGGTTTTTGTGCCCAAAGGCCTTTGCGCTGTGTCCATCGAATCCGAAGTAAAACGTCGTCGCACGTTTGCAATCATTTCCCACCCCGACGCGGGCAAAACCACGCTGACTGAAAAGCTGCTGCTGTTTGCAGGCGCCATTCAGATTGCGGGCAGCGTGAAGGCTCGCAAAGCCAGCCGCCACGCCACCTCCGACTGGATGGAAATTGAAAAGCAGCGTGGCATTTCGGTGGCCAGTTCGGTCATGCAGATGGAGTATCGCGACCAAGTGATCAACCTGCTCGACACACCAGGCCACCAAGACTTTTCGGAAGACACTTACCGGGTGCTCACGGCCGTGGATGCCGCTTTGATGGTGATTGATGCGGCCAATGGTGTGGAACCGCAAACCCTTCGCCTGATTGAGGTGTGCAGGGCGCGCAACACACCCATCATCACCTTTGTGAACAAAATGGACCGGGAAGTGCGCGATCCACTGGAATTGATGGACGAAATCGAAAGCACCTTGGGCATACCCTGTGTTCCATTTGCATGGCCTGTGGGGCAGGGCAAGCGCTTCCACGGAATTTTTGACATCCGAAAAAACCACATGCGTGTATTTACCCCTGGTGCCGACCGCAGGCGTGAGGACGATGAGGTGATTGCGGGTGATAACCGTGAACTGTTGCGCCAGCGGTTAGATCG
>NZ_CAXQZX010000125.1:0-48999 GCF_964228395.1 Limnobacter sp.
TAAACAGCCTGGCCCTGCCCGAGCCCGAGCCCACCGAAGAAGAGTTGCAATTGCATGCAGCCTATTTAAAAGACATTGAAAAGGAATCCAAAGGCCCAAGCGTGTGGACAACGGCGCTTGAGCAAACTGCACAAGCCTGAGGGAGGTGTTTGGCATGAAGAAAGCGCTGGCATGGGGTGTTGGCATTGTGCTGGGGGTGCCTGTGGTGTTGGCAGCCACAGCCGCCATTTTGGTTAGCACGCTGGATGAGCAAACCTTGCTTGCCAAGGCCTCCGATGCGGTGCGTGACAAATACCAGCGCGAATTAAGTTTTTCTGGCCCAGCAAAGCTGAGTTGGTTTCCCTCAATCGGTGCCCGCCTGCAGGGTGTTGCGCTGACCGAGCCCAATAGCGGCGACGCTTTTTTAAAGGTTGAAGAGCTACAGGTTTCCCTGGCCCTCATGCCTTTGTTTAAGTCTGAAGTGGTCGTCGATGCCGTTCAGGCCAAGGGCTTGGTGGTTAATGTGGTGCAAGACGTGGATGGCAAGTTTAATTTCGACGACTTGTTGGCTGCATCCAAAACCGATGCGCCGGAAGAGGCAGCACCCGAGGCAGATCCTGAGCAAGCGGGTCAATCATTGAATTTCTCAGTGGATTCGGTCGCCTTGAGCGATTTGAATTTGCGCTACACCAACTTGAAAACAGGTCAAGAAGCGCAATTGAGTAATTTTGCCGTCCAAACGGGTCGTCTTCAGCCGGGTGTGCCGGCCAATGTATTGCTGGGCGGCAACATCAAAAGCAACAAGCCGAAGGCAGACCTTAACCTGGATGTCAGCACCCAGCTTGAGTTTGGAATGGCTGCGCCACAATACGCCAATTTCGAAAACCTGAAAGCGAGCGTGCTGGGCGAATTGGACCAACAGGTGGCTGATGTGAACCTGCAGGCTGACCGTTTAAATGTGAACGCCGAAACCAAGGCTGTTTTGGTGGATGCATTAAAGGCCGCGGTGAAGGCAACGGTTCCCGGCGTGGGCAAATTGGATGCCACTGTGGCTGCGCCTATGCTGGAGTTGAATGAGCAGCAAGCCCGGGGAGAGGCGTTCACGCTGAAAGCCAAGCTGGAGCAAGCCGCTCGCACCGTGGATGTCGACCTGACCTTGACTGAATTGTCTGGCAACTTGCGCGAGCTGGTGCAAGGGAAACTTCAAACAGCAGTCAAGCTGGTCGAGGGTGAGCGCACCGTCAACCTGGGCTTGAATAGCCCACTGACCGCAAAAATTCAAACCCAGTACCTGGAATTGGCCAAGTTGGCAGGGCAACTGGAGGTCAAAGACCCCGCATTGCCCAAGCAATCGGCCAGCATGCCCTTGGCTGGCAGTTTTGCTTTGAACAACTCGGCTCAAACTGTGGATGTGGTGTTGAATTCGCAGTTTGAGTCCACCAAGTTCGATTTAAAAGCCGACGTTAAAAATTTCACCAAACCGTTTATCACGGCGGTGTTGAATGCGGACACGCTAGACATCGATGCATTGTTTCCACCCAAACCCAAAGCGGAAGGCAAAGCCGCAGATGGCAAAGAGCCCGCTGCCGATACCCCAGTGGATTTAAGCGCCTTAAAGGGCTTGAACATGGATGTGACCGCCAATATTGGCAAATTGAAAGTCAGCAACGTGAAGGCGGCCAATCTAAAAGCCAAGGCGGTGGCGCGCGATGGTCTGCTGACCGTGCAACCCTTGCAAAGCAACCTCTACAGTGGCAACAGCACCGGGTCCATCACCGTGAATGCCAACACGCAGCGCATTGCAATTAACCAGCAGGTGCGCGGCGTTCAAATTCAGCCTTTCATGAAAGACCTGCTGGACAAAGACATGTTGGAGGGGCGTGGCGATGTAACCATCAACCTCACCACGCAGGGCAATACCGTGAACGCATTAAAGGCCGGCTTGAACGGCACGGTGGCTGTGGCTTTGCAAGATGGTGCTGTGAAAGGTATTAACCTGGCCGAGCGATTCCGCAACACCAAAGCGATGTTAACCGGCGGCAGCAACACCACAAGCACCTCTGACACCACCCAAAAAACTGACTTTAGTTCCATGGCGTTAAGCCTTGTGTTTAAAGATGGTGTGGGCTCCTCCAACGATCTTAACTTGATGGCACCCCTGTTTCGCATTGGTGGGCAAGGGCAGGTGAATCTGGTCAATAACACGGTGGATTACCTGGCTCGCACATCGATTGTGGCCACCAGCACTGGGCAGGGTGGCAAAACTCTGGATGCCGGGTTGAATGGCGTCACTGTGCCCGTGCGTGTGTTTGGCCCATTTGCCAACATTCAGTGGGAGTTGCAATTCAAAGACCTCGCCAAAGAGGCCGCCAAAGCCAAGCTTCAGCCCAAGATTGATGAAAAGCGCGAAGAGCTCAAAGGCAAGGCCGAGGACAAACTGCGGGACGCCTTCAAAGGATTTCTGAACCGCTAATACCCTTTGTATTCACTTGCAGGCCCGCATGTCCCACTGGGGGGCATACCGGGCCTGCTTTGTTTGTTACCATCGATGCAAGCACCCATTTTGCAAGGCCCATCGATTGTCCACCTCTGCCGGTCTTTCCCCTGATGAATTACGCCAAGCAGCCACGTTGTTGGCCAAGCGCTTGGACATTCAAACCCATCAGGCTGAGCAGCTCATCGGTCTGGCTCGCTTGGTGCCGCTGCAGCGTGGGGACACGCTCTTTCAGCAAGGCGATGCCAGCAGGCAGTTTTACCTGATTTTGCAGGGGCAACTGCGTGGGCAGCGCATGCGACCCGACGGGCAAATGGACCTTACGCTGTCGTTTTACCCGGGTGAGATGATTGGAGAGCTAGGTTTTTTTGATCAGTCCCTGCGAACGCTCACCATTTGTGCCCGACGCGATAGCGTGCTCTTGGAGATCGATCAGCAAGCCCTGAATCGTTTTGGCGAACATAGCCATGCCGTTTACCAGCATCTGATTCGTGTCTTGGTGGCCCGCTTTAAAAAAGAGTTGGGTTATCGCGCACCGGTCTCGCAGCATCAGCTCATTGCATTCCATTCCCTGGTCAAGCCCGATGGCTTGAGCGAGCGTGCTGAAGAAGCCTTGTGTGCGGGCATTAAAAAGCAAGCCGAATTAAGGCGCTGGTCCGATTGGCGTGCGCTTACCTTGCGCCCACCCGTGACCAATTTGCCTTGTGTGGCCGAATGGTTGGCGGTTGACATCCATACCCCGCTCGATGAGCGCCTGATTGATGACCTCGACAGCATGGTGGTGTTGTTTTGCGCCAGCACCTTGAGCGACGCCCAGGCCTGCGAGCAATTGAAGGCTCGCATCAAGCAAGCCGAACACCAGTTTCCGGTGTGGCTGGTGTTGGTGCACGAGGCAGCTTGGGTTGAGGCCAATGTGGCCCGGCGCGTGCGAGAGCAGTTCGGGGAGTCTTTTCGGGTTTTGCATGTTCGCCACGGCAACCAAAATGACTTTGCGCGGGTGGCTCGGCATGTGTTGGGGCGTACCCTGGGGCTGGTCCTGGGGGGCGGTGGCGCGCGGGGCTTTGCCCATGCGGGCTTCTACCGGGCCATTCAAGAGGCTGGCATTGTGGTGGATCACGTGGGCGGAACTTCCATGGGCGCGCTCGTGGGGGCCTTGATTGCCTCTGGGCGCAGCGCTGCCGAGGTTGAAGCTGTGCTGGCTCAGAGCTTTAAAAAGGGGCTGCCCTTCAAATTGACCGATTACTGGATACCCCGTTACGGCTTTGTTAAAAGCCGCGCAGTCGACGAGGTGTACCACCATGCATTTGGTGAGGCCTTTATTGAGGATTACCCTGTTCCGTATTTTGCGGTAAGTTGTAACCTCACCACCGGCATGCAGCATGTGTTTGAGCAGGGTTTGGTGTGGAAAGCCATACGCGCCAGCACCTCCATCCCCGTGTATTTCGAGCCGTTTTTGGATGGTCGCCAGGTGATGGTGGATGGCGCATTGGTGAACAACGTGCCGGCCGACACCATGCGGGCCAAGGGCGCAAGCAAGGTGATGACTGTGGATGTGGGTTTGGAAGAAGACATCACCGCCCACATGGCCGACGATGGGGTGGCCCACATGCCAAGCCTGATGAAATCCCTGATGCGAGTGATCGAATTGGGCGGCATTGAAAAATCCAGGCAAGCGCGGGTCATTAGTGACCTGCACATTCAGCCCGACATTCAAAACATCGGTTTGATGGAGTTTGAGCGGAGGGAGGAAATTGTGAACTTGGGTTACGAAGCGGGCAAACGCGCAATACCGGATATACTGAGTCTTGTCCGTAAAATTACATAAAAAGCAGTGCGAATCTTCAAGAGGATTGGATGCATAAACACTCGACCGTCGAGGTGTTGGGGTGCAGCGGCAGCATAGGCATTCCAGGGCAAGGAACAACCAGCTTCCTGATTGACGACGACATATTGATCGATGCTGGCACTGGCCTGTGCGAACTCGAATTCGATCGCCTGGAAAAAATAGAGCATGTGATTCTCACGCATTCGCATCTTGATCACATCTGTGGTCTGCCCTTCATGGTGGACACGGTGGGCGTTGGCCGTAACAGCCCGTTGAAGGTGTATGCCTCCAAGCCAACGCTGGATGCGCTTAAGCAGCATGTGTTTAACCACTTTATTTGGCCCGACTTCACTCGAATTCCATCGGCAGATAATCCGGTGATGGTTTATCAGGAAATATCTCCCGAACAGGTTTTGCATTTTGGCAAACGGCAAATTCAGGTGGTGGAAGTGGCTCACACCGTGCCTGCCATTGGTGTTTTTCTGTTTACTCCCACCGGGGGTTGGTGCTTTTCTGGAGATACCCACCAAACAGACCGCTTATTTGACCTTATCAACGCCACCAAAAAGGTGGATTATCTGTTTATTGAAGCTGCTTTCCCTGACAAAGAAAAGTGGCTGGCTGATTTGGCCAAACATTTGTGCCCCAGTTTGTTATTTGATGAATTAAAAAAAATCACGGTTCCCGGTTGTGAAGTTTGGATTAGTCACCTCAAACCCAAAGACCGAACCTTGATAGAGCATGAACTCCAGCAGTACCCAGGCGCCCAGCCCTTGCGCATATTGTCGGCTGGGATGACATTCACTATTTGATTGGGTCTTTCAATTGATCATTCAAAAACCCCTTGCAGTGCTTGCATCGGCACTGCTGTTGGCATTTGGAAATACAAACCCTGCATCCGCGCAAGCCTCGGAACCTGAGGGCTCCTACCAAGAGCCACGCTTTGTGGTGGAATCTTTCAGGATAAAAGGCCCCGAGCTGGTGCCCCGCGATGAGGTGGAGGGCATTTTGCGTGCTTTTGCCGGGCGTGAAATCACCTTTGAAGAGCTGCGCCATGCCACCACCCTGGTGGAAAGGCGTCATGCCTTGGCTGGGTACGAGGTGGTTCGGGTGTTGATTCCCGAGCAAGATCTGCAACCCGGTGGCAGCCTTGAAATCGAAATTGTGGACGCCCGTTTGGATGTGATCACGGTGGCAGGCAACGATCACTTTACTTCCGAGGCCATCTTAAAAGACCTGTGGGTGCTGCGCCCGGGCACCCTGATCAACACGGTGCAAATGGACCAAAACCTGCGCCTCATCAACGACAACCCCGCCAAAACCGTGCGGGTGCGCCTGGAGCCCAGCGACAAACCCAATCTGGTCGATGCCAAGGTGCAAGTATCTGACCAAAAGCCCATTGCTGCCTTTTTAACGCTGGACAACACAGGCACCAACGCCACTGGTGACAACCGCCTGGGTTTGGCCTTGCAACACAACAACGCGTTTAACCGCGGCCACATGGCCGCCTTTCAATATGTGACCTCGCCCGGGCGAATTTCAGACGTTGAAGTGTTTGGCCTGAATTACAAGGTGCCTTTTTATACGCAGGCTGCCATGTTGGAGATGGCTTATTCTGACTCCAACGTGAACGCCGGAACGTTGAGCGTGGGTTCCAGTTCGGTGTCTGTGGCCGGTGCGGGTACCAATTACGCTGTGAAGTGGGTGCAGCTGTTGCCCCGTCTGGATGTGTTTGACCAGCGGCTCACCACATCGTACGAAATCAAAAAATTTGTTAGCCAAGTGCAGCTCAACGGCACAGGCCCAAGCCTGGTTCCCGAGCTTGAAAGCCGGCCCATCGGGCTTACGTACACTTTGCTCGACACCCAAAATTCGCGCCAGCGCACTTTTCAGGTGGGGTATTTTGTCAATCATGTCACCGGTGGCGAGAACTCGGATGGTCAATATGTACGCACCAACCCCGCAGCACGGGCCAACTTTGATGTCATTCGCGTCAACGCCAGCTGGTCTGACCAACTGGCGCCCAACTGGCGTTTAACAGCCCAGTTTGATTTACAACACACCGACTTCAGCCTGATTTCTGGCGAGCAGTTCGGGGCCGGTGGTATGTACTCTGTTCGTGGGTTCGAAGAGCGTGTGGTGTCGGGTGACCGGGGCATGCGCCAATCGCTTGAATTGAGTGGCCCCAACGTCGCCAAGCATTTTGGTGGGGTCTTTGAACGATTGCAGTGGGTTGGGTTTGCCGAAGCCGCTCAACTCAAAATCAATAATCCCCAGCCCAACACCGCAAACGAGCCACATATCGCTTCTTTCGGCATGGGGCTTCGTTTCGCATTCAACACCAAACACCAATTCAGGCTTGATTTGGCGCGCGTGGTCTCTGGCGTGCCCATTCAACCTCATGGAGACATCATGTTGCATGTCTCTTTTGCCACACCATTGTAAGGAGGGGCACCATGAACCGTCCCAACCCACGACGTACCCACTCAAGCCAGCCTTCATTCCGTCACAGTGCTGTGGCGGCAGCGGTTGCACTCGCCCTGGCCACGCCTGCATACTCCAACCCCTCTGGCATGAGCGTGGTGGCGGGGCAGGCGACCATGACCCAAATGGGCAACCTCACGCAAATCACCAACACGCCGGGCGCAATCCTCAATTGGCAACAGTTCAATATTGATGTGGGCCAAACCACGCAATTTATCCAGCAAAGCGCCAACAGCCAAGTGTTTAACCGCGTCACGGGCGGCGATGTGTCGCAAATTCTTGGCACTTTGCAAAGCAATGGGCAAGTGTTTTTGATCAACCCAGCGGGCGTGTTTTTTGGAGCAGGTGCGGTCATCGACACGGCTGGCTTTTTGGCCAGCAGCTTGGCGGCCAGCAACACCGATCTGTTAAATGGGCACCTTAAGTTTTCTGCCGAGCAGGGCGGAGCTGGCTCCATCGTGAACCAGGGCTTGCTCAAGAGCCATTCGGGCGGGTCAATTGTGTTGTTGGCCCCCAGCATTGAAAACAGCGGCATTATTCATGCCCAGGGTGAAGTGCTGCTGGCAGCAGGTCACAGTGTGACCATTGTGGACATGCGACACCCCACCATTGGGCTTACTGTGGCGGCCAAGGAAGGCGAACGAGCGCTCAACCTGGGGCAACTGATTGGCCAAAACGCATCTTTGTTCGGTGCCTTGGTGCAAAACACGGGTGTTGTAGAGGCCACCGGCGTGGAAGCAGGTCCCGGTGGTGTGATTCGTTTTGTGGGCACACGCGGGGCACAGTTGGATGCGGGTTCTTCTGCGCTGGCCAATGGAAGCAGTGGTGGCCAAGTGCATGTGAGCGCGGGCCAAGGCGATGCGGTCGTGGCCGGGCAAGTGCAGGCCAACGGTGAACAAGGTCAGGGTGGCACGGTTACGGTCACCGGCGAGCGTGTTGCAGTGCTGTCGGGTGCAACAGTTCAGGCGGATGGTCGGGATGGCGGAGGCACGGTGCACCTGGGCGGGGGCTGGCAGGGCAAAAACCCAGCGCTTCAAAATGCACAACACACCGTGGTGCAGGCGGGGGCCAGCGTGTCGGCCAATGCAAACCAGCAGGGCCGGGGTGGTGAAGTGGTGGCCTGGGCCGATGGGCACACTCGGGTCGACTCCAGCCTACAAGCCAAAGGCGGCGCCTTGGGTGGAGACGGCGGTCGGGTAGAAACTTCGGGCAAGCAAAGCCTGGACGTTCGGGCCGCTGCCAACACCAGCGCCCCCAAGGGCAAAGCGGGTCAATGGTTGCTCGACCCGGCAAACCTCACCGTGGTGGATCAAATTCCTCCAGGGAATAGCGGCTTAGAGGCGATGGGGCAGGGTCCGTTTTCTTATTCCAGCGACCTTTCAAGCAACCCAGAGTCGTATTTGCTCAACACCACGGTTGTGGATGGCTTGGAGCAAAATGGATTTGTGCAAATTTACACGACTGGCTCCAGCCCCGGGGAGGGTAACCTCACCATTGCTGCGCCTGTGTTAGTGACCAACAACTTAAGTGAATTCCCAGGAGCAATTCCAGAATTGGTTTTAGAAGCCCAAGGCACAATCAACATTGACGCCCCAGTGGGGATCAACCCCATCAGCACCGCGTTTGATGGCTTTAGACTCACCCTGAATTACGACATCGCCAAGCCGGTGTACGTCGATGCGCCTCTGTATTTGGGCCAGGGTGGCCTTTTAACCCTGGCACCCTACGACATTGGCACCACGCTGCCAGTGAGCACGCCGGGTCAGTTACCCTTAGACGGTGTAAACCTGTTGTCTGGCATGAACAGTGCAGACCCCGCAACCCCCTTGAGTTTGCCTGCTATCGAGTTTGCTGACTTTAATCCGGGTGGTTCGCCTCTTAGTTCTCAGGCTCCCACTATTCCAGACGGCACTCGAGTGCGTAAGCTAAATATTCTCGGGGCCAATCTTGCGGTTCAAACCATTGACAGTTTTGGATCATCCACTGCGCCTGTAGAGGTCAACGTGGGTGCAGATACTTTCGAATTGCCTTCCCCCATACTCGGATCGCTCACCTACGAGTTTTTGGACGCCGACAGCTTGAACATCAAAGACGGTGCAAGTGCAACCGCCCGGTTCTTGAACTTTGGCGCTGCATCCACCTTTTTGAATACTGTGAATGTGGAGGGCCGCTATAACCTGGAAGGTGGCACCGGCTTTATTGGCTCGCTCAATTTGAATAGTGGCAACGTCACCATTCGCCCACTCAACGATCCAAATTTTTCATCTACTTTTGCGAGTTACGACATTGCCCAATTGAACACCGCTGCCGGTACGCAATTTGATGTGTCAGGCGCCTCCTTGGACTATGGTGTGGGTAACTTAAATGGCACCATGGATGTATTGCAAGATGCATTCAGTGGACAATCCGCCTTTGTGAGCGGGTACGACACCAATCTGTTTGGTGCCATTAATGTCAGGTCGGGCTTTAACGCTATTGAGTTACATAACCTTGGCATGGGCTCAGCGTCGGTGTTGCGCATCGAAGAGGGTTCGTTTGTTGATCTGGGCAAGTCTTTCTCGAGTTTTGCCAGTACGCTCGGGCCCGTGGCTGCAAAGGCTCCTGGGGCTTACATTTCCTCTACGGGTGGGCAGTTTGTGGCCGCCAGTGGCGCAAGAATCGACATGGTGGGCACCAGCACCATTGCTCCACCCGTCAACCCGGTTGAGTTTGGAGGTGAAATTCAGCCCGCAGAGATTTCCCCCTCGTCCTCGTTTGGTCCAGTGGGTGCCACACTTGACCTCACTGGTTTGGATGGCCGCCTGGAAGCTCCGGTGAACATTCAGGTGTCTGGCCTGCAGAATCAAATTGCAGTGCAAGAACAAAATTTTCCAACCGATAGCAGTGGCCTCGGCACACCAATTAACAACCTATTAATTAGCGGTGCAAACATCACTGTCAACGCTGGGCAAGATGAGCGCTCGCTGCGCATTGGGCAGTATGAGTTTTCTCAATCCCTTGGCATGAGACCACCGCCCCCGTTGGTGGGTGTGGATTTCCGGGGCAACTTGACCGTGAACAGCGGTCGGGTTCGCCTTACAGGGTCCACTGTGTCTACCACCAGTGGACAACTCAGTGTGAATGGCGCGGGCTCGGCATTGCGCTTGGATGGCAGTTTTACCAGCGCAGATTTGTTTGTTGTAAATCGAACCAATGGAGGTCGCCTGGCTGCCACTGGGTTGTGGAATAACTCCGCAGTAACCGCGAGCAATGCTTCTACAGCCTCGCCTTTGACCAAGGGCACTATTTTTGTAAACGACGACCTGACCATTGCGGGTGGATATTTGGGCAGTGGCTCCAGCGCCGGCAACATTAATGTGACTAGTGATGGCTTTTTGGAACTGCAGGGCACCGAGTTGGCCACACGTGTAGATTTGGCGCCTGAGGCAGCCTTACTGCTTGCAGCTCAAGACAAAAACGGCGCAACGGTTGCACCTGTCGTCATGAACAATGCCACCATCAATTTTGGTGGCGATTCATTCCTTGTGGTAGAAACCGATGCCCAGGGCAATGGCAGCATCACGGGAACTGCGACTTTCAATAGTGCAACACAAGGCAACGCCATATTGGCGGGTCGGCGTGTGTTCGACAATGCGCAACTTGATGCCGCCCCCGATGCAGCCAACCTCACAATTGGCCAAGGCATTACCATCAATGTGGCTGGGAACGCCAGCAGCTTGCCAGAGGGTTTGGCCTTTTACTACGACAGCATTAATTCTGCACCCGATACCAATCGACCGGTGTTTAGAATTGGCCAGCTCACCACCGAGATGGTTGGCTTGATTGAATACGATAACTTCAACGGATTTTCCACACCAGCCACCACGGTGTTGAGTGGGTTTGCAAACCCATCGTTTGTGGTCGATGGCAATCCAGACTCGTCTATTTCTACTCCTACTTGCACTGCTCTCGATTTCTGCGTGAAATTTGATGTGGTGCAGACCGTGAATTTCCAGGGGCGCATCACCTCAGTGCTTAACCAGTCGGCCCCCACAGTGGCCAACAGCGGTGTGGCGTTTGCCGAGGGCACCAATTTGGCAGCCATTCGTTACCAGATCGAAAATGCGAGTGAAATTCGCTTTGTTTCCGGCCAGAACCAAGTGAACCTCACAGACCTGGCCAGCGGAAAGCGCGTGGTCAACGGCGCCGATTCAACCCTCATTTTTGCGGCCAACGGCGCCAACCAAGCGCTAAGCAACGAAATGGACAACAACGGTACCTTGAGCCTGCAGGGCAATTACACCTTCAATGGTCTGATTTTGGGCACGGGCTCGATTAACAACAGCGGCAACCTCGTGCTTGGCAATGGCAATGGCAGCACGGTGAGCAACAGTTTGAGCAACACCGGCACGGTGACCAACCAGGGCAGCTATCGTTTTGCAACCTTGCCTTCGGGCAGTGGGAGCCTGATCAATAACGGCTCCCTAATTTTTGAGGGCTCTGGCAGTTTTGGAAACAACCTGGTGAATGGCGCTGCGTCCACCCTTACTTTCTCTGGTGCAAGCCCAGGGCAGAACATTCAGTTCAACAATGGCTTTAGCAACGCCGGAAATGTGCAATTTAACCCGGGCAGCTTCGCCTTCCTCACCGGATTTAATCAAAGCGGTGGCACCACGACGGTTCAACCGGGTACCACTTTGGCTGGTGCGATCAATATCAACGGCGGTACGTTGCGGGGCTTTGCAACGATTTCCGGCAATCTCAATGCGGCGGGTGGCCGCATCGTACCGGGTGCCTCCCCTGGACTGATGACCGTCAATGGCGATCTCAACCTGAATGCCAACAGCGTGTTGGACATTGAAATTCAGAGCAATGGCGGTGTGCAGGGCGTGGATTACGATTGCATCGTGGTCAATGGCAATGCAAATTTGGCTGGCCAGCTCAACTTGATTGACATTTCTGGTGGCACGCTGGGGGCCGGTAACAACTACGACTTCCTCACTGCCAATGCGATTGCGGGCAGCTTTGGGACCATCACCAAAACCGGCACACCAGCCAGTTACGCTTTTGCCGACCCAGCCGTGTTCGGTGCTACCAATGGTCAGTTGCTGCGCACCTCAACCTTTGCGGTTCAGCCTCCACCCCCGCCACCCCCACCACCTCCCCAAACAACGCCCACCACGAGCCCGGCACCAAGCACACTGACCACATCCACAGGTGGAAGTGGCTCGCAGGTTTCACAAAACCTCAACCAGGCTTTTGCACCGTCCTCCAGCACCAGCACGTCGGGTAGTACGGGGTCCACCAGCAGAAGTGGCTCAACCACCACTTCAAGCAGCCCAACCCAGCAGGAAGAGACGGTCACGGCCGCCAATCAAAGCACTGGCGACACCACCACCTCACAGCGCTCAAACGATATTCAAATGACGCAAACCAAGAGCAACCCCACACGTGCAGCGGCGGTGTGCAAATGATGAATTATTCACTTCGATCGCTTTCGGCTCGCGCCGCTCGCATGGTGATGTACGCATCGCTCCTGGCGGCCCCCATGGCGCTGCAAGCGCAAAATCTTAAACCTGCTGATGTCGCAGGGGGTAAGGCAGCGCCAGAAGCGGCGGCTTCCAGCGAGGCCAAAGTGGTGGGTACCATCAAAACCATCACGGGCCTGGTTAATTTACAAACAGCGCAGGGCAAAAACAAATTCGCCAACGTGGGCACCAAGCTGTATGTGGGCGATGTGATCAACACCCAGGCAAAAAGCACCACGGTGCTTGAATTCATTGACACCACCCAGGTGGCTTTGCGCCCAGGCACTCGTTTTGTGGTGGAAAACTACGAATACCAACCCGAGGAGCCGGTGGCAGACAAAGCCGAATTCAAGCTGGTCAAAGGGGGGCTGCGAACCCTTACTGGCTTGATTGGCAAGCGTGGCAATGCCGATGCCTTTGCCATGAAAAGCGAAACAGCGACCATCGGTATTCGTGGTACCGACTTTTCCATGCGTTTGTGCAAGGGCAAAGAATGTGCACAAACTGCCAAAGGGGAAACCAGCAGTGCGACCAGCAACAACGCCTCTTCAGCAGATGTGGCAGGCCGAGTGTCACAATCTACAGGCGCCATGTTTGCCATCAACGACAAAGGGCAGCGCAGGCCACTTATGAAAGGGTCTGCCGTGTTTGCCGGCGAAACCGTTGAAGTGGCCGAAGGCGGATTTGCCGTGCTGAGCATGGCCGATTCCACCCGGCTTACATTGCCCGGTGGCAGCAGCATGCAAGTGGCCGCGTACAGCTACGCACCCGCTTCACCGCAAACCTCCGTGGCCTCATTCAAGTTGCTGAAGGGCGCAGTGCGGGCTGTGACCGGGGCCATTGGTAAGGCTGAGCCCAACAATGTGAAGTTTTTTACCGAAACGGCCACCGTGGGCATACGCGGCACGGCGGTTGATATTTCTTGCACCTCCACCGATGGTGGCTTGGTGCAGTGCTCGGGCTCTGTGAACTTCACCGTTGAAATTCGGGATGGGCGAGTGGTGGTCACCAGTGGGGGCACTACCTCGTTGGTCAACGCGGGGCAAACAGCATCCATCGTGGCGGGTGCCGTGGGCATTCAGGTGGTCAACGGACTGAGCAATGTGCTGGGCAATGTGCCCAACGCTGGCCCATTGCCAGAAAACACGCCTGTAAACTTTGAATCGTTGTCTACCACGCCAGTGCAGGCCCCCGGTGGATCTTCGCAAGGAGGTGGCGGCTCTTCCGGCAACGGCTCTGAAGGGGATGTGCAACTGTTTGTGGCTGTGAATGACGGCACGATTGTGGTGTCCACCAGCGAGGGCGGACCCCCCTTGCCCGTCAATCGTGGCGAAGGTTTGGTGTTTGCCCCCCAGAGTAATCGCCCACCACAGGTGCTTGTTGCGCCTCCCGATGTGCTGGCCAAAGACAACACGTTGGCCGCCCCACCATTTAGCGCACCGCAGTGCGCGCCTTAAAGGACATGTATTTGAATGGCAATTAAATCCTGGAGGAAACTGGCAGGCAAGGCGTTTCGAATCCTGATGGGCTTCATGTTCACAGCCGTTGCTGTGGCCCATGTGCTGGGGTATGCGCCTTCTGAAGTGGTCAAACGCCTGGACTATCTCATTTATGACGTGCGCTTGAAGGCCGACGCTCGCAAGCCGGAAATCGATCCCCGCGTCATCATTGTGGACATTGATGAGAAAAGCTTGGGCGAGGTGGGGCGCTGGCCTTGGTCGCGTGACGTGGTGGCCAACATGGTCACTGAACTCACCGACAAACTGGGTGTCGCTGTGGTGGCTTTTGACGTGGTGTTTGCCGAGCCGCAGGCCAGCGATGCCTTGCCTGCGCTGGACAAGCTGTTGACCGTGCAGCCCGAACTGAAGCAAGCCATAGAAACGCTCAAGCCCGATATTGCCATGGCCTTCGACCGTGACCGCCAACTGGCGGAGGTGTTGGAAGGCCGCCCTGTGGTGTTGGGTTATTACTTAAACCAAGACCCTACTGCGGTGTCTGGCGCATTGCCTCAAGCACTTTTTAAGCGCAGCCAATTGGGCGATCTTGCGCTCGACAGCACCACGTGGCAAGGTTACGGGGCCAACTTGCCCGTGCTCCAGCGCAATGCAGAGGGGGGCTATTTCAACCCCATGGTGGATGAAGATGGCTCGGTGCGCTCCATCCCCTTGATTGCAGAGTACGACGGCGCTTTTTACCAAAGCTTTGCATTGGCCACGCTGCGCCGCGCCTTGGGCAACCCTCAGCTTATTCCTGTGTTTCCTGATGGGGTGGGCGATGACTATGGTGCCTTGGAGATGGTGGCCTTGCGCTCTCCAGAGATCGAACTGGATATCCCTGTTGAGCGTGGCCTGTTGACGCGCGTGCATTACCGGGCAACAGGTGGTCCTGATGGCGGTGGGTATCGCTATGTGTCCGCTTCGGATGTGTTGGCGGGTGGTTTAGACCCTACCGAGTTCGAGGGCCGAATTGTGTTGGTGGGCACGACGGCCCCCGGCCTGCTGGACTTGCGAAGCACGCCAGTCAGCCCGGTGTACCCCGGGGTAGAAGTACATGCCAACGTGCTCAGTGCCATGCTGGATGGCGAGTACAAAATGAAACCCGAGTATGCGCAGGGTTTGCTGTTCATCACGGTGTTGGCGGTGGGTGGCATTTTAAGTTTGCTGATGCCAATTTTGTCGCCCACATGGTCTTTGCTGGTCGCTGTGTTGGTGGCTGCAAGCAGTGTGGCGATCAACTCCTACCTGTATTTCGAGGCCAATTTGGTTCTACCTGTGGCGGTGGTGTTGTTGCTGGTGCTTGCTATTTTCATGTTTGACGTGGCTTATGGGTATTTGGCTGAGTCGCGCAGCAAACGGCAAATGGTCGACTTGTTTGGCGAGTATGTGGCACCCGAATTGGTCACCGAAATGGCAGACGATCCCAAAAGCTATTCCATGGAAGGCGAAAGCCGCGAGCTGACCGTCCTCTTCTCAGACGTTCGCGGGTTCACCACCATTTCAGAGTCGCTGGAGCCCAACGAGCTGCGTGAATACATCAATGAGTACCTCACCGTGATGTCCGAGATTATTCGCGCTCACCGGGGAACGCTAGACAAGTACATTGGCGATGCCATCATGGCGTTTTGGGGGGCGCCCATTGCCGATGCTGACCATGCCACGCTTGCCACCAAAGCGGCCATGGCCATGCAGGATGAGGCCGTGCGCTTAAACGAGCGCTTGAAAGCCAGAAAATGGCCAGAACTGGCCATCGGCGTAGGCGTTAACACAGGGCAAATGCGTGTGGGCGACATGGGCTCGAAAATTCGACGCGCTTACACGGTGATGGGCGATGCCGTTAACTTGGGTTCGCGTCTGGAAGGCATCACGAAAACCTACGGTGTGGGTGTGATTGTGGGTGAAAATACCAAGGCTGTTTGCCCTGACCTGGTGTTCCAGGAATTGGACGCTGTGCGGGTAAAAGGCAAAAACGAGCCCGTGTTTATTTACGCTCCGCTGGGTGAACGCAGCGCGGTGAGTGAGCAACAATTGAAGTGCCTGGGTCTTTGGGAAACCATGCTAAAACAATTCAAAGCCCAGCAGTGGGACGAAGCCAAAGCCAGTCTGGATGCATGGTTTGCGCTTGCGCCAGAATTCACTGTGCTTTACGCGCTGTACACCGCTCGTATTGAACACTTTAAAGTGTCGCCACCCCCAGAAAATTGGGATGGCGTGACCCAGTTTGATACCAAGTAGGTGGGTAAACTGTTCTACAAGGCCTAAACCAAGTTAAAAGAGCTGACCCCGGGTCAGCTCTTTTTTTATATCAACTCATTTTGCTGATTCAAATACACTTCGGGCGAAATGCGGAAGGCCGCGCCCGTTGGGCAAGAACGCACGCAAGCAGGTCCGCCTTCCTTGCCGTGGCAAAGGTCGCACTTGTAGGCCTTTTTGATTGAGTTCGCGTCGTATTTTGCTGGCCGTTCGCCCAGCGGGCCACCCAAGCCAAACAGTAGCCAAGACAACAAACCGGTTTTTTTGGGGGGTGGCTTCACCCGCAACTCAATGGCGTTATAAGGGCAGTTCTTCGCGCAGTTGCCGCAGCCAATGCAGGTGTCGGCAATCATCACTTCGCCTTTTTCATTGCGGCGAATGGCATCGGGTGGGCAGTCTTTCATGCAATGCGGTTGTTCGCAATGTCGGCATGAATGCGCCAGGTGAATGTTTTGGAAGGTGGGGCCGGCGTCACGATCCAGGCGTGGAATGCCGTCGTGCGTCTCGGCGCATGCGCGTTCACAGTTGTCGCAATGCACACACAGGCTTTCGTCAATCACCAGGGCATTGGTGGCATCGCCAAGCCCCTGTTGCATCAGGAAGTGGATCAAGTCGCTTTCACGCTTGGCCGTGCCTTCGCGGAATATGGCGTCGTGCACCCGTTTGCCAATTTTGGCCTGCAATGCCCGTTTCCAGTTGCTGTTTTTGCTTAAAACATCTTTGACAGCATCGCCTTGAATCAAAAGTACTTCCGTCAGCACGGTGGCCGTGCAAGTGGTTTGGCGGTTGGTGCCGTTGACCAAATCGATTTCGCCCACATAGCTGCCCGCCGAAACATACGACAACACAGAGTCTTGGCCATCCAGTGTTTTGGACACAGCCACCGAGCCGCGTCGAATCAGGTGAAGACCATCGGTTTTGTCACCTTCGCTGAATAACTTTTCGCCCCGCACATAGCGGGTCACGCTGATGCCCGACGCAATCAGTTGTTCAATCTCTGGCGCTTCAAGCTGCGGAGCCAAGTGGGTGGACAAGGCCCGACGTACAAAGGTTTCGTCAATGGTTCGGCGCACCGCATCCACCGAGGCAATCAGCTTGAGCATGGCCTTCCGGGGTGTTTCAATCAGCACGCAGTTGTCCCCGGCGTACACCGTTGCTGTGCGTCGCCGGCCAGAAATCAGGCCCATTTCACCGAAGTAATTGCCTTGGTCCAGGGTAAGAATAAAAGGCTTGCCATCTTTGTTCACCAATTCAATGCCCACGCTGCCTTTGACGATGGCAAAAAATGTGCTGGTGTAGTCGCCCTTGTTAAAAATAACCGACCCTTTTTTGGGTTGGTGCAAAGTCGATTCCAGCATGAATTCGCGCAATTGCAAGCGCGTCATTTGGTTAAATAGCGGCACATTGCGCAAAATCATGTCGAGCACTTCAGACACCGACACATTGCCCAAGGGTTTGAATTTTTCGGCCAAGAGCGGTTCGTCAGCTGGCACCACAGGCAAGCCCATGATGGTGTCTACCACCTCATGGCCTTGGTTCATGGCCTGTTTAATCAATGGGTAGCCACCCAAGGCCCCCACAATAAACAAACCGGGCACATTCGATTCATAGGTTTCACTCAAGGCCGGTACAGCGTTGGGATCGCTGTTGGGAAAGGTGACTCCAAAACTTTCGACCAGGCCGCGGGGCGGTGTTGCGCCCAGGCGCGCAATGATGCGATGCACAGGCATGGCCTGCTCGCCCTCAGGGCCTTTATAACGATAATTCAGGGTGGGTTCACCCTCTTTGGCGTCTGCTATCGCTTCCACAGAGCTGGTGCTGGTGTTGTAGAAAATCCGAAGATCTTCATTGCGGTCAGCGGCCAAAATTTGGTTCAGGTTGCCTTCTTTACAGCGCGCAAATTCATCTTTGCGGTTGATCAGAATCACCTTGTTGTTTTTCATCAAGGCAAGGGCGTTTTCAATGGCCGCATCACCCGCACCAATCACGATGATGGTCTCGTTGTTGAACTCATCGGGGTCGGCCAAGGTGTATTGAACATTGGGTAGGTCATCGCCAGGTGTGCCAATTTTGCGAATATTGCCTTGCAAGCCAATGCCCAAAATCACTGTTCGCGCCGTGGTGGTGCTGCCGTCCTCGCAGGTCAATTCAAAGGGACCCGCCCCGTCATTGAGCTTGGTGATCTTGCTGACTGTTTTTTGGTACTGAATATTGATTTTTTGTCCAGCCAGTTCATTGTCCCAAGTGCCCAAAATGTCTTCACGCTTACCTGCCTGAAACGACATGCCGCTGCGCAAAGGCAAAAACCCAGGCTCGGCCATCACATGCTTGCCTTTTTGATATTTGTAAATGGTGTCTGAGGCATGGCGTTCGGACTCAAACAACACATACTTGCAACCCAGCGCTTGAGCACGTGCGGCTGCTGACAAACCCGCTGGGCCAGAGCCAACAATGGCGATGTCCAGGTCGGCAGACAAATCACTAAACATGGGGGTGGGGTTGGCCATCTGTTTAACCTCCCACTGCGGCTTTCAAGGCCAACAGCTCTTTTTGGAATTCAGTACGGTTGTATTGTTCGTCGTTGTTCAGCAGCTTCAACAAGCGGCCCATGCGCGCGTTGACTGCCTGCGCTACCTTCGAGTTGCCTTTGTTGGCCAAACCGTTGGCCACGCTACTAATCGACATGTACGCTTGCTCGGCGCTTGCATAGTCGGGGTATTGGTTGCTTGAGGCCATGTTCACCAACTCACGCAACAGTTTTTCCATCACAGCTTCGGTGAATTGAGCCTGCATCACCGCAGCCCTGGCGCGATCAAGCTCCGCATTGAGCGCCCTGGCAGTGCGTTCGACGTCTTGCATACTGGCTGCAGGTGAGGTGCTTTGAACATGCAACTGCTCAATCAAACGCCGTACAGAAGCCTCATGCGAAGGGGCTGTGGCCTTCAACACCGCTTGCACCATGATTAAACTCGCGTTGTTGATGCGGGGCTGACCCGGGGTAAGCGCAAGGTCTTTGCTCCAGTCTTTTCGGCTCATGGGGGAATGGCATGCATGGCAATCGAACATCATGAGTTCGGGCACAATGCCTTGGCGATTGCGTTTTGGGTCGGCAATCAGTTCAAGCAGGTTGGCGCTGGTGGCAAATTGGCCCATGGCCCATATTTTTCCAGCATCGAAAGCGCCTTTGCGTTTACGCCAATCGTCGTCAATTCGGTAGTGCGGTGGTTCCAGGGCGAGGAAGGTCTCCACCTCGATGGAAATTCGCGGATGACCCGCACCCATGATTTGGTGGGTGATGGGCCGGGTGGCATCGCCCACATGGCAACTGGTGCACAGTTTGGCCACAGCATAGGCATTGCTGGTTGGGTACATGCCGTTTTCTATGTTTTTGACATGGCTTGCTTTGGGTTCCACATGGTTAGAAATCCATTTTTCTGCCGGCCCATGGCAGGCCTCGCAGTTTACGCCATCGGTTTTGTCAAAACGGGGGCCTTGCAAGTTGGCTGGCACATTGTGGCTATGGCAATCCAGACACACTTTGGCCTCGTGCGCAGGCTGCTTTAGCCCCAGGTTTTTGGCAATGCGCTGCGACTCGGTATTTTTAAGCACGGCGTAGGCCTGCGTGTGTGGGTCACGGCGCAGCCATGTGGTGTATTCGTTTTGCAGCACTGGGGTGGCTGTGCGTTCTTCGATGCTGCCGTGGCAGGTGCTGCTGGCGCAGTTCACCGTACCCACCGATTGGTGCGGCGACTGGTGGGGCATGGTTTGCGCAAGCGCGGCCTGGCCCATAGCCAGCGAAGCAAGTGCGATGGCCCAAGCCTTACGAATTACATCATTCATCTTCGCCTTCATGGTTTGTCCTTTTTGTAAACCACGGAGTTCGCCCTGGGGTTGGGCACATAGTTTTGTTTTTCTACCTGGTCGGTGACTGTCCACACCCGACCATCGGGTCGAATATAGAAGACATCCATTTCTTTGCGGTTAAAGGGGCGTGAGCCAATTCGACCAAACACGGCAATCTGCCCTCCGGTTTCGTCCACCGCTCGGTCACGATCCAGGCCTTTTGAAATGGACACGGCTGCGCTTGGTGTTTTGCGCCAAGCCACCAACTCAGGCACGGGGGTGGGCGAGAACCCATAGAACTTCGGCTGAGTGTCAGGCGATGTCAGTTGCAGCACTTTCAGGCCGTTTACCCCGTCAGCCACATAGGCAAACAGCGAGGCATTGGTGGAGCCTACAATCACGTCGCGTGCGTCGTTCAGTTGACCGTTGGCTGTGTATTTGGTCAGCACAAAAGGCTTTCTGGGTTTTTCAATGTCAACAATCACCAAACCTTCTTCCTTGCCTGCCACATAGGCGTAGGTGCGCGCCAAATAAAGGCGTTGCGCATTTTTAAGCGGCAGCACCGTACCTGTGTGCGTGGGCTTCTCTGGATGGGTGACGTCGATCACTTCAAGCCCGCGCGCTGTGGTTGCGAACACATAGCGGAACTGAATTGCCGTGGCGCGCGCATCCTGCAGGGGCAGGGTGGTGATATGGCGGGGTTTTAATGGGTCATTGATGTCAACAAACACCAGCCCTTTGGGTGTGGTGATGTAGGCATAATGCCCACCCAAGGTGATGTGGCTAGCGCCGGTTAAAACTCCATTGGCATTCCAGGTGGCAGCGCGCTTCAAAAAGTTGTTACGCGCCTCGCCATCGGCCAGGGTGTTTACATCCACCACAATCAGGCCTTCTTCGCTGTCGGTGATGAAGGCGTAGTTGTAAATGGGGTGGAAAGGCTGTTCCATGTTGGTGATGCGCATCAAGTCGCCCTGGTTCCGTTCGGGCGCAATAGGCTGGTTGGTGGGCAGGGCCATGCAGGTCGCGTTTTTGCTGGCCACATGGGTGTCGTGGCCCATGGGGCTGAACGGCGCTGTAATTACCCGCTGTCCGTAGCCTTTGTTGGCCACGTTGGCGGCGTCGTACACCCTGAATCCGCCCTTGCCCTCAGCCACAAACACGTACTCCCCGCGCAGTTGGATGCAATTCGCGACCCCTATGGTGGTGTCGTCCATCAGCGCAGGCACCACGGTGTCAGCCAGTTCACGGTTCTTGTTCAAATGGTTTTGATAAAAGTCGGGATAGGCGTATTTGTGCAGGTAGCTGCCAATCACGGCTTGGGGTTCATCCCATTCGGTTACTGTGATGGCGGCGATGTGATCGCTTGCACCCACCCAGGCGTTAAAGCCCACAAAGTTTACAAAGTTGGTGCCATGTAACAGCAGCTGCGCCATGATCGCGTTGTTGTCATCCTCGCGAGACAGGTGGCAGTCTGTGCAGGTTTTGGTCTCTTCTTTGCGCTCTGTGTGCGGGTAATGGGGGGCGAAGGCCTGCGACGAATATCCACTGGAAGCCACAGGGGGTTGTTGAATATAAATCCGCTCCCGGTTGGCGTTCATCGAGGACAACACCAAAGCAGAGCTGGATCGAATGGGAGCAATGCGATTGCCTTTCACGGGGCCATGCACACCGAGCTGGAACATATCGTCACGCGCAACCTGCGGGTTGTAGGTGGCGTAGTTTCGGGTCTCGCCCCCTTCGTAATGCAGGCGCTCGGTTTTCCAGTTCGCCTGAATCGGCAGGTGGCAACCCGCACAACTGGTGGTCCAGCTCAGGTGACAGGTAAAGCAAGTCATTTTTTCGTTGTCGTGCGCCAGCTCTTTGACACCGGGCCCCCACTTGCCATCGCGCCCCTCGTCACCTGCGCCCATGAGCTTGGCCCGGGCAGCCTTGGCGTTGTAGTGAGGGTTGCTTGGGTTCATGGTGTCTTTGACCAGGCTCATTTCCCACTCTTTGTTGGGGTCCAGCGCTGCGCGTTGGTATAGCTTGCCATCGCGCCATTCAAAGCGCTTTCGACCATCTTGGGTGCGCAGTTGGGTCAGGTCGGTGCCGCCAGGGGGGGCTGCCGGGCCACTGGTGCGCAGGGTGGGGTATTGGGTGGCGGTTCCGTGGCAGTCGGCGCAGTCCACTTCCACCGCAGCGGCCACCTCACCGTAAATGTGGCCGTTGCCATGCATGTCTTGAGCAAAGTGGCAATCCACACAGTGCATGCCCACATCCAGGTGAATACTGCTCAGGTGCACGGCCTTCTCAAATTTTTTGGGATCGTCATCGGCCACCACATTGCCTTGGGCATCGAGCAATGCCCCCTTGCGGTTGCGCTTGAACACAGCCCGGAAATTCCAGCCGTGACCGTGGTAGTCGGCAAACTGGGTGTCTTTCAGTTTGCTGTTGAGGGTAGACACGTTTTTCAAAAATTCTGGGTCGCTCCACTTGCCGCGCACTGCTGCCTCTTCGGGGTTGCGGTCAAGAATTTCGCGCATCTCGGCATCGGTGGGGTAACGCTGCTTTTCTGGCCACATGTGTGGCGCATCGCTTTCGTAATCCCACATGATGTAGCCGTAATAGCTGTTTACAAACACGTTGGGCTGGTGCATGTGGCAAACCATGCACTGTGAGCTGGGGATGGCGCGAGTGAACTCGTGCTTTACAGGGTGTCCACTTTCGCCCTTGGGAATGGTGGGGTCGATGGTTTGGGTTTTGCCATCGTTGCCCAACTTGGCGTACGGACCACTGTGTTTGGGGTCTCGGTCGTTGGTGTAAACGGTATGGCACCCTGTACAGCCCGAGGATCGGTAGTCGCCTGGCTGTTCATTGGTGCCCAAAAACCACAGGTGCGGGTCGTTCAAACGGGTTTTGGTGATGTTGATCAAAGGCACAGCAATTCGTTGGCCAGTACCCGGGCCCCGATTGGATTGCTTGATGTCTGGGCGGCCCGGTTCGTCCAACCTTTGAATCTGCCCCAGCACGTTGGGCAATCCCACTTCAGGAAAAATTGAGTTGATTACGCGCCCGCCACGTTCAAACACACGAAACACGTCCGCGGGTGGGGCCGTTTCCCAGGCGGGCAGGGGCGCCAGCGAGCCCAAAATGCCCTTGTGGGTAAACAGCTCATTGTTGGCGTCCACCGGGTTTTTCAGGGCGGCAGGCTGGCCGTCTTGGGTGTAGGCCTCGCCCAGAATGTAGCGCTTGAAGGGCAGAATACCGTTATTGTAAGAGGCACCCCCCCACAGCATGGCCGATGTGCTCATCAGGCTGCGTTCTTGGGCCTGAATAACCGGCAGGTGGCAGGCGCCGCAGGCCTCACGGGCAACGCGCAAATCGCCAGGGTTGATGAAACGTATATACGCAGGGTGCTCGCGGTTGAGTTTCGCATAGGAGCGCTGCGGATTGGCCGACGATGGGTAATTCCAAAACTTTTCGTCGCGCGGAGCGATGTGGGCCTTGTCCAAGGCAGCCCGGTACGCTGGGTCAAAACCTTTTTCACGGGCAGCGCGGGTGTGGTCATAGGCCAGCGAGCCTTGCTTTTTCTCGGGGCCGTTCCATTTGACCGAGGCATTGCCTCCGTGGCAGTCGGTGCAACCCAGCACCACGCCGGGGTTTGCGTGCATGGTGTGTTGATCGGTTTGGGTGTGGCAGCTCATGCAACCTTCGGTTTTGGCAAAAGCCTGCTCCGCGGTCTGGCGCTCGGGCGCTGGAGGCGCCATGGTGTACGTTTTCTCGGGTAGCTTGGCCCCTGCTGCATGGGCTGTGTTTGTAAAACCCAAGGCAACAGCGCTCACAGCCAAGGCCAAGGCAGCCCAATGGCGGGCCCCGCTTGGCGTTTTAAACAGCCTGGCTTTGGCAAAGCTAAAATTCATGGGCAGCAACCTGCTTTAAAAACTCAAAATCACGTTGAACAATAGGGAATAAGGGCGCTTGGCATTCTCATTGTCAAACAACTCTTTGTAACCTTTTCCCGGGAAAAGACGGGCCAAAGACCCATTAATCACCACGTTCTGATTGAAAAACGGACGGTATTGGAAGCCCACCGAGGCATCGATCCCAAGGTCTGTAGAGGGTGGTTTTTGTTGGCGCAACACTCCCAGCACATTGGTGTTCTCGAATTCAAGCTTGGAGACGCTGGTCACCACACGCAATTCAGGCAGCACGTCGATGTCTGCACCCACGCCCAGCAACAACAAGCCGGGGTTGATAAAGTTGGATTGGCCTTGCTCTTTGCTGGAGCGCAACGATGGCAGTACGCCGTTTCGGCCCGATAAAAACACGCCGCCGCCACCCACCAAAGGAATGTTTTGGCGAATAAAGAAGCTGGTGTCTGCCCCGGCAAACTGTGGGTTCTCGAAAATTGCATCAAAGCCCTCTGCCTTGCCATCAAAGGGGTCTCGGTCGCCAGAGGCATACAAAAAGTGCCCACGCAGGCGGAACCAGTCGAAATCCCTGGACAATTCGGTGGCGTGGAACCAGGCATCAATGTTTTGTTCGCGCTGGGCCAGGGGATGGCGGTCAATTTTGCCTGCGGCGTAGTAAGTTGATGTGGTGATGTTCAAGCGCCCATAGTGGCCATCGCCACTGAGTCCGAAGTAGTCCACATGGTAGGCAAACGGCCGTTGGTCACCAATGGCCGCCGGGCGTGCCAAAAAGCCGTTGGCATCGAAATAGCGGGCATCGTCTTCATTGTTGCGGTTGTGTATGTACGAGGCCTGACTTGTGAAACCCAAAAACGGGAAGTCCTGCCGATACAGGTTGGCCACAAAAAAGTCATCGTCGCGCAGCGGCTGGCGAATGTCGTTCAAGCCGCTGTTGGTGTCTTTTTCTACTCGCTTGAAGTAGCCAATGTTGTATTGGTAAATATTGTTGTCACGGTTGCCAAACAAGCGCACACCAAAAGGCAGGTCTTGAAACAAAAAGCCGCGGAAGTCGCTGATGAATGGCTGAATACCCACGCGCAAGCTGTCGAAGTCATAGCGCTCGGACACGTTGCGCAAATGCACGTCCACAAAAGCTTCTTGAATGCCCACAAAACCTTCCGAGCGTTGCGTGCCCGAGGAAGGGGAAATTTTTAACAGGCGATCCTCGTTGACCCGCACATCGGTGTAGTTGAACACCGGGGTTAGACGATATTCGTAATCTGGTGGTTTGAAAGTGGTGTTGCCTTTGGTGAGCGACAAACTCACGATCAAGTTGTGCGCAAAAATGGATTGGTCGCCGTCTCCAAAAATATTGCGTTGGTTGCTTTGGCTGGAGGATGCTGGCGGCACTGGCACAGGAAAGCGCCGTTGTTCATAGAGGGTGTCGGCAATCACGCCCAGGTTAAAAAACCAGTCGGGGCCCAGGGTGTCTTGCAGCACCGGCAGGTCGCCCTTGATCACGTTTTGATTGTACGGGTCGTAGAGTGGAAATTTAAATCCAAGCGACTGCATGATGCGCCAGCGGTCAGGCACAGCCACACTCTCGCGAGGCAGGTTGGGCAGTGGCGGTGGCACCTGTTCCGGGTCGATCACTGGAATGGCCACATCCCGAGGGGCAAGCATGGTGTCGCGTCCAGGAATGGCCCGCATCACCGGCGATGGTGCTATGCCTGGCGTTGCGTTGTGCGCTGGGCGAACGGCTGCACCTTGTTGATTGCTCAAAGGGTCGTTGCTAAAAGCGCGCGGCTCAAACACACCCAGGGCCAGGTCGCCATACTCGCCACTGCGCTGCTGCAGCCATCCGTGGGTGCTGCCCAACAGGCTGTCTTGGATGCGAATTCGGTACCAGCCTTGTTGCTCCTCAAAGGCATCCACCAACTGGCCCTTAAACAACTCGCCGATCGGTTTGGCACCGGTGCTTGGCTTGTCATACACGATGACGCGTTGCTCAAACACCTGAAGAAGCGCGGTAGGGCGCTCAGCTTGGTTCAGCTCGCTTTCATCGGGAATGCCTGCCACTTTGTTGGCGGCCTTGTTGATGGCCGCTTTGGCTTGTGCCAACTGGGTGGGCTCGTTGATGCCCAGGTGCAGTTGCGCGTAAGCCGGCCAAGGCGCCAAGCCCGCAAAGGCCAAAGCCAGCACCAGGCGTTTGGCGCGCCATGCATGTTGTTTGTGTTTGCTGAGGCTGTGTTTCATGGCGCGGGGCACACGTTTTGTTCACTGCTGTTGTTAAAAGGGGTTTGCGGGCACTGCACATACTTCAAAAACTGACCAGAGTTGGACAACTGGCTGGCGTTGAGCAGGCTTGCAGGCGCCGGCCGCATGGTGCTGCCAATGGCGTTGGCCGCATTGATCACACCCAAATAACCCACCATGTCGTCCTGGTCCACGCCATCGCCCGACACGCCAATGCCACCCACCAAGGTGTCGCCTTTGTAGATTGGAAAGCCCCCAGGAAATATTTGCATGCCGTTGGCAAAACGGTTTTGCCTGCCTGCCGGAATGTTGGCGTTGTCCACGCAGGTTTGGCTGGAATCTGGGTTGAAGGCATTGCCTCCCACCACCGCGCGGGCGGGGGCGTTGAATGTGGCCAGCACTTTGTTGGCCACAATGTTCAGCTGGAAGCCCAGGTTAAAAGGACTCCACTGGGACAGAGGCGAGGATAGCGGCCCAGCTGGCCGTCCTTCTTCACCATCTGGGAAGTATGGGCGGTGAACGTTGCCAATGGCCCGCGCAGAAAATGCCGCGCTGCCATCGAGCGAGTTGGCTGTCTGGGAAAAAAACGTGTTCATTGCGTTTGAAAACGCCGCGTGTGCTCCACCGTCGATCGAATTGAAGTCGGTGAGCGCTTCTGCGGCGCTAAAAGTAAGCGCCGAACGTGCCTTCTGCACCGCCACGTCTGTACCAAAAATGGGCGCATCGGACGAACGCACCAAACCCAGCACATTGCCGTTGGTGTCTACCACGGTCACTGTGACTTGGGCAGCAGCGCCCAAGGGAATGCGAATTTGAGCGCGTGCACGATTAGCGATCTTCATGCCCTCCACCAGAATGTTTTGCACTTCTGCACTGCTGAGGTTGCTGCCTGCTGTAACCGGGAACCGGGTAGAGGTGTTATCAGCGGGGTTGGTGATCAAATTAAAGGTGTCCAGCCCGTTGAAGGCCGGGTTGGTGGTGGCCACATAGCCGGATGGGGACGCACCATAGGCTGTTCCCGCCACTGGGCCTGCGGCGGTGGTATAACCGGGCACGTTTACAAAATCGGTAATCACAAGAGGAGCCAAACCCGCCACTGCCGGCGTGGTATTTGAAAATTGGAAAGTTTGGCCGTTGGCCGTGATGCGATTGGCGCGAATTTGCTCAGGGGCACGCAAGTTGTTGTTCAGCGCTGCGAATGCGATTTCTTCATCCAGGTCGGTTTCGTTGGTCACGATGTCGCGATCCAGGCTGTAAATGCCATTGGTGCTGGCATTCACCGAGGAAATCACGCCAATGCCGCCCACCACTCGACCGCCCTTGTAGATTGGGAAACCCCCGGGGTCGGCCGACAGGCCCAATGGTGAACGTTTGGGGCCAATGCTGCTGCTTTGGGATAACCACACGTTGAGGTCAGAGCAGGGCAGTTGGCTAAACTGCACGCCATACAGCGGACCACTGGGCTGACCACGCTCACCGGGCTGAAAAAACTCTTGAACAATCTGGCTCGCGGTGCGCGTGCTAAACGCATTGCCTGTGGACGACAAATAAGCCCCTGTGATGGCTTTGGCAATGGCGGCCAAAGTGCTGGGCACCACCTGGCCATCCAGGCCTCTGCCGTTGGCCCCTGCCAAGCCGCTGGTGATGGTTGTGTTGCTTGCCGCGTTGTTCATTTGGTAGACCGCCAGCACATTGCCCACCCGGTCCGTGACAGCGATGGTAGATTGCACACCGCGGGAAATCGATGCCTGCACGGCACGCGCTACGATGTCGTTCACATCCGCAACATCGAGGCTTTGCGTACCCAGTGGCTCTACGGTGAAGTTCAGGCTTTCAACGAAACCCGCAGACCCGCCTCCACCCCCGCACGAGGTGACTCCCAAAGGCAGTGCCAGGCCAAGCGCCAAAGCGCACAGGGCTTTAGTTTTTCTTTGCATGTTGTTCTTTGCTTTCTTCCATGGGGTTGTGCATGTGGTAGCCGTGGCAAACACCACAGTCGGATTGCACTTTGTTCAGCACGGGTTTGCTGCCAGCGTGGCAGCTTTGGCAGCCGTCGATGGCAGGCATTAATACATCGCTGGCTTCCTCTGACTTGCTGGCTTTGTGGCAACTCTCGCAACTTTCAAACGCGTGGGCCTGGTGGTCAAAAGTCGCCATGGGCATCCATGGGTGCCAGGGCACAATCGGCGCTATGGCGTATTGCGGCATGTTGGCGCCCGTGGTTTTTGTGTTGCCTTTGCCTGGCAGTGGCGTTACCTCGTGGCACACCGCACAAGCTGTTTTCTCGAACAATTCGCGTGCAGCAAACTGGGCCTGGGCGCGCGGGCTTCCACTGAGCTTGTTCAGGTTAGAGCGGCGCTCGCCCTGTTCACCGGGCCTGGCCGCCAACACGGCGCGCTGGGCATTCACGCGGTTGCGCTCTTCGGGGTGCAAAGCCAGGTAGGCATAAAACTCCTCCACGGTGCTCAAAGCCTCTTGCACCGAACCGTGCGGCACTTGCCGGTCGGGTAGGGCGGGCTCAAACGACAAGGTGTGGCAGTCTTGGCAGTGGGCTTCCATCGAGATGGGTTTGAAACCCGTGGGCGTGGCGCTTGCCTCGTGGCAGCTTGCACAATTCATCACCACCTTTTTGTTGGGCCCATCAATGCCTTTGGGATCCAGGTGTACATCGTGCGGAAATTTCAGACTGGTTTTTTCCACCAGTTTGGCGTCTGCCAACATGCGCACCCGGCGGAGGTCTCCGGGCTCGCTGCTATTGGCCAAGGTAATGCGAAACGCAGGGTGTTTGTTGCCCACAAAATCGCTCACCGGCTGGGTTTCAGTGTTTGGGGCAACCGCTGCAATGTTTTTGTGGCAGTCGGCGCAATCTTGCCCCACAAAATGTTTGTTCTGAGCGGCCAAGCTCTCGCGGCCCTTGTGGTCGCGGTGGCAACTGGCACAACGGCCCTCTTCAAATTGCATGCCAGGCAAATCGGCCTTTTTAACGTGTAAGCCCATGTTGCTGTGGCACACCAGGCAACTCTCGTCTTTGACTCGGGAAAAATCACCCGCGTGGCAGGCTTGGCAATCGCCCTCCAGGTTGGAGTGTGGCGAGGCCAAAGGGCCAGGGTTCCACACGGTGTCAAGCGACAATGCGGTGACTGGCCTGGGCTGTGCAACATCCTGCCCGTCCATCTGAAGGCTGGGGTGAGCATTCACGGGCATGGCCGTGGTGGTGGTTCGCTCGGCGGCCTCTGTTTGTGAACCCACTTCAAGCCACGAAAACAAGCCCGGTTGGTAGATGGCCAAAAGCGGAAGCACCAAAAATGCAAACAAAACTGGCCAGAACGCAATCCAGGAAAGCGGGCGTTTTAAACCCAAAGGCTTTTGCAGTGCTTGCTGCTCGCGTTGCAGCTTGCTGGTTTTTTGATCAGCCATTGTTTGCTTCACCAATAAATAAATACGGACAGCACATGCCCAATCAGGGCCGCAAGCAGGCCAAACGACAAAGGCACATGCACCGCCAGCCAGAGTTCAAGCCAGTAGCGCAGGCCATGGTAACGGCGCAGTTGTTTTAACGCGCGCAAGCGCTGTACTTGGTTTGCGTGAAGGGCGGCCACAGACTCTGAGCGCGTGAGTTCGTTTTGCAGAAAATCCACCGCTTGCTGGGTGGCGCAATTTTTTACACTGCCTCGTCGGCGTTGGGCGGCGCTGTTAAAAATCCCTTGGTTAATGGATTGTTCAACTTGCCTTCTGACTGCAGCCTCAGCGTTTTTGAGCAGCTTTTGTGCTTCTTTGTCCAGGCCATCGATTTCGGCCACGATTTGCTCAGGGCTGCGTTGATTCAACACTCGAGACATTTCGCTGGGGTAGCGCAGGTAAAAGCCCAAACCCCACACACCACTGGCAATGGTGGCCATGGTGAGCACATAGGCCAGGGAATGCAAATTCCAGCCAATTTGAAACCCGGTGTGCAGAGTGGCCACCACCGATAGCGCCAAGCCAAGGTAAATGTGGGCCGACACCCATGCGCGCAAGTTACCCGCCTGTTTGTAGTATTGGCGTTTTCGGATTCCAAACCACATTAGCCAAACAATGAGCAGAGCACCAATGGTACCCAGTGTGTAGCCCAAGGGCGTCCCGCCATTGGCACTTATTCTGGGTTGGTCAAAAAGGTAGGCCAATGAAGAAGCAAGGATCAACACCAAACCCCACTTCAGGAAAACGAATTTTTTATAGTTAAATAAATTATCCTGAATCATTCAGTTCGCCTTGCTTGTTAATCAAAATATGTAATGCGGGAACTGCAGGGTGCTACTGTGTTAATTGAAGATGTTACTTCAGTATTGACAATGATAGTATCCCTACTTCTAGTCTGGGGGTTAACAATTGAGTCTTGGTGCGGTCTTTGCCGGAATAATTTTTTTACTTTTGCTCACAGTTTGCATTTACAAAGCCTGGCAGTCGATTTTTACGGCAAAACTCGAAAAATCTACAGTTGAATCTGATGGTTTAATCGGTACTCCAGAATGGCAAGCTTTGAGTTCACGGCGCGAAGAAATTGAGAATGACCCAGTGATGGACGATGACAGCAAAAAACTGTTAATTAATCACTGGCGTGACATGGCCACCGAGACCCGCCCTTTGATGAGTTCAAAAGGGGGCGAATTAGAACTCCGACTTCCCGCATGGCTATCTTTTCCCGTATTCGTCGGTCTGCTTCTGGCTTTGTCTTCGCTATTAACGTATTTTGTTGGCGGCTTTCACGCGGGTTCAACACAATGGCCCGCGCTCGCGGCCAATCGCTCAGCGCCGGCAGAGCCAGTTCCGAGCAGCAACCCGGGCAGTGGGCACCCGGGTGATGGCAGCAATATGGAAGAGCGTTTGGCCGCATTGGAGTCTCGCTTGAAAAATTCGCCTGAAGACCTCAATGGCTGGGTTTTGTTGGCTCGCACCCATGCATCATTGTCCAACTACAGCAAAAGTGCTGACGCTTTGGCTCAGGCACTACGGCTCGCTCCGGGTCATCCAGATATTTTGGCCGATTTGGCCGACATGCTGGCCATGGCCAATGGGCGTGTGTTGGCCGGCCAGCCCATGGTGCATGTGCAGCAAGCCCTGCAAAGTGACCCTAATCACGAAAAAGCTCTTGCCTTGGCGGCCAGTGCAGCCGAGCAGGCAGGCAATGCTGCACAGGCACAGCAATATTGGCAGCGTTTGAGTGCTGTTCAGCAAGCCAAGCTGATCACGCCAGCCCAGCAGGAAGCTGGTCCACCCGCCATTGCAAGTGCCACGGTCACCGTGTTGGCCCAACACCGCGATACCCTCAACCCAGGGTCGGCCATGTTTGTTCAAATCAAGGCACAACCTGGCCCGGGCATGCCCCTTGCGGTGGTGCGTATTCCTGCAGACCAACTGGTGGTTGGCCCGCAGACGGTTCAATTTCAGGA
The DNA here is from genome assembly GCF_964228395.1 of Limnobacter sp. Taxonomy (GTDB): domain Bacteria; phylum Pseudomonadota; class Gammaproteobacteria; order Burkholderiales; family Burkholderiaceae_B; genus Limnobacter. The sequence continues at coordinate 31,457 of NZ_CAXQZX010000125.1, forward strand.
GCGCGATTTTATTCAAGCCAGTGGTGCCAGTGATTTGCCAGCCACCTTGTACATGCAAGCCCGGCTTTCGGTGCAGGGTGTGGCCCAGGCAGGGCAGGGCGACATCAATTCTGATTGGGTCAAGGTGCAGCGTGCGCAGTTAAATTCACCGGTTTTGATCGAGTTTTCCAAGTAGGCGCATGCAAGTTTCTGTCCAAGCCCACTGTCTGCAGGTACAGGCCGATCAACTGGATGTGGCCGGCGTGCAGCTTACAGGCCCAATTGGCCTGAGTTTGAAGGCAGGTCGGGTGTATGTTCTACAAGGCCAAAATGGCGTTGGCAAGTCCACCCTGTTGCGTGGCATGGCCAATGGTTTGGTGGGACGTGTTCATGTGTTTAAGCCAGAGTTTGGGCTGCGTGATGAGCTCACCGTCAAGCAACACTTGAGTGCTGTTTTGCAGATGTTGGGGCAGCCCAGCGAGCAATCGGATGAGCTGTTACAAAAGGTGGGTTTGCTGGAATGGCAGTACGAACACATTGGGACTCTCTCTTCCGGGCAGCGGGCTCGTTTGGCTTTGTGCGCCATGCTGGCTCACCCCAGCGAGGTTTGGCTTCTTGATGAGCCTCTAAACGCACTTGACCAACAAGGCGTTGCAGTGATGGCAAGTGCCATACAGCAACAGGTTTTAGCCGGTGGCTTTGTGGTGATGGCCAGCCATGTGGACGCCACTCAGTTGCAGGCACATGCCCGGGGCCTACAGATCGAACTGCTTCAATTTCAAGACGGGCGCATCACCGCGGTGGAAGGGGTTGATGGCAACACGCCTGGTGCCAGCGCGCAAATGAACCAGACAAACACCGCAACTGCGCGCCCTTTGGCTTTGCTGCGGCGTGAGTTATCGCTCCTCAGGGCAACGCCGCAACTGGTGCTGTGGGGAGCGTTGTTTCACTGGGTGGTGCTGAGTTTTTTTGGCATTGGTTTAAACAAGCCGGGTGCCCAATTTGCGCAGGTGGCTGCCTGGGTCAGCGTGTTGTTGGCGCTGATGCTCAATGCAAAAGACTGGTTTACAGAAGATCAGCGCGTGGGCTGGGTGCGCCATCTGTTTGTTTGGCATCCCCGTAATTTTCAGGGCTATTGGCTGATGCGTGTTTTGGTGTCTGCCTTGGCAAATATCGCCGTGTTGGTGCCTGTCAGCGCTCTGGTGGCCTTGCAATTTGGTCTGGGCACGCAACAGGCGTCGGCTCTCACATTGGCGCTGGCCGCAGGTTTGTGGGCCAGTGCTCCTTTGCTGGGTTTGGTGGCCTTGTTGGTGATGCTGACGCGGGGCGGTGCGGTGCTGGTGTATTTGTTTGCACTTCCTTTGCTTGTGCCGGTCTTAATTTTTGGTCTGGAGGCCAGCCAGGCTGCTGATTTTGGTCGCTCAGCCCAAGCGCCACTGGCTGTGTTGGGTAGCCTGGGCGTGCTGGGTTATTTGTTGGGTCCATGGGTGGCCCAACGCTTGAATAATTTGTTGCAGGAATAAGCATGATTTGGCAAATCGCATCGCCGCCTCGATTCCACAGCCTGGCCAGTCGATTGTGGCCTTGGCTGAGTGGTGTGGGCGCCGTTTTGTTAGGACTTGGTTTGTACCTGGGTTTGGTGCTGGCGCCCACCGATGTCACGCAAGGTGAGGTGTACCGCGCAATTTATGTTCACGTGCCAGCCGCGTGGATGTCGATGTTTTTGTATTTGGTCGCTTGCGCTTATGCGGCTATCAATTGGGTGTATCGCAACGATGTGTCCGCCGTCATGATGCGTGCCCTGCTTCCCACGGGCGCCTGGATGACCTTCGTTGCCTTGGTCACAGGAGCGCTTTGGGGCAAGCCCACATGGGGCACCTACTGGGTGTGGGATGCCCGCATGACCTCCGAGCTTTTGTTGTTGTTTATTTATTTGGGCTTGATGGCCTTGGGGCAAATGGCAAGCAACCCCGCCAAGGCTGATCGAGTGCTCGCCATTGGATTGTTGATTGGTGCAGTCAACATTCCCTTGATTTATTTGTCGGTGGTGTTTTGGAACACACTCCACCAGGGCTACAGCGTGTCGCTTGGCGGCAGCCAAATTCACCCCGACATTGCGCGCGGCATGTGGCTTTGTGTGTTGGGTTTTTGGTTGCTGTGTGCAGGCACGGTGCTTAACCGCGGGCGCCGCTTGTTGGTTCTGCGACGTTGGAATTGAGTCATGATTGATTTTGAGTGTTGGGGGGGCAAATGTTGACAGCATGGCAAACTGTTTGGGTGTGCACAGGGTTAAGCCTCTTGGTGGTGTTGCTGGACGCATGGTTGGCCAACAGGGCCGGCCCCAGCAAGGAAGATGTGGCCCGGGCAGGCATGCGGGGCAAACGCACAGCGCGTTTTGAGCAAGGAGAAAGAAGTGAGTAATGCACGTGGACGCCGAGCCGCTTGGCTGGCTGCGGTGTTGGTGGTGGCCTTGGGTTTTGGCGTGGCGTTGATCAAGGTTTTCAACGACAACCTGGTGTTCTTTTACACGCCGACCCAAATATTAAGTGGCGATACACCCCAAGGCGAACAAACCTATCGTTTGGGCGGCATGGTGGAGGTGGGCAGTGTGCAGCGTGAATCCGACTCCCTGTTGGTGCGCTTTGTGGTTTCAGACCAAGTCAACCGAGTGCCAGTGCAATTCAACGGCATCGTACCCGACCTCTTCAAAGAAGGCACCGGCGTGGTGGCTGATGGCCGCTGGGATGGTAAAACCTTCATGGCCAGCGAAGTGCTGGCCAAACATGATGAAGCCTACATGCCGCCGGGGGTTGAACAGTGATTTCGCTTGTGTCGCAATTTAGTCTGGCTTTGGCCACTGTGCTTAGTTTGTGGGGCGCCCTGGCCGGCTTTTGGGCCATCCGTGGGGTGTTTAACCACGCCCAGTCTTTGCCCTTGTTAAAGTCCATTCAGCGCAATGTATACCTAGTGTTTGCTTTGGTCAGCGTGGCCTTTGCAGGGCTGTTGGCTTCGTTTGTGCTGAGTGACTTCACCGTGCGCAATGTGGCCGAAAACTCAAACCTTGCATTGCCCGTGTTTTACAAAGTGGCGGCCAGTTGGGGGTCGCACGAGGGGTCGTTTTTGCTCTGGGTGTTGATGTTCGCGGGCTGGACCATGGCAGTGGCTTGGTCGCGTTTCAATGTGTCGGCCAGCTTCAAGGTCAGGGTGCTGTGCACATTGCAATTGGTGTTGGTTGGTTTTTTGCTCTACCTGCTGTTGGCCAGCAATCCTTTTGAATACTTGAACCCCGCCCCAGCGGATGGGCGCGATTTGAATCCTCTGTTGCAAGACATCATCATGATCATTCACCCCCCTATGCTGTACATGGGGTATGTGGGGTTTGCTGTCACCTTTGCATTTGCCGTGGCGGGGCTGTTGGAAGGCCGCTTTGACATGACCTGGGCCCGTTGGAGCAGGCCATGGACCAACACCGCATGGGCCTTCCTTACCGTTGGAATTGCCTTGGGCAGTTGGTGGGCTTACCGTGAACTGGGTTGGGGTGGCTGGTGGTTTTGGGACCCCGTGGAAAATGCATCCCTCATGCCCTGGTTGGCTGGTACGGCACTCATTCATTCATTGGCCGTGAGCGAAAAGCGTGGTGCTTTGCGCAGCTGGACGCTTCTGCTTGCCCTGACCACCTTTGCGCTGTCGCTCTTGGGCACTTTCCTGGTTCGTTCAGGGGTGCTTACCTCAGTTCACGCATTTGCCACCGACCCAGAACGCGGTGTGTTTATTCTTGCGCTGCTGTTTTTGGTGGTGGGTGCGTCGTATGTGCTGTACGCGATGAAAACGGGCGATGTGGGACATGGTGGCGATTTCAAGGCCACCGGCCGTGAATCGCTGTTGTTGTCCAACAATGTGTTGATGAGTGCAGCACTGGTCACCGTGATGTTAGGCACTTTGTACCCTTTGGTGGTGGAAGTGCTTGGCGGTCGAAAAATGTCGGTCGGTCAACCATACTTTGAGGCGGTGTTTGCTCCAATCCTGTTGCCCGCGGTGCTGCTGATGGCCTTGGGGCCCGATAGTCGTTGGCGCCAAACGCCCATGTCCAATTACATCAAGCCGGGCGGTGTGGCCATGGGAGTTGCCTTGCTGGTGTTGTTGGGGGCAGCGTTGTGGCACTCGCATTTTTCAGTGGTATGGGCCGTGGGTGTGGTCTGCGCCGTGTTTATGGCGGTGGCCACTTTGGCCCATGCCGCCAAGGCAACCAGCAAGGCAGGTGCAGGCATGCCCCACAGTGGTTTGTTGTATCGCGTTCGGCGCTTGTCGCTGTCATATTGGGGCATGGTGCTGGCGCATTTGGGTGTGGCCGTGTTCGTGGTCGGGGTGGCCTGGGTTAAAACCTTTGAAACGGAAACAGATGCTGTGCTCAAGCCAGGGCAGTCCAGCGAAATCGGCCCCTGGCGCCTCACCTTCATTGGGGTGGATTCGGTGCAACGCCAAAACCACGTGGCCGCGTTGGGCGTATTTGAGCTGACCCGAGGCGAGGGGAATGTTATTCACCTCATCCAACCCGAGAAACGTCGCTACCAAAGTTCTGAACAAATCATGACCGAGGCGGCCATCCATTCCGATTGGTTCAGCGATGTGTACATTGGGCTGGGCGATCCTGTTCAAAGCAGCAGCAATGCTGGAGCTTGGGGCGTACGTTTGTATTACAAACCGCTGATCAACCTCATTTGGTGGGGTTGCGCACTCATGGCTTTGGGGGGCTTGATTACCGTGTGGGATCGCCGGTACAAAAGCAAACCCCAGGGGGAAATAGCATGAGCAAAGCCCCCCGCTGGCGCCTGTATTTGCCCTTGCTGGTGCTGCTGTTTCTGGGCGTTTTTTTATTGCGTGGCCTGTGGCTAGACCCCAAAAAACTGCCCTCTGCATTGTTGGGAAAGCCCGTACCTGTGGCCAATTTGCCCGTATTGGCTTTTGATGGGCCTGAAAGCGAGGCTGTGCAGCTTGCCGATATTGCTACGCTGCAAAGCACCGACGCATTGTTGGGCACGCCCTGGGTCTTGAATGTGTTTGCATCGTGGTGCCAAGCCTGTTTGGTGGAGCATCCCCATTTGCTGGCCTTGGCCCGCGAAGGAAAAATTAAGCTGGTCGGCTTGGCATACAAAGACGATCTGGCCAACACACGACGTTGGCTGGCTCAATATGGCAATCCATACAGCTTGGTGCTGGTCGATCAAGAGGGGCAGTTCGGTATCGAGCTGGGTGTATACGGTGTGCCTGAAACCTTTCTGATGAATGCCCAGAACAAAATTGTGCACAAACAAGTGGGGCCAGTGCCTAAAGATTACTGGAACACCATGGCATTGCCTGCTTTGGAGGCTTCGCGATGAATTTGAACGAATTGACCCCCCAAGAACGCGAGCAATACAAAGAGGTGGCTAGTGAATTGCGCTGCTTGGTGTGCCAAAACCAATCCCTGGCAGACAGCCATGCTTCTTTGGCGGTAGACCTGAAAGAAAAAATTGCAGAACAAATTCGAGAGGGTAAAACCAACGCCGAAATTAAAAGTTACATGCAAGACCGCTATGGCGAGTTTGTAATTTATAAACCCGCCTACAGCCCAGAGAACGCAGTGCTGTGGCTTGGGCCATTTTTGGTTCTCGTGTTTGCGGTTTGGCTGGCCCGACGCTCCATGCGCGGGGAACAGGTGAAGGTGAGTAAATCACCCTCCGAAGACTGGGCCGAGGCCATGTACCGAGGCAAGAAGGGAGGTAACAGGCAGGGCAAGAATGATCGTCGGCAGTGAATTTTGTAGGATTGAGAGAGCCTCACGCGTCTTCGCCACTTAACTGATCTTGAGGGTAATTTTTCAGTCTTCGGCCCCCTCAAATGCGGGGTAGAGCAGTAAGCCAAAATTGATAAAACCTATGTTATCAACGCGCTTTTAGAAAGATCCGCTTTTTGATGTTGGGTGTGAGTGTTGTCCAGGATTGAATTGCATATCCTTTTCATTTAAGTTCTGCCGCTTGCACCTCATTGGTGTCTTTGTTCACACCTACGTTAAACCCAAAGATTCAACAGGCGGCCTTCATGATGTGGTTTTTTCTCGTGTTTTTGGTTTTGATTGCAGTCGCTGCTTCGATACTTGTGTTTGTTTTAAAAGCCAAGAATGTCGGAGTTGGTGGCAAGATTTCTTACCCGTACGAACCTACCAAACTTCTCTTTTCAGCGGCGGAGCGTTCCTTTTTAGGCGTTTTGGACCAAGCTGTGGGTAGCGACTACAGGGTGCTTGGCAAAGTCCGTTTGGCTGATCTGGCAAAGGTCAAGCCCGGGCTCAGTAAGGCCGCGCGACAAGGTGCGCTCAATCGAGTCTCTGGAAAGCATCTAGATTTCGTTGTTTGCAAGTCTAGTGATCTATCGATTGTTTGTGCCGTGGAGTTAAATGATAAGTCGCATGCTTCACAGCGGGCACAGGCCAGAGACACTTTGGTAACCCAGGTGTGTCGGGCTATTGAGCTTCCCCTTCTTGCAATTCCCGCAAAACAGGCCTATTCGGTGGACGATCTGAGAGAGAAGTTTTTGGCGGCATTAAAGCCAGCCTAGTTAGTTTTCCAAATGCCGGCGTTTATGATTAACCCGGTCATTTTTCAACCATTGGAATCAACCATGCCATACGTCAACATCAAAATCACAGACGAAGGGGTCACCAAAGAGCAAAAAGCTGCGCTCATCAAGGGCGTGACCACCTTGTTACAAGAGGTTCTAAATAAAAACCCAGCAACCACCTTTGTGGTAATTGATGAAGTCAACACCGACAACTGGGGAATCCGTGGCGAACAGGTCACAGAACTTCGCAAGCTCGCTGCGAAGTAGCGTTGGGTGAAGATTGCAGGTATAAAAAAGCCCACCTTCCGGTGGGCTTTGTTCATTGCGTCATCTGGCGAATATTAGCAGGGATGCAAATCAAATCGATCTGCTTCCATCACCTTCACCCAGGCCGAAACGAAGTCTTTTACAAACTTTTCCTTCGCATCATTGGCTGCGTAAACTTCACACAATGCGCGCAATTGTGAGTTGGAACCAAACACCAAGTCAGCCAGTGTACCGGTCCACTTCACATTGCCCGTCTTGCGATCACGGCCTTCCAACACGCCAGCTTTGTCAGTCTTGGACCATTTGGTGCTCATGTCCAGCAGGTTGACAAAGAAATCGTTGGTGAGGCTGCCTACGTTTTGGGTGAATACGCCGTGCTTGGCGCCATTGGTGTTTGCACCAATCACACGCAGACCACCTACCAGAACTGTCATTTCTGGCGCGGTAAGACCCAGCAATGAGGCTTTGTCGATAAGGCGCTCTGCCGCACTGTCTTCCAGACCGGGCTTCGCAAAGTTACGGAAGCCATCGGCATGGGGCTCCAACACCTCAAACGAATCCACATCAGTTTGATCTTGAGACGCGTCGGTGCGGCCAGGGTGGAAGGGCACGGTGACATTGTGACCCGCTTGCTTCGCGGCAGCTTCAACGCCAGCACCACCGGCCAGCACGATTAGGTCTGCCAGAGAGATCTTTTTGCCGCCGCTTGCAGAAGCATTGAAATCTTTCTGGATGCCTTCCAATTTGGCCAACACTTTACTCAATTGCTCTGGTTGATTAACCGCCCAGTCTTTTTGAGGGGCCAGGCGAATGCGGGCACCATTGGCGCCACCGCGTTTGTCACTGCCGCGGAAGCTTGCTGCCGAGGCCCACGCGGTACTCACCAACTCAGCGGTGCTCAAGCCGCTGGCCAGCACTTTGGCTTTCAGCGCAGCCACGTCGGCATCGTCCACCAGCTTGTGGTCCACAGCGGGCACTGGGTCTTGCCAAATCAGGTCTTCTTTGGGCACCAGCGGGCCAAAATAGCGGCTCTTCGGACCCATGTCGCGATGGGTCAGCTTGAACCAGGCGCGAGCATACGCGTCCGCAAACTCATCTGGGTTGGCCAGGAAGTGACGCGAAATTTTCTCGTAGTCAGGGTCCATGCGCAGGGCCAAGTCGGCGGTGGTCATCATGGGCTGGTGGAACTTGGTGGGGTCATGTGCATCCACCACAGTGCCCTTGCCCGCGTCGCCCTTGGGCTTCCACTGGTGCGCGCCAGCGGGGCTCTTGGTCAACTCCCACTCGTATTTAAACAGGGTTTCCAGGTAACCCATGTCCCACTTGGTGGGGTTGGGCTTCCAAGCACCTTCAATGCCACTGGTGGTGGCGTGGGCGCCTTTGCCGGAACCATGTTGGTTGATCCAGCCAAAACCTTGCTCTTCAATGGGTGCACCCTCTGGGGCAGGGCCCACCAAGTTGGGGTTGCCGGCACCGTGCGCTTTACCAAAGGTGTGACCGCCGGCCACCAAGGCGACTGTCTCATAATCGTTCATGGCCATGCGCGCAAAGGTGTCGCGGATGTCATGGGCAGACAGCTTGGGGTCGGGGTTGCCATCTGGACCTTCTGGGTTTACATAAATCAAACCCATCTGCACGGCGGCCAAGGGGTTGGCCAAATCGCGCTTGCCAGAGTAGCGGCTATTGGGTTTGTCGCTGGTGGCCAGCCACTCACCCTCAGGGCCCCAGTACACTTCCTCGGGTTCGAAAACGTCGGGGCGGCCAAAAGCAAAGCCAAAGGTTTTAAAGCCCATGGTGTCCATACCCAAGGTGCCAGCCAGCACAAACAGGTCAGACCATGAAATTTGCTTGCCATATTTTTGCTTGATGGGCCACAGCAAGCGGCGTGCTTTGTCCAGGTTGCCGTTGTCGGGCCAGCTGTTCAGAGGTGCAAAGCGCTGCATTCCGGTGCCAGCACCGCCGCGTCCATCGTGAATACGGTAGGTGCCTGCCGCGTGCCAAGACATGCGCACAAACAACGGTCCATAGTGGCCATAGTCGGCCGGCCACCACTCTTGGGAGTCGGTCATCAGGGCACGCATGTCTTTCAGCAGTGCCTCTACGTCCAGTTTTTTCAGCTCTTCGGCATAGCTGTAGGTCTCGCCCATGGGGTCGGTGAGGGGGGAATTCTGATTCAAGAGCCGCAGATTGATCTGGTTGGGCCACCAATCGGCATTGGTGAACACACCAGCGCGTGCGTTGGCGGGTGTGTCGTGCATCACTGGGCACTTCAATTCATTGCTCATTGCTTCTCTCCTCTGCTGTTAAGCAATTGTTTTAGCAAAATCAGTGTAGGCTTGCAAAAACTATCAGTCCAATCGGAATTATCAAATTCCTCTATAGGAAGTTCCGATAAGCCTACTGGGTCAAGACCATTTTTTTCAAGGTGTAGTTCAGGTAACTTGAATGCCTACGCGCAAACACTGTGCTACAACATAAGCATCAACCAAGCATCGTTTCAGGAGTATTGCGATGAGTCAAGACGTGTATACACCCCCCAAAGTCTGGAAGTGGGAAAAAGCCAGCGGCGGCACCTTTGCCAACATCAACCGCCCAATTGCCGGTCCCACACACGACAAGCCGCTGCCCGTGGGCAAGCATCCTTTGCAGTTGTATTCCCTGGCCACACCCAATGGGGTAAAGGTGACGGTGATGCTGGAAGAGCTGCTCGCAGCTGGGCACTCCGGGGCAGAATATGACGCTCACCTGATCAAAATCGGCGAGGGAGATCAATTCAGCTCGGGCTTCGTGCAGGCCAACCCGAACAGCAAAATTCCTGTGTTGGTAGACCACAGCACCAACCCGCCCACACGGGTGTTTGAGTCGGGTTCTATCTTGGTGTATTTGGCCGAAAAATTTGGCGCTTTCTTGCCCCAAGACCCTGCAAAGCGAACAGAGACCTTGAATTGGCTGTTCTGGCAAATGGGCAGCGCACCCATGCTGGGCGGTGGGTTTGGTCACTTCTATGTGTACGCGCCCGAAAAATACGAGTACCCCATCAACCGCTTCGCGATGGAAGTCAAGCGCCAATTGGATGTTCTCAACAGACAGTTGGCCAACAATGAATTTGTGGCCGGCAGCGAATTCACAATTGCAGACATGGCCATATGGCCATGGTACGGCGGTGTTGCTGTGGGCGCTGTGTATAACGCGGCCGAATTTTTAAGCACGCACGAATACACCCATGTGCTGCGTTGGGCCGAGCAGGTGGCCAAACGGCCCGCTGTGCAGCGGGGCCGCATGGTCAACCGCACCTGGGGCAAGCCCGAGGAGCAGTTGTGGGAGCGTCACGATGCCAGTGATTTTGAAACCAAAACCCAAGACAAAGCAAATCCCGCTTAAATGGGCTGATTACTTCAAAGGCTTGTAACGCACACGCTTGGGTCGAGCGCCTTCCTCACCCAAGCGTTTTATTTTGTCAGCTTCGTATTCTTGGAAGTTACCATCAAAGAAGACCCATTGTGAGTCTCCCTCACAGGCCAGAATGTGAGTGGCAATTCGATCCAGGAACCAGCGATCATGTGAGGTCACAAGCACTGTGCCCGCGAATTCAAGCAGGGCGTCTTCCAGCGCGCGCAGGGTTTCTACGTCCAGGTCGTTGGAGGGTTCGTCCAGCATCAGCAAGTTGCCGCCAGAAATCAGCGTTTTGGCCAGGTGCAAACGCCCGCGTTCACCACCAGACAAATTACCGATCATTTTTTGCTGGTCGCCGCCTTTGAAGTTGAACCGCCCCAAGTAGGCACGCGCAGGCATTTCAAACTTGCCCACGGTCAAAATGTCGGCTCCTTCCGCCACACCGTCAAACACTGTTTTGTCGTTGGGCAGGCTGTCTCGGGCTTGGTCCACCATGGCCATGCGCACTGTGGGTCCCACCTTGATGTTGCCGCTGGTGGGTTGCTCTTTGCCGGCAATCATTTTAAACAGCGTGGATTTACCAGCACCATTGGGGCCGATCACGCCCACAATCGCTCCGGGTGGAATCTTGAAGCTTAAGTTGTCGATCAGCAAACGGTCGCCAAAAGCCTTGCTCACATTCTCAAACTCGATCACTTCATTGCCCAGGCGCTCAGCCACGGGAATGAAAATCTCCTGGGTTTCATTGCGTTTTTGATACTCGTGGCTGGACAATTCTTCAAAGCGTGCAATACGCGCCTTGGACTTGGCCTGACGGCCTTTGGGGTTTTGGCGCACCCATTCCAGTTCTTTCTTCAGTGCTTTTTGGCGGGCTGATTCACTCGCTTCTTCCTGTTTCAAGCGCGTTTCTTTTTGCTCCAACCAACTGCTGTAATTGCCCTTCCAGGGAATACCGTGGCCACGGTCCAGTTCAAGAATCCACTCAGCCGCGTTGTCCAAAAAGTAACGATCGTGGGTCACGGCCACCACGGTGCCCGGGAATTTATGCAAAAACTGTTCAAGCCAGTGTACGGATTCAGCGTCCAGGTGGTTGGTGGGTTCGTCCAGCAACAGCATGTCGGGTTTGCTCATCAGCAGGCGGCACAAGGCCACGCGGCGTTTTTCGCCCCCCGACAAATTACCCACCACGGCATCCCAAGGTGGAAGGCGCAGGGAGTCTGCTGCAATTTCCATCAAATGGTCGGCGTCGTTGCCGGCCGCTGCAATCACAGCTTCCCACTTGGCTTGCTCTTCAGCCAGTTTGTCGAAATCGGCATCGGGTTCGGCGTAGGCAGCGTAAATTTCTTCCAGCTTTTGCTGGGCCACGCCCAAGTCGCCCAAGCCTTCTTCAACGGCTTGCCGCACGGTGTGCTCGGGGTTCAACTCGGGTTCCTGGCTCAAATACCCAATGTTCAGGTTGGGCATGGGCACGGCTTCGCCTTCAATGTCTTTGTCCACGCCGGCCATGATTTTTAATAACGTGGATTTGCCCGAGCCATTCAGGCCAAGCACACCAATTTTTGCGCCGGGAAAAAAGCTCAGAGAAATGTCTTTGAGGATTTGCCTTTTGGGGGGAACAATTTTCCCCACCCGGTTCATGCTGAATACATATTGGGCCATCTGGATTCCAGTGTAAAAATGAATGTTGCGATTTTAAAGCATCGCTGGAAGCTGGGGGGTTAGGGCTTGCCTCTCTTTGCTGGCATCCCCCAGCAGAGCCATGCCCAGCAGCGCACCATCGGCCCCTTTAAACAGGGCTTTGATGCCGTCTTCTGTGGGGGTGATCTCCCACTGTCCCTCATGCTCGGGCAAGGGCGGGTTGACCACGGCGGGGCAGTCGGGGGTTTTTATGCTCACAGGCATGGCCGGGAATTTAATGTCTGTGGGTTTGCCGGCCAGGGTTTGCGCCATGGCCCTGGCCGCCTGCATTACAGGCATGATGTAAGGCAGCACATACTTGCCCGCGTACTCAGCGCAATCACCGATGGCATACACATTGGCTTTGCTGGTTTGGCCCAAAGTGTTCACCACAATGCCGCGGCCAATTTCAAGGCCTGCATCTTTGGCCAGCGCTGTTCTCGGGGTCAGCCCCACGGCAGACAGCACCAACTCTGCCTGCGTAGTTTCGCCGCTTGAATCGCGCAAGGTGTACTGCCCAGCGTGGCCTTCGACGCTCTCCACGCTGCGCCCAAGCTTCCAGCTCACCCCTTTGTCTTGCAACTTGTTTTGCATGAATGCACTGGCCTCGGGTGGAAGGAGGCGTGCAAGTGGGCGATCTGCCAAATCAAATACCGTGGTGTGTACATCGGCTTTCAACAGGTCGTTGGCAAACTCACATCCAATCAAGCCTGCCCCCAACACCGCCACTTGCTTTTTGCCTTCCAACAGCTTGCGAAATTCTGCGTAATCGTTCAGGTCGTTCACGCTGATGACATCGGCCGCGCCGCTTCCTTGTAAAGGCAGTTTGATGGTGTCGGCCCCCAAGGCCAACACCAGGTTGTTGTACTCAAATTGCCCAGCCGTGGTGTCGATGGTGTTTGTCGCCGTGTGGATGGCTTTAAGGGTGGTGTGCGGGTGTAACTCAACCTTTTGCTGTTCTGCAAATTTTGGGGCGGGGGTCATCACCAGGGTGTCAGCTGTTTTGCCGCTGGCCAGGGCATTACTCAACATGGGCTTGGAGTAAAAATCCCCGCTGTCGGCTGTGATGAGGCGAATGTGGTGGTCTGGGTCTGCTTTGCGCAGTTCGCGCACCAGCGTCCACGCGGCCACCCCGCTACCGATAATGGTGGTGTTCATGCGTCTAATTCCTGTGTAATGTGGCGAAGTATTATCAAATCGCCTGGCTTTCGTTAAGATGCGCCTACGCGTGCGCGCAATCCTTTATTATCGAACGACTTAAACACAATACACATCAAAGGGAGACAACTTTGAGTACATTTGATCGCATCGGCCCTTCACAATCCGCAAAAGCACTGTTGCTGGCTTTGTCTGTGTCGGTGTTGGCTGCTTGTGGGTCCATCACCTCCCTCAAAGATGTGCCCGAGTACCTCGACTCCGAGTTCGAGCATGTGGGTCCAAGGGAATTCATCACCAAAATCGATTTGGCCAAAATCAGGTTGGGCATGTCGCCCCTTCAAGTGCAAAACCGTGTCGGTTTCCCCATGTTGAGCGACAAAAACGACCAATCGCGTTGGGATTACGTTGTGAAGCAGGGCACCGGGGCGCAAGAGGAGTTTGTGCCTTATGCCATTTACTTCAAAGATCAAAAGGTGATCCGGGTTGCGCCGCTCACTCCTCCGCCCCCAGCGTTGGCCGATGCCAATGCGGCTGAATCGGCGGTCAGCTCTCCAGAGTCTGCGCCTGCCGTGGCAGTTTCGCCAGATGCTGTGGAAGTGCAAGCGCCTGAGGCCAGCCTGGCCGTGGGAGCCGATGTGGGCGATGCTGCGGCCATCAACGACCTGCTGACCAATTGGGCGGCGGCTTGGTCTGCCAAAGATGTCAATGGTTACCTCAGCTTTTATGCCGATACTTTTGAGCACGGCAAGAAATCCCGAGGCGCATGGGAGAGCCAACGCAAGTCCCGAATCAACGGGCCTGACACCATCGAGGTGGTGGTTAGCGATGTGCAAATCGATCTGCAGTCAGAGACCTTGGCTGAAGTGAAGTTCAAGCAAGAGTACACATCCAACCGCTACAAAGACGTGGGCACCAAAACTTTGGTGCTTTCCAAGGCGTCTGGTAACTGGAAAATTCAGCGCGAAGAGTTCAGCAAATAAAAGCGTAGGTTTTCAAAGCAGCCCCGTGCCAAAAGCGCGGGGCTTTTTGCTTCATTCACTGTTCGTAAATTTGTATCTTGGTGGAGCCGTCCAAGCGCTCTACCAAATCGCTGCCCATTAATTTGGATGGGGTGTAGGCACCGCCCACAATGTTTTTTTCCATCAAAATATAGCTGGCAACAGCCAGTGATCCATACACTGTCAGCGAATAACCATTGGCTGTTTTAACACGCGCCACCACTTTTTTGCCTTCGGCGTTGCTTGCTTCGCCCCATACATAAGCTGGCATTTTTGCGCGTTGCTCTTCGTTGGGGCCTTCCACCTTGGCGGCCTGGCTCTTCATGATGTTTTGTACCAAGCCCAAACCCAGAATAGGGCGGGCCAGGTTGGCAGCGCGCATCATGCGCACGGATTTGGCTGACGATGGAATGTACACCTCAATATTGCCAATGCCTGTGCTGTGGAAGGCAGTGGATACATCCCCCCACGGAATGGTCACCGCAAACTTGGTGCCATTGCCAAAATTAATCTCCCGGGTTTTGTAACCCAAGCCCACGGATTTGATTTCGCCGTCTTGGCGAATACGGCCACCCAATTTCATGGCCTCGACCGTGGTTTTGGCCGTGCCAGAGGACAAACCGCTGCGCGAATCAAACCCCAAAGCCAGGTGCGTGGCATCGGGCAATAGTTCTTTTAAGCGCGCAGCCACGCAGTCGGTGGGTATGACATCAAACCCAACACCGGGGCACAACACGATCTTTTGTTTCTTGGCTTTTCCACCCAGTTCTTGCGCCAGCTCAAACACCGAAATTTCCCCGGTAATGTCCAGGTAATGTGTTTTGGTTTGCAAGCAGGCCTGCATCATGGGTTCGGCTGTTTCAGAAAAAGGCCCAGCGCAATGCAGCACCAGATCAACCTCGTTCAGGCCAGCCAGCACGTCGGCTTCGCGGTCAAGCGAAAACACCCGGCTGGGCAAGCTCAATTTGTCGGCCAAAGCCGAAATGGCGGCCCCGTTGCGGCCGGCCAAAATAGGGCGCATGCCACGGCGAGCGGCTTCGCGAGCAATCATTTCTCCGGTGTACCCATTGGCACCGTAAATCATCCAGGGCATTGGATCTCCTAGTGTGGATGAAGGCCCCCGTGGGCCGGGGGCTTATTGTTGTTCTGTTTAGATAAGTTCAGGATTCCAGTTTGGCTTTCACGCGGTCAATGAAGGTACTTACCTGCGCGTCAAATTCAGATTTCACCAAACCCTCGGCCAGGCCTTTCATCAATCGAGGCACAGGCATGTCGAATTCACCGGTGGATCGAAAAGCAATATTGCATGCCTTGTCGCCGCTGGCGGTAATCACCCATCCGCCAGACACTTTGGCATTGCCTTCGCCGGGGGCAGGGTTCCAGTCGATCTTTGAGCTGCCGTCGTTGGTGTATTTCACGGTGTACTTCACTTGGTGAGACAAGCCGGCGGCGCCAATTTTTTCCATTTCCCAGCGCCACACGCCGTCACCCAGATCGACAATTTTGTCGAGCTTGGGAAACATGGCCACGGTGCTGGCCACATCGGCCAACTGGTCAAAAGCTTTTTTGGCACTGCAGGCAACTTTGAAAGAGCGTTCAATCTTCACGTTGACGTTAACAGCCATGGTTCTCCTCGCTGGTGTGGTGTTAAAAGAATTGTTTTTTTACCTTTGCAAGCAGTGTATCGGTTAATTGGCGCGCTTGTCAGGGCCGATACACATCTGCACCCGGCCTGTTGGGGGACTTGTTCTAATTTTTTGCAGCACCCATTTGTTCACAATTTTGGCTTGTGCGCTGCAATATCCATAATCGCTTCACAAGCCCGGGCTTTTCAACGCTGTCCATCAAACGTTTGAAAACAATGTTGCGGTGCGGCGTAAATTCATGATTTTTTTCGAATTCAGGCTCTAGAAAAGGCGGTGCTTTTTTGGTGCAATGAGGTTGACAGCTGTTCACTTAAGGCGCATGTTACGCCTAAGTAACTTTGATGACATTCAAGGGGTATCGCCATGTCAAACACTCTGTTCGCCGTATTCGCCGCCGCCGTTTTGGTGGGCTTGGTATACACAGGCGCAAGTCTTTTAACTTTCACCGCAGCCATCGGCGCCACAGCCTTGGGCTTTTACATGTTGGGTGGCTTGGGTGAGGTCGGCCTCACCGTATTTGCTGCCATCTACGTGCCTGTGGCCGTGTTGCTGAATGTGCCCTCGCTTCGTCGCGGCATTCTCACAGCGCCAATTTTCAAAGCCTTCTCCAAGGCGTTGCCTGCCATGAGCCAAACTGAAAAGGATGCTCTGGAAGCCGGTGACACTTGGTGGGAAGCTGAAATGTTCGGTGGCAAACCCGATTGGTCCAAGCTCATGAACGTGAAGTACACCGAGCTGACCGCCGATGAAAAGTCTTTCCTCGAGAACGAAACCGAAGAGCTTTGCAAAATGCTCGACGACTGGAAGATCACGTTTGAACTGAAAGACCTGCCCAAAGAAGTGTGGGATTTCATGGGCAAGAAGAAGTTTTTTGCCATGCTGATCGCCAAAGAGCATGGCGGTTTGGGATTCTCTCCCTACGCACAAAGCTGTGTGGTGGCCAAAATTGCAACCCGCTCCTTGACCGCATCGGTCACTGTGATGGTGCCCAACTCCTTGGGCCCAGGCGAGCTGATCATGCATTACGGCACGCAAGAGCAAAAAGACTACTGGCTGCCACGTTTGGTGGATGGTCGTGAAATTCCCTGTTTCGGCCTGACCGGTCCTGAAGTGGGTTCAGACGCCTCCGCCTTGCCCGACACAGGTGTGGTGGTAAAGCGCACTGTAAACGGCAAAGAAGAGCTGGGTATCGTGTTGAACTTCAGCAAGCGGTACATCACCCTGGCCCCAGTGGCCACTGTGGTTGGTTTGGCCTTTAAACTGAAAGACCCCGATGGTCTTCTGGGCGACAAAACCAAAGTGGATTACGGCATCACCTGCGCACTGCTGCCCGCCGACACGCCAAACGTACAAATTGGCCGCCGTCATTTCCCCGGTGCTGTGTTCATGAACGGCCCCATCATCGGTAACGATGTGTACATTCCTTTGACCTCCATCATCGGTGGTCGTGAAATGGCCGGCAAAGGCTGGCGCATGCTGGTGGAGTGCCTGTCGGCTGGCCGCGGTATTTCCCTGCCAGCGTTGTCTGCCGCCTCAGGTTGGGGCATGTATCTGGCCACTGGCGCTTATGCCCGCATTCGCCGCCAATTCAAGTTGCCCATCGGCAAGTTTGAAGGTGTTCAGGAAGCCACCGGTAAAATTGGCGGCCTCACCTACAAGCTGGAAGCGTCGCGTATTCTGACCGCCACAGCGTGTGCCGAGTGTGCACCTTCGGTGGTTACCGCCATGATGAAGTACCACATGACCGAAATGATGCGCGAAATCATCCTGCGCTCCATGGACGTACACGGCGGTCGCACTGTGATTCTTGGCCCACGCAATTACCTGGGGC
>NZ_CAXQZX010000126.1:0-2161 GCF_964228395.1 Limnobacter sp.
ACATAATTCACAGCTTCGCTTTGGGCTTTGTTCAGGCCAACAGACATACAGGGGGGAAACTCCAGGGGAAGGCATTACTGTACCAGAGGGCACTTACAAATCGACCGGGTCCACTTCCAAAAACCAGCGCACACTGCCGGGTAGCTCGTGCAATTGCGCCAGCCACTGGGTTAAAAACCGGTGAAGCGCAGGTCTCGATTCGCTTTCAATCAGCATTTGCGCCCGCTCAATACCGCCTACCCGAACCACAGTCAACGGCACCGGGTCGCACATAAAAACAGGGCTGTCTGCATCCACCAAAGGTTCACCCAGCTCCCTCGCCGTGCTTAAAAACTGAAGGCAGTTGGCCAGCTTTTTGTGGTCGGCCCGAATGGTGGCCTGGTGGGAAAACGGCGGCATGCGTGCATCCTTACGGGCCTGCATTTCGTGACTGGCAAAGCTTTCGTAATTGTGTGCTTTCAATGCATCGAACAAAGGGTGCTGGGGGTAACGGGTTTGCACCACCATGCGGGCATCGCCTGCGCGGCGCCCCGCCCGGCCGGCCACTTGCATCAACTGGGCGAACAGGCGTTCGGGCGCGCGGTAGGCATGCGAATACAGCGAGGCATCCACATTCAAGGCCAACACCAGGGCCACATTGGCAAAATCGTGGCCCTTGGCAATCATCTGTGTGCCCACCAATACATCGGCTTCTCCACTGTGCGCCTGTTGCAGCAACGCTTCCATTTGCCCTTTGTTGCGGGTGCTGTCGGCGTCAATTCTCAAAATATTTGCAGTGGGCAGCAAGCCGGCCAGTGTTTCCTCAATGCGCTGGGTTCCGCGGCCAAACCCGGTCAAGTCCTGATTGCCGCAGGTGGGGCAATGCGTGGGCACCCGCTGACCAGCGCCGCAATGGTGGCAACGCAGCATGCGTTCATTCTTGTGCCACACCATATGAGCTGTGCAATGGTCGCAATTGGCCACCCAACCGCAGGCATTGCACACCATTTGTGGCGCATACCCCCGGCGGTTCAAAAACACAATGCTTTGTTTGCCGGCCTCGAAGTTTTGCACCAGCGCCTGCATGGCTGGCTCGCTCAATCCTTCTTTGGCCGGAAAGTTGGCCGTGTTGATCAGTTCCACTTTTGGCAAACTGGCACCCAGCACCGCCCGGTTTTTCAAACACAAGCGCTTGTAAGCCCCAAGGTCGGCCTTCAACCAGCTTTCCAGGGCAGGGGTTGCCGAACCCAGCACAATCGGCACCTCGCGCTGTTTGGCCAGCATCAGCGCCAAATCGCGGGCATGGTAACGCATGCCGTCTTGCTGCTTGTATGAAGGGTCGTGTTCTTCGTCCACCACAATCATGCCAAGTCGGGGCAGTGGGGTCAGCACGCCCAGGCGTGTGGCAATAATCACATCGGCAGCGCCCGTAGCGGCCTCGAACCAGGCCTTGGTACGGGTCAACTCAGCCAGGTTGCTGTGCATCACCACGACGCGGTGAGGCGCAAGGCGTTCCTTGTAAAGTGCTTGCGCAGCCGGGGTCAGATTGATTTCGGGCAACAGCACCAACACCTGCTCGCCGCGCTTTAATCGTTCTTCCACCGTGTGCAGGTACACCTCAGTTTTGCCACTGCCAGTTACTCCATAGAGCAGAAAGGGGTTAAAGCCTTTGGCATTGGCCAGCTGCGCCACAGCGTCCAGTTGCTCGGCATTCAGCTCCGGCTTTTCAAGTTTGTCGATTTTGGTTTTGTTGGCTTTGACACTGGTGTCCGGATCGGTACGCTCTGCCAGCAACTTCATGGCATGTTCTCGGGATTTGGCCACCATCACCGGCTCCTCTCCACGGGCATTCAGAACCCGCAAGGCCTTGGGCAAGGCTTCAAGCGCGATCATGCCCAAAGGATGGTGGTAGTACTTGGCGGCAAATTCAATCAAGGCCTGCCACTGGGCGCTCAGGCATTCACCTTGGTCCAACACCGAGTGCACGGGTTTGATGTTCTCGGCCAATTGCTGATCAGGAGCAACACCCTGAACCAGACCAATTCGATGCTGACGCCCCCACGGCACAATGACACGCATTCCAAATCGGGGCATGTGTTCACTGTGCCATTGGTAAGTGAAAGCTTTGGGAAGCGGTGCAGCAACCAACACATTCACCAGCAAAGTATGTCCCTTGATCGGG
>NZ_CAXQZX010000127.1:0-10362 GCF_964228395.1 Limnobacter sp.
GGCGGCGCCATTGTGGAGGCGCTCACCCAACTCAAAGTGCCTTATGAGTACGGCGCCAACGGCACCTCCATCATGGTGCCAGCCGACAAGGTGTACGACACGCGCCTGGCTTTGGCCAGCCAAGGCCTGCCCAAAGGCAGCGTCAGTGGTTTTGAAGCCATGGACAACCAAAAGCTGGGCATCACACAATTTCAGGAACAAGTGAATTACCAACGCGCTCTTGAAGGCGAACTGGTGCGCTCAATCCAGTCCATCTCTGCCGTGCAAAGCGCACGCGTTCACCTGGCCATTCCCAAGCCCTCCATTTTTATTCGTGAAAAGCAAACACCCAGCGCGTCCATTGTGTTGAATTTGCATGGCAGCCGCACATTGTCTGAATCGCAGATCAACGGCATTGTGCATTTGGTTGCATCCAGCCTGCCCAGCATGAAGCCTGAAGACGTCAGCATTGTTGACCAAACGGGCCGCCTGCTGACCGCCAAAAGCGAGCTTGAAACCGGGCTGAACCCCACGCAGCTGGCCTACACCATGCAGGTGGAATCCAACCTAGCCAGCCGCATCATTAATATTTTGACCCCCGTGTTTGGTGCCAACAATGTGCGTGCCACCGTAACAGCCAACATGGACTATTCCACCGCCGAGCGCACCGACGAAATTTACAAGCCCAACGGCGATGCCAGCCAAGCCACCATCCGCAGCCAGCAAATCAGCGAATCCAGCGATGGCAGCAACACCAACCCCAGTGGCGTGCCCGGTGTGATGTCGAACACACCACCCACCGATGCCACCGCCGCCATTGGGCAAAACCCACAACAAGCCTTGAACAACGCCAATCTGGCAGGCCCCAACACCACCAACAGCTTGCGCAAAGACTCCACCGTGAACTACGAAGTGGACAAATCTGTGCAATACCGCAAAGAGCAAGTGGGCAAGGTTCAGCGTTTGTCTGCGGCCGTGGTGGTGAACAACAAAACCATCACAGACAACAAGGGCGCCACCCGCGAAGCGCCACTCACGCCCGAGGAAATGGCCCAGATCGACACGCTGGTGAAGCAGGCCATCGGCTATGACGAGCAGCGTGGCGATGCCGTGCACGTGGTCAACCAAGCGTTCACCAAAACCACTGAAGAGCCCATGCCAATTTGGGCACAGCAAGACGCCATTGATCTGGCCAAGTCTTTGGGCATGCCCATTGGTATTGCGCTGATTGCTGCGATTTTGGTGTTCGGTGTGTTCCGCCCCATGATGAAACCCGCCACGCTGGAGGCCTACAGCGAGGGCCCAGAACTGTTGCCGGGCCAGCGCACGCCTTTGCTGGCCGCCTCGGTGGGCGACAACGACGCCGACCTGCTTGAACAACTGCAGCGCGAGGGCACCCTGGCGGGCGCCAACCGCCAGGAAAAAATGGAACGCCTGCGCCAACTGGCCAAAGAGCACCCCCAAATTGTGGCCAACATCGTGAAGAACTGGGTCAATGGCGAGCCCAACAATGTGTAAAGCCAAGCACATGAACAAGAAGGAAACACAGCATGGCAGACAGTGAACTGGGCCTACAAAAAGGCGCCATCTTGATGCTTAGCCTGGGCGAAGAAGAAGCCGCCGAGGTGTTCAAATACCTGGGGCCCAAGGAAGTGCAAAAGTTGGGTCAGCAGATGTCAAAAACCAAAGACGTGCCTGTGGACCGCATTGAAGAAATCGCGGGCGAAGTGGTTGGCCTGGCGCAAAGCCAAAGCTCTTTGGGTCTGGATTCTGACACCTACATTCGAAGCGTGCTGACCCGCGCCCTGGGCGAAGACAAAGCAGGCTTCTTGCTCGACCGTATTTTGCAAGGCAGCGACACCTCGGGCATTGAAGGCCTGAAGTGGATGGACCCGGGCACGGTGGCCGAGCTGATCAAAAACGAACACCCACAAATTATTGCAACCATCCTGGTGCATCTGGAACGAGACTTTGCCGCGGCCATACTGAACCTGTTTGTAGAACGTTTGCGCAGCGATGTCATTCTTCGAATCTCAACGCTTGATGGCATTCAACCCAATGCACTGATCGAGCTGAACGACGTGCTGGCCAAGGTGCTGGCCACGGGCGACAAGCTGAAGAAAACCACCCTGGGTGGCGTGCGCACCGCCGCTGAAATTCTTAACTTTGTGGGCGCCACATCCGAGAAAGCGGTGCTGGACAATATCCGCGAATACGACAACGAACTTTCGCAACGCATTCAAGACGAAATGTTCACCTTCGACAACCTGCTCGATGTGGACGACCGCGGCATTCAAACCATTTTGCGCGACGTTCAAAGCGATTCGCTGGTGATCGCCCTGAAAGGCGCCGACGAAGCCATCCGCGAGAAAGTATTCAAAAACATGTCCAGCCGTGCAGCCGAAAGCCTGCGCGAGGATCTGGAAAGCCGTGGCCCAGTTCGGTTGTCCGAAGTGGAAGCGGCACAAAAAGACATTCTGAAAGTGGCCAGAAAGCTGGCCGACGAAGGCCAGATCATGCTGGGTGGAGGCGGAGAAGATGCCTTCGTCTAACCGCATCATTCGCGGCCCGCAAGCGGCCGAACTTCCCAGCTGGTCGGTCGACCTGATTGGTGCACGCTACAACACACCAGTGGAGCGAACCTTCGCTGAGGTGGGCCATGTGCCCGGTCAAATCAAACACACCCCTCCCCCGATGAGCGAGGCAGAAAAGCGCCTGTGGGACTGGGAGCAATCGCTTAAACAACGCGAAGCCCACATTGAGCAACTCGAACGCGAGGCCCTGCAACGCGGCCACGAGCAAGGCCAACAAAGCGGCTACGAAGCGGGCTGGGATGCAGCCCATCAGGAACGCGCCCTGCTGGTGCAAGCCGCTCAAACCCTGGAAACAGAATTTGAAGCCTTCAAAGAAAGCTTGTCTGAAAAGCTGCTTGAACTGGCCGTGCTGGTGAGCAAAAAAATTGTGGCCGACACCGTGGAGGTGCAAAGCCAGCAAGCGGGCCTGATTCTTCTGCAACTCATGGACAGCATGCAACTGGACAGCAAGGCCATCACCTTGAAGGCCAACGCGGCCACCATCGCCGTGCTGGAGCAACAATTTGGCGACCACCAAATGCTGGGCAACCTGCGCATGGTGGAAGACCCCAAGCAACTTCAAGGCGGCTTTGTGTTGCACCACCCCGAGGGTGAGGTGGACGCCACCCTGCAAACCCGTTGGCTGCGCGCCATCGAAGCTCTGGGTAAAAACACCCCCCTGCAACCCGGTGACCTCAACACCGACGAGGGAGATGCGTAATGGCCGACCTACTGGACTGGCTGGATGAATGCAAGTTTTTGGTGGAGCACACGCACACCCAAGTGGCCACAGGCAAACTAACCCGTGTAGCGGGCCTGGTGATGGAAGCAGTGGGCCTCAAACTGCCTGTGGGCAGCGTTTGTACCGTGGTGCAAAAAGGCACCCCTGCCCTGGAAGCTGAGGTGGTTGGGTTTCATGGCGACAAACTGTTTTTAATGCCTTCCACCGATGTGCACGGCATGACCCCCGGGGCCAAAGTGATTGCACAAGAGCCTCCCCCCATTGCTCCCAAGCTCGGCCAGAAGGCCCACCCATGGCGGCGCCCGGAAGACAAAACCAAGCACTTGCCCGTGGGCGACAGCCTGTTGGGTCGGGTGGTCGACAGCAATGGCAAACCCTTGGACAATTTGGGCGATCTGGTCTTTGAAAAGCGCTGCCCCTTGGCTGCCCGCCCCATCAACCCGCTGGAGCGCGAACCCATTTCTGAACACCTTGATGTGGGTGTGCGGGCCATCAACGCCCTGCTCACGGTGGGGCGAGGCCAGCGAATCGGCCTGATGGCGGGCTCTGGTGTGGGCAAGTCGGTGCTGCTGGGCATGATGGCCCGCTACACCAAAGCCGACCGCGTGGTGGTGGGCTTGATCGGCGAACGTGGCCGCGAGGTCAAAGAATTCATTGAACAAATTTTGGGTGAAGAAGGCTTAAAGCGCAGTGTGGTCATTGCCGCACCAGCCGATGTCAGCCCTTTGCTTCGCATGCAGGGCGCCGCCTACACCCAAGTGGTGGCCGAGCATTTTCGTGATCAGGGGCACAACGTGCTGATGATCATGGACTCGCTCACCCGCTACGCCATGGCCCAGCGCGAAATCGCCCTGGCCATTGGCGAGCCGCCCGCCACCAAAGGCTACCCCCCCAGTGTGTTTGCCAAACTGCCCACCTTGGTGGAGCGGGCTGGCAATGGTCGAAAGGGCGGTGGTTCCATCACAGCTTTTTACACGGTGCTCACCGAGGGCGACGACCAGCAAGACCCCATTGCCGACTCAGCGCGCGCCATTCTGGATGGGCACATTGTGTTGTCGCGCAGCCTGGCCGAATCGGGCCATTACCCTGCCATCGACATTGAGCAATCCATCTCCCGGGCCATGCACAACATTGTGCCACCGGGGCACCTGCATGCGGCTCGCCAGTTGAAAGCGGCCTTCTCTCGGGTGCAACGCAACCGCGACCTCATCACCGTGGGAGCTTACTCCCCCGGGGCGGACCCGCAATTGGACCATTCTTTGGCCCTTTATCCAAAGATTGAAAAGCTGCTGCAGCAGTCAATGTTAGAGAGCGCCAGTTTCGAGGAGGCCTTGAATGGTCTTCAGAACCTGTTCCCGGAAGAATTCAAGAAAAATCAACACTAAACCGCTTGGATGCCCATGAGCAACGTGCTAAACATCTTGATCGACCAAGCCCGCGAAAAGGCAGAAAACTGTCTGAAGGCGGTCGCCAAAACCCAGCAACAAATTTTGCAGGGCCAGGAAAAACAGCAAATGCTGCAGACCTACCAAGACGACATGCAAGGCAGCATGCACAGCCGCGCCAGCGTGGGCATCACGGGCGAGCAATTGCGCAACCAGTTGGCCTTTGCGGGAAAAATCACCCAAGCCCTGGAACAACAAACCCAAGAACTTGAGTTTTTGAACAGCACCCTGCAACACCAGCAGGGGCAATGGCAGGCTGCACTGGCTGAGCAGCGCAAATACGAAGCCTTGCTGGAACGCGAAAAAAACCGGCAAACCAAACTGCAAAACAAACGTGAACAAAAGATGAACGACGAATTTGCTGCACGCATCCACCGGACCCAAACCGCTGGAGAACCCACATGACCACACAGGCCTCCGCCATGAACAATGTGAACAAAGTTCAAACCCAAACAGGCAATGCCAAGCCAAAATCCAAAGAGCAAGGCAACAATGTGCAGTTTGACGCCCTGTTCAGCAGCGCCCTGGGTCAACTGGGCAGCCAAAGCGCTTTGAACACGCAAGACAGCGCCCTGCGTGACAGCTTTTTAAAACAAAAAAGCGAAAAGCCGCAAGATGACAACAAACCGCAGGCCAGCACCCCCGCACCCGATGCGGCCCTGATGTGGGCCCAGCGCGATTGGTTAAGCAACGCCAGCGCCCCCAAGGTGAAGACCGATGTGTTGCCAGCCGCCACCAATGCAGCCACACCCGGCGTTAACAGCGCACCCAACACGGCGCCCAAAGCGAGCAGTGAGGCCCCAGAAAAAAGCCAAAATGGCAGCGCACAAGCCTCTACGCAAAGCAAAGAAACACAAACCGAGACAGCGGCTGTCAGCGACCAAGCTGCTTCAAAGGCCAGCGCTGAACAGTCACCAGCGCAAGCCAAACCTGCCGAGGCGGCAATGCCTGCAGCGGCGAAGCCCAGCCCAGACGGTGCGCAGGCCAACACCAATACCCTGACAAAAACATTGGAGCTCGCTGCCACAACACAGGCTGCAGGCACATCTGTACCCAACGATGCGAATGCCAACAGCGGCGCTGCGCCAAGCGCCACAGCCGTGCCAGCAGAGCAATCCCTGGTGAGCGCCGAGCCCAAAGAGACCCCCGCCACCAACCGCCCTGGCCGCGCCACTGCCCCAGAGGGTTTGAGTAACGCAAACAGCCAGCAGGCCGTGGTGGTTCGTAGCGATGCAAACAGCAACGCAGCCGCGCAAGCCGCCGCCAACCCCAATGCTCAAAACGCCATTGCACAAGTGGCCAGCCAAATGGGCCAGGTTCAAGGCAAAGCCGCCACCGGCAACGGCGAAATACCGGGCGTGCAAGCCGGAGAAAAAATATTGGCCAACCGCGGAGCTGCGGCCACCGCGCCCGGGCTTGGCATGCCAGCAACCGTACAAACCAGCACCAACGGCACACCCGGCACAGCACAAACCCAAATACGCACCCCAGTCAATCAACCTGGTTTTGCGCGCGAATTGGGCAACACCGTGCAATGGGCCATCGGTAAGCAGTTTTCTACCGTGGACATTCGAGTGAACCCCGAATCGTTTGGCCCCATGAACATGCGCTTGGTGCAAAACGGTCAACAACTACAACTCATTATTCGCACCCAAGACGAAGCCTCGGCCAATCTGCTGTCGCAAGCCCTGACCGGTCTGAAGGATGTGATGGCCCAACAAGGCCTGCAACTGAACCAGGTGCAACTGCAGCACCCAGGCCTGGCAGGCCAGGGCCATGCTCAAGGGCAGGCTTTTGCGGGCCAGGAGCAAGGTCAGTCCGCCCATGGTCAGCAACACGGTCAATCTCAGGGCCAACGGGGCCAGGGGGATGCATCTGGCGAAACCGCGAATGCGGCAGAACACAAACCGGGTCGATCCAATCCCGGCCCAGGTCGGCTGGATCTGTTCGCGTAAGAATCTACGCCCCTTTGGAGTGAGAATAGGCCAAAAAGATCACAGCTTTTCGGGGCTTTGCAGCACAGGGATTCGTACACAATAAATCGTGAACAACATGCCCACTGCAAACGAACAAGGGAGTAAACCATGGCCAAAGTAGCACCCGCCCCGGCCGCGGCAGGCGGCTCGGAAGAGCAGGCCCCCGCCAAGGGATCCAAAAAGCTCATCATCATTTTGGCAGCCGTGCTGCTGTTGGTGGTGGGCGGTGGCGCCGCGGCCTACTTTTTGGTGCTTGCCCCCAAGGCTGACCCATCAGCGGTTGAAGAGGCCGCCCCGGTTAAGCCCTCCACACCGCCAAGCTTTGCCGTGCTTGACCAATTTGTGGTGAATTTGGCCGAGCCTGACAACACACGCTACCTGCAAATTGGCATCACCTATGAAGTGACCACCCCCCAGGCGCTTGAAGAAATCAAAACCTACACCCCCGTGATTCGCAGCCGTATTTTGTTGGTGCTCTCTGGCAAGAACGTGGCTGACCTCACCTCCATTGAAGGCAAGCAACGTCTGATGGATGAACTGGTGGACCTGGCCCGCGTCACGGTGTTTGGCGACCCCAAAGACCCCACACGCGGTATTCGGGACGTGCATTTTTCAAGCTTTGTGATTCAGTAAGGACGCAGCAACACCATGCCCGGAGAATTTCTTTCCCAAGATGAAGTCGATGCCCTGCTCAGGGGTGTCAATGGAGAAGAAGAGACCAAGGAGCTTTTGGAGTCTCAGGAAGGCGTGCGTCCTTACAACCTGGCCACCCAAGAACGCATTGTGCGCGGGCGCATGCCCACGCTGGAAATCATCAATGAGCGCTTTGCCCGCTTAATTCGAATTGGCCTGTTCAACTTCATGCGCCGCAGCCCGGAAATCTCCGTGGGCCCGGTGAAGGTATTGAAGTACAACGAATTCATTCGCAACTTGGTGGTGCCCACCAACCTGAACATCATGGCCATGAAGCCACTGCGTGGCAACGCCTTGTTTATTTTTGACCCCAGCCTGGTGTTTGCCGTGATCGACAACCTGTTTGGTGGTGACGGGCGTTTCCACACTCGGGTGGAGGGTCGCGATTTTACTCAAACCGAGCAGCGCATCATTGCCAGAATGCTGGATGTGGTGCGCGAAGAATTTGTAAAAGCATGGGCCCCCGTGTTTCCCCTGAAGCCCGAATATCTTCGTTCCGAGATGCACACCCAATTTGCCAACATTGCCACACCGGGCGAAATTGTGGTGACCACCTCGTTTTCGATTGAGCTGGGTGCAGGCGGTGGCTCATTCCATGTTTGTATCCCCTACTCGACCATGGAACCCATTCGCGATTTGCTGTACTCCAGCATGCAGGGCGACCAGGCCGAGCCCGACAAACGTTGGGTGAGCATGCTGAAGAAGCAAGTGCAAATGGCTGAGGTGGACCTGGTGGCCAACCTGGCCGACGCATCACTCACGATTGCCGACATCATGGAACTGCGCGTGGGCGACGTGATCCCCATTGAAATTGGCAAACGCGTGGAAGCCAGTGTGGACAATGTGCCCATTTTTAGCTGCAGCTACGGCACCAGCGCTGGCCAATACGCCTTGAAGGTGGAAGAAGTGCTGGCCGTGAACAACCAGGATGGTATTGGCGAGGGGCTCAACTTGGAGGCCCTGCTTCACAAAGAACATCAACACGAAAACAATGCGCCTGCCAAGGCCAAAATGTAAACGCTTGGAACAAAGGAACACACCATGTCGAACCAACAAGATGAAGTGATGAGCGACGCCAGCGACGATTGGGCCGCAGCATTGGCCGAGCAGGCCAGTTCAAGCGGCGGCTCCAGCGGTGGCAGTGCCGACGCGCTGTTTGCTCAAGCGGCAGACGCCAAACCTGCCGCTGGCCTGTTTCAGCCGTTTGCTGGCAGTGTGGCGTCCAACACCCAGAACGACATCGACATGATTCTGGACATTCCAGTGCAGTTGACTGTTGAACTGGGTCGGACCAAGATACCCATCAAGCATATACTTCAACTGGCCCAAGGCTCGGTGATTGAACTGGACGGCCTGGCCGGTGAGCCCATGGATGTGCTGGTGAACGGTTACCTGATTGCACAGGGCGAGGTGGTGGTGGTCAACGACAAGTTTGGTATTCGTTTGACTGATATCATCACTCCATCCGAACGACTCAGGAAACTGAATCGATAACCCCTTGAACTCAACAAGGCATGACCAAACAACAACAAGACATCACCACGGTGGGAAATCAAACAACAAGGCGCAAGGGCACATCAAGGCCCGGGCGCCTTTTTCATGTGTTGCCCTATTGTGCAGCCCTGCTGCCAAGCGCCCTTTGGGCGCAAGAGCAAGCCGCTGCTGGCAGCACGGGTTCGCCAATGACTGGGCATCTGCTTCAAACCACCCTAGGATTGCTGTTTGTGCTTGGCCTGTTGCTGGTGTTGGCTTGGGCGCTAAAACGCATGGGCGTGGGCCACAATCAACGTCGTGGTGGGTTTTACAAGGTGCTGGCCATGTCGGCCCTGGGGCCCAGGGAAAAAGTTGCCCTGGTTGAAGTGGGCGACACCTGGCTGGTGCTTGGCATGACCGCACACAGCATCAACACCTTGCACAGCATGCCAGCGGGCAGCATCGAATTGGACAACCCACAGAACCCGGCGGCCAGTTTCGCAAAAATGCTTGAGCGCGTTAAGGCAGGCAAAACGACAGGCAACACAACAGGCCACACCCCATCATGAGAAAACTCCTCGCAAGCACCGCTGTGCTCGGCACTGCCCTGCTGGTTTTGCTGCTGGGTGCTGTGCCCGAAGCCCAAGCCCAGCAAGTGCTGCCCGGCGTAACCGCCACCCCCGGCCCCAACGGCAGCACCAACTACAGCGTGCCCAGTCAAACACTGCTGTTTTTTACGTTTTTAAGTTTTTTGCCTGCCCTCATCTTGATGATGACGGGCTTTACCCGCATTGTGATCGTGATGTCCCTGCTGCGCATGGCCCTGGGCACACAAAACTCCCCGCCCAACCAGGTCATCATCGGCCTGAGCCTTTTTCTTACTTTTTTTGTGATGTCGCCAGTGTTTGACCGGGTGTACACCGAGGCCTACCAGCCTTTTGCGGCCAATGAAATCCCATTTGAAGAAATGACCGAGCGCGCCAGCGTGCCCATGAAGGACTTCATGCTGAAACAAACCCGCGAGCCCGATCTGGCCCTGTTTATGCGGCTTGGCAAGGTAGAAAACGTACAAAACCCCGAAGATGTGCCGCTCAAGGTATTAATCCCCGCCTTTGTCACCAGCGAATTAAAAACCGCTTTCCAAATTGGCTTCATGATTTTTTTGCCATTTTTGGTGATCGATCTGATTGTGTCGAGCGTGCTGATGTCCATGGGCATGATGATGCTCTCGCCCATGTTGATTTCACTGCCCTTCAAGATCATGCTCTTTGTGTTGGTCGACGGGTGGACCCTGCTGGTGGGCTCCTTGGTGGCCAGCTTTGAAACCTAACTGATTGTTGACGGAGAACCCGCCATGAACAGCCAAACCGTACTGAACCTGGGCCAAACCGCCTTGGAGGTGATGCTCATCGTGTCTGGACCCCTGCTGGCCGTGGCGCTCATTGTGGGTTTGCTGGTCAGCATTTTGCAGGCGGCCACCC
>NZ_CAXQZX010000128.1:0-16661 GCF_964228395.1 Limnobacter sp.
GTGCAATTGCAATGGTAGTTCGGCCCTTCACCAGGTTATCTAGCGCCTTTTGAATTTCCTTTTCAGTCTGTGAGTCCACCGAACTGGTGGCCTCGTCCAAAATCAAAATTTTTGGATCGATCAGCAAGGCACGCGCAATCGAGATGCGTTGACGCTCACCACCCGACAGGCTTTGCCCGCGCTCCCCCACCAAAGAGTCGTAACCCTGGGGCAAACGCAAAATAAACTCATGCGCATGGGCCAGCCGTGCCGCTTGAATGATCTCTGCCCGGGTGGCCTGGGGCTTGCCGTAAGCGATGTTCTCTGCAATGGTGCCAAAAAACAAAAACGGTTCTTGCAACACCAAGCCAATGTTGCGCCGGTAGCTGGCCATCTCGATTTGCCGAATGTCCACACCATCGGCATACACCGCACCCTCGGTCACATCGTAAAAGCGGCACAACACATTCACCAAGGTGCTTTTACCAGAACCACTGTGCCCCACCAAGCCAATCATCTCGCCCGGGTTGACCTTCAGGTTGACATGGTCCAGCACCAAACGGCTTCCGTAGCGAAAACACACATCACGCAGTTCAAGTTCGCCACGCAGCGCGTCAATTTTTACTGGGTTCTCGGCCTCTGGCACAGAGGACTTGTAGTCAAGAATATCGAAAATGCGTTTTGATCCCGCAGCAGCCTTTTGGGTAATTGACACGATTCGACTCATGGAATCGAGCCGCACATAAAAGCGGCTGATGTAGGCCAAAAACGCCGTCAGCGTACCCACGGTGATTTGGTCGTGCATGATCAACCAAATGCCAGCGCCCCAAATCACCAAAATACCCAGCTCAGTGAGCAGGCTCACCGTGGGCGCAAACAACGACCAGGTCCTGTTGATGCGGTCGTTCACCTCCAGGTTGCGGCGATTGGCTTTCTCGAATCGATCGGCCTCGCGCTTTTCTTGCGCAAAGGCTTTGACCACACGAATGCCTGGAATGGTGTCGGTCAGAATGTTGGTGATTTCACCCCACACGCGGTCTACTTTCTCAAAGCCCATGCGCAACTTTTCGCGTACCAAATGAATCATCCAGGCGATGATGGGCAGCGGAAGCAAGGTGAGCACTGCCAACTGAAAGTCGATGTTCATCAAGATGATGGCGGTCATCAAAATCATGATCACATCCGTGATGAAATCCAGCGCATGCAAGCTTAAAAACAGGTTGATGCGGTCGGTCTCGGCACTGACTCGGGCCACCAGGTCGCCGGTGCGCTTGGCACCAAAATAATCAAACGACAGGCTCATCAAATGCCGAAAGGTGGTTGTGCGCAGGTCCGAGCCTATGCGCTCACTCACCAAGGCCAGCAAATATGTACGCGCCCAAGACAAACCTGCAGCCGCAAAAGCAGACATCAACAACAAGCCCAAATAAAACATGGCCAAATCGGTGTTCATCGGCTGACCGTTTTGATAGGGAATCAACACCTCGTCCATCAATGGCATGGACAAATAAGGCGCCACCAGCGTGGCCCCGGTGCTCAGCAAAGTCAGGATCAAGCCTACAAAAAGCCGCCAGCGGTAGGGGTGCGCAAAGCGCCACAGACGCAGCAGCGCACGGGAGGACACCGGTTCTTCAAAAGCCAGGTCGGGCTCATCGTCACTGAGCAAAGCCGGCACCGCGTGCTGAATGCTGGCCTTGTGCAAAGTGCCCTGCTCGGCTTCGCGCACGGCTTGCTCCAGCATGCCAACAAACTCATCGAGTGCTTTGTGCAAGCTAAAGCTGGCAAAAAACCGAAACACCCCCAATGACTGGGAGCGCACCAGCACCGTTGAAAGACCCGCATGGTCTGAAAGCGATACCTGTTCGATGTCACTGAATGCAGCGCGAAACAGGGGCTTTTCAGACCCCCGCTCCAGCACCAACAACTCACGGGCATTGAATGCCATCAGGCAACGGGAAAACGCCAAGGAAGTGTTCATGTCAGAGACAAATATTGCCCGCACGGGCTCTTGCCCTCCCCACAGGCTATCCAACAGTTGAACTTCTTTTTCGGACGGCGAAAATCCAACGATTTTCAATGCGTATACCCCCTCGGTTCGCGAATTCGCAGATGTTACACCACTATTTATGGCGGCACGGAGTTAAGATTGACCGAATATTCATAACTCTCACGCCGTACCTGGGCTATACCAATCCATGACAGAAAAAAGACTCGTCGTTCTTCGCACCATGTGGCTGGACGGACCAAACATTTGGACCTATCGCAGTTGCATCGAAGCCTTGGTGGACATTCAAGCGCTGGAGCAATTTCCATCCAATTTGTTGCCGGGCTTCAACGAACGCCTGAATGCCACACTGCCCGGCTTGGCCGAGCACCGGTGCGGCGTGGGCGAGCCTGGTGGATTTTTGTTGCGGCTGCGGGAAGGCACTTATGCAGCGCACATCCTCGAGCACATTGTGATTGAATTGCACACCCTGGCCGGCCTGGATGCAGGGTTTGGCAAGGCCCGCATGACCAGCAAGGAAGGTGTGTACAAAATGGTGTTTCGCACCCCCGACCCCGTGGTAGGCATGGCCTGCCTAGAGGCAGGGGTGCGGCTGTTGCATGCCGCCATCGAGGACGGCGAGTTCGACCTCGAGGCAGAACTTAAAACCATCAAACACCACAGTGATATGCATGGCATTGGGCCCAGCACCCAGCATATTTTGGATGCAGCTTACGCCCGCCGAATTCCGATTGTCCGCCTAAACGACGGCAACTTGGTTCAACTCGGGCATGGTGCCAAACAGCAACGCATCTGGACTGCAGAAACATCCAGAACCTCTGCCATAGCCCAAGGCATCGCCGCTGACAAAGACCTGTGCAAAGATCTATTGGCGCAATGCGGCGTGCCGGTGCCCGAGGGTGCAATGGCCAACAGCCCTGAACACGCTTGGGAGTTGGCTCAGGACATTGGCCTGCCCGTGGTCGTTAAACCGGTGGATGGCAACTGGGGGCGTGGCGTGTCCATCGAGTTGTACAAAGAACAGGAGGTCAAAGACGCCTGGCCACTGGCCGAGAAAGAGAGTTACACCGGCGTCATTGTAGAAAAATTCATTCGCGGCTCTGAACACCGCGTGCTCGTGGTGAATTACCAAGTGGTCGCGGTATCCCGTGGCGAGGTGATCACACTGCAAGGCGACGGCCAATCCACCCTGCAGCAGTTGTGCGACTCCCAAGTAAACACCGACCCGCGCCGTGGGGATTCTGAAATCTACCCCCTGCGCCCCATCCGCATCAATCAAAACCCGGCGGCCCTGCTGCTGGTTCAACGTCAGGGTTTGAGTGCCGACAGTGTGATCCCCGCCGGGGAACAAGTGATCATTGAGCGCAACAGCAACGCCTCTGAGGACGTCACTGACCTGATTCACCCAGAAATCGCCCGTTTGTGTTGCATGGCAGCCCGTGTGGTGGGCTTGGATGTTGCCGGCATCGACCTCATCTGCGAACACATCGACCAAGCCCCCAAGGGTCAATCCATCGCTGTGGTGGAGGTTAACGCAGGGCCTGGGCTCATCATGCACATCAAACCCGCCAAGGGGCAGGCCCGAGATGTGGGCAAGCCCATTATCGACTCCTTGTTTCCCGGGCAAGAAAACGGCCGTATTCCGACCGTGTCCTACACAGGTGGTGCTGAGCTTGACGGTTTTGGTGAAACCCTGACCGCCATTTTGCAAGATCAGGGGCACAAGGTGGGTTTGGCCTGCGAGCAAGGCTTGTGGATGAATGGTCGCAAGGTGAAGTCTGGCGATTGCGCCAACTGGCAGGCAGGTCGCAACTGCCTGATCAACAAGGCCATTGACACGGTTGTGATGCAAGTCAAGCCCGAGGTAATCTTGTCTCAGGGGCTGCCTTTTGACCGATCCAGCCTGGCAGTCATCACGTCGGTTGGCTCGGTGGAGGGTCTTCAAGAATGGGACATTCTCACCAAAGACCAGCTCTTTAATGTGCTGCGCACAGTCATCGACCTGGTGTTGCCCAGCGGGCACGCCATCATCAACGCCGACGAGGTGGCCTTGCTGCCCATGGCCGAGCTGTGCGATGGCAAGGTGATCTGGATATCCCAAGACCCCACCAACCCCGTGGTTACAGAGCATGTCAAGGGCGGTGGCATGGCGGTTGTGCTCGACCAAGGGGAAATTCATTTCTTGGGCGAGCGCGCCAACAACCATGCACTGGCCCCGATTGCTCTTGGCAAAGCCACTGTGCAGGGCGTCACGCCCCTGGCACTGGCGGCGGCGGCCTGGGTGAGCGGTGTACCGCACGACCTGCTGCGCGCCGAAATACGCCTGCGCTACTGATGCAAACCCACGCAAACCAACATTGGCAAAAGAACCATGAACATTGAACGAATTCGCGCCCTTCGAGGCCCAAACCTGTGGAGCAAAAACACCAGCCTGGAAGCCCTGGTGTTTTGTGAAGAAAATGAACGCCTGTACGATCGTTTCAATGCCATTGAAATGCGCGTTCGCACCACCCTCCCCGGCATTGGCTCACTGCGCGCCACTGGGTTTGAGCAAAGCAATATCGCGTTGGCCCACATTTTGGGAAAAACAGCGTTGCGACTCCAAATTGAGGCGGGTTCACCGGTGACTTTCTCGCACGTCTCAGACAACATCACCACCGGGTATTTCAGGGTGGTGGTGCAATACGAAGAAGAGGAGCTCGCTCGCGCTGCCTTTGAAGAAGCCCACAAAATTATTTTGGCAGCCTTGGCTGGAGAGGACTTTAATACCAAAGCCGCGATTGACCGACTAAAAGAAATTTACGACGACTGCAAGCTCGGCCCCAGCACGGGCAGCATCGTCAATGCGGCCATTCGCCGGGGGATCCCCATTCGTCGCCTTACCCAGGGCAGCCTGGTTCAATTGGGCTGGGGCTCCAAAGCACGTCGCATTCAGGCGGCCGAAACTGACACCACCTGCGCCATTTCTGAAGAAATCGCGCAAGACAAAGACCTCACCAAAACCATCCTGGCCGCTGCCGGCATACCAACCCCGCAAGGCCGTTTGGTCAAAACTTTCGATGAAGCGGTGGCAGCATTTCGCGAACTAAAGGCGAGCACTGGCAAGGGCGTGGTGGTCAAGCCCAGCGATGGCAACCAAGGCAAGGGCGTTACGGTCAACATTGTGGACGAAGACCACCTGCAAGTGGCCTTCGACGCCGCCAAAAAATACGGCAGCGGTGTGCCAATCGTTGAAGAATTCATTCCTGGCCACGACTACCGCTTTTTGGTGGTGGGCGACAAACTGGTGGCCGCTGCTCGCCGCGAGCCCCCCTATGTGGTGGGCGACGGTACGCACACCATTGCGCAACTCATCGAGATCGAAAACCGCAACCCGCTGCGTGGCGAGGGCCACGGTAGTGCACTGACCAAATTGCGGCTGGACGAAATCGCAGTGGCTCGCATTAAAAAGCAAGGCTTTACGCCCGACTCCGTTCCGCAAAGCGGCATTCGCGTGGTGTTGCGAAACAACGCCAACCTCAGCACCGGCGGCACAGCCACCGACGTCACCGACAATGTGCACCCGGAAATGGCACAGATGGTCATCCAAGCGGCACAACAAATCGGCATCGAGGTGTGTGGTGTGGACGTGGTGTGCGAACGGGTGGATGAATCCCTTGAAGCCCAAGGCGGCGGCATTGTTGAGTTGAACGCCGCGCCAGGCCTGCGCATGCACCTGGAGCCCTCCATCGGAAAGGGTCGCGATGTGGGTGCAGCCATCATCGACCTCATGTTTGGAAAAAATGAGAACGGTCGCATCCCTGTGGTGGCGGTTACCGGCACCAATGGCAAAACCACCACAGTGCGACTGATCGAACACATTTTGCGTTACCACAACCTGCGAGTGGGCTACACCGGCACCGAAGGCGTGGTGGTCAACGGGCACCTCATCGACACGGGCGACTGCAGTGGTCCCAAGAGCGCCCAGAAAGTATTGATGCACCCCGAGACCGATGCAGCCGTGCTTGAATGTGCCCGTGGCGGCATGCTGCGTGAGGGCCTGGGCTTTGACATGTGCGATGTTGGCATTGTCACCAACATTGGCGAGGGCGACCATTTGGGCTTGAACTTCATCGACAGCGTTGAAGACCTCGCCTTGCTTAAAAGCGTGCTGATACAAAACGTGGCCCCGGGTGGTCTGGCTGTGCTAAACGCCGACGACAAACACACTGTGGCCATGGCCAAATTAACACCGGGCCGCGTGCTGTTTTTCACCAGCAACCCCGACAACCCGGTGGTGGCTGCCCACAAAGCCAAAGGCCAACCCGTGATTGTTCACGATGGCCGCATTGTGACCATCAGCTTTGACCAGGTTGAAAAAACCATCGACCTCACCGAAGTGCCACTAACCAACAATGGCTTGTTCACCTTTCAGGTGCAAAACGTGATGTGTGCTGTGGCAGCAGCATTGGGGGTTCAGGTGCCCTTCACCACCATTCGCGCAGCTCTGTCCAGTTTCCAGTCCACGCCCGACAC
Organism: Limnobacter sp.; assembly: GCF_964228395.1. Taxonomy (GTDB): domain Bacteria; phylum Pseudomonadota; class Gammaproteobacteria; order Burkholderiales; family Burkholderiaceae_B; genus Limnobacter. The sequence continues at coordinate 6,500 of NZ_CAXQZX010000128.1, forward strand.
GGTGCCAGGCCGCTTTAACTTTTTCCCGCACAAAGGTGGCTCCGTGATTGCCGACTACGGCCACAACCCCGATGCGGTGGCCACCTTGGTCAATACGCTGAAGAACATTCCGGCCACCAAACGCAGCATTGTGATCAGCGCCGCCGGCGACCGCCGAGACCAGGATATTGTTGAACAGGGGCGCCTGGTGGGTGGATTTTTTGACCACATTGTGCTGTACGAGGACGCTTGCCAGCGTGGCCGACCAGACGGTGAAACGCTCGCCCTATTGCAACAGGGCATTGCCATGGCGCAAACTGAGAACAAGCCCAGCGTGGTCGAGGTGCGTGGCGAATTCAAAGCCATCCAAATGGCCCTGGATGAAGTAAGCCATGGCAGCCTCTTATTGGTCTTGATCGACCAAGTGCAAGAAGCGCTGGACTATTTGAAAGCCAACACCACAGGGGACACAGCCACGCGCTAAGTCACCCATGCCCAAAGGAGTGTTTGCCAGTGATTGTAGTGGTGGCCAATCCCAACGCGGGTTACCTTAAACGCCGCACACAGGCCGACGGGGTCGACAAGCTGAGGCAAGTGCTGGGCTCTCACGGCCAATTGCTACTCACTCACAACACGGAAGCTTTGCTGGTAGAACTTCAAAGGCTCAACCCCCAAGACATCCGTGCCTTGGTGCCTTTTGGGGGCGATGGCACGGTATCGGCTGTGATTGGTGCAGCAGCGAAGGTGTGGGGTGAGCAGCACCTCCCCCCCCTATTTCTGGTTCATGCAGGCACCATGAACATGATTGCAGCCGATGTTCATCCCAAAACAGCCCCCATCGACGCCCTGCAATGGTTGATCGCCCACCGCGATCAGCTTGAACACCACCACACCACCCGCTACCCCATCAAAACCTCCACAGATCAATACGGCTTTGTGTTCGGCTTTGGTACCACCGTGAATTTTATGCATGCCTACTACCAACGCGGCAGTGGCCCGGTGGCAGCCCTGCGCCTGATTGGACGCATCGTGCTGGAAGTACTGGTCAACGGCCCCTTGATACGCGCTTTGTTTGCAACCGTGGCTGGGCGGGTTCGCTTCAATGGGCAAGCGGCGCAAGGCTTTATGTGGCAGGTGGCATTGGCCCTGAGCATTTTGCGTTTGCCATTGGGGGCCAAGGTGTCCACCAGTGGAGGCCCCAAAGCCAAAGCAGACCTCTGCCTCATCCACGGCTCGCCCAACAAGCTTGCCTTGGTGTTCAACTTGTGGCGAATATGGCGCGGTGGCTGGCCCGCCAGTCTGGGGGTCCCCAGGCAAACCCTGCATAGCGTGGAATTCGACTTCAATCAACCCACGGCCTGGCAACTCGACGGCGACATTCAGGCACCCATTGAAGGCCTGACCATCGCCGTGGCCCCAGCCATGCGCTTCATCAGCGCAGCGCCCCATGAGCAGCGCGCTTAAGGCGGTTCAAGAAGAATTCAACAACGCCTGGCTCATGCCAGAAACGGATTGTGTTCAACAATTGCTCAAGCGGCTGCCTCAAACACCACTGGGCCACCCTGACATTGAACACACGGCCATCACCTTGGCCACCGCAGCCCGCGCAAGGCACCACACCCACACCCACGAGCTGGTGCAAGACCTGTTACAAGAATACCAACTGAGCACCGACGAAGGCTTGGCCTTGATGTGCCTGGCCGAGGCCTTGCTGCGCATACCCGATGCCACCACCCGCAACGCCCTCATTGAAGATTGCCTTCAGCGTGGCGACTGGCAAGCCCATATGGGTCACAGTCATTCGTGGCTGGTCAATGTTGGCACACTTGGCTTGGCGCTTACACAGGGCCTGCAACGCCTGCACTGGCTGGGTGGCATGGTGCTGGTGCGCAAAGCCACCGAGGCCGCGATGACCAGGCTGGGCAAGCAATTTGTATTGGGGCAAAGCATTGAAGAGGCGCTGACCGAATCTACCAAAACCCGCGCCTTGGGCTACACCCACTCCTACGACATGCTTGGCGAAGCCGCAGTGACCTACACCGATGCAGAGCAATACTTTCAAGCTTATCTGCACGCCATCGAGGTGGTGGGTCAGCAGGCGCAGGGGAAGACGCTGCGCGAACGTCCTGGTGTGTCAATCAAACTGTCAGCGCTTCACCCAAGGTACGTGGAAGACCAAGGGCAGACCATGATGAATGAACTGCTTCCCAAGGTGATTGCCTTGGCCATGCGGGCCCAAGCCCACCATCTGCCCCTGCACATCGACGCCGAGGAAAGCGAGCGCCTGCAATTGTCCATGGATGTGGTCCAAGCCTTGTACCAGGCACCCAAACTACACACCTGGCAAGGTTTGGGCGTGGTGATTCAAGCCTACCAAAAGCGCGCGCTTTGCGTGGTGCAATGGGCTTGCCAGTTGGCAAGGCTGCACGGTAAAACAATCATGGTGCGCTTGGTCAAAGGGGCCTACTGGGATAGCGAAATTAAACGCGCCCAAGTGCTTGGCCTACCCGACTACCCGGTGTTCAGCCGCAAAGCCCACACCGACCTCAGCTATCTGGCATGTGCAAACGTACTGCTGCAAGCAGGCGATGCCGTCTACCCGCAATTTGCCACCCACAACGCCCACACCATTGCCTCGGTGCTGCAACTGGCCCAATCCCACGGGCGACAGCCACGGGATTTCGAATTCCAATGCCTTCACGGCATGGGCGAAAACCTGTACCACGGCCTGCTGGCACAACATGCTGGTCACTTGGACCAGCAACACGCCTGCCGCATTTACGCCCCCGTGGGGCCGCATCAGCACCTGCTGGCCTATTTGGTTCGGCGCCTTCTGGAAAACGGGGCAAACGCATCGTTTGTGAACCAGCTCAACAACCCTGCGGTGCCTGTTGAACAGTTAACCACCAGCCCACTCGAATTGCTGCACAAGGCTGGGCAGCCCCCGGGGAAGCCTCACCCGCAGATACCCATACCACCGCGCATATTGCTGCCCCAACGCTTGCGCGGCGTGGCGCCCAACATGGCCTGCCGCGCCACGCAAGCACAGTTCAATGCGGCCTTGCTTGCCCACACCCCAGCCCAATGGTCCCCCACCCCTCTCAATGATGTGGAACAGGCAGCACAACTGGCCCTGCAACACGCGCCAATGTGGGCCAGTCAACCCGCAGAAAAACGAGCACAGTGCTTGCGAGCTGCAGCAAGCGCGCTGCAATCACGCCTGTTCGAATTTGCGGCCTTGCTGGTTCACGAGGCCCACAAAACCCGAGCCAACGCCGTCGCAGAAGTGCAGGAAGCCATCGACTTTTTGTATTTTTATGCGGCGCAGCTTGAAGGTAATTTTTGCAACACCACCCACAAGCCCCTGGGCGTGGTGTTGTGCATCAGCCCTTGGAATTTTCCCCTGGCCATTTTCTTGGGTCAGGTCAGCGCGGCCCTTGCCGCTGGCAATGCGGTGCTGGCCAAACCAGCGGATCAAACCCCCCATGTGGCCATGAAAGCACTGGAAGTGTTGTGGAATGCCGGGGTACCCCGGCAGGTGTTACATGGGCTGCCAGGTCCAGGCCACTCCGTTGGAGCCGCGCTGGCAAACCACCCTGCCATCAGCGGCGTGCTGTTCACCGGGTCGGTACAAACCGCCGCCACCATCCATGCCAACATCAACAAACGACGAAGCCCACAAGGGCTGCCCATTCGCTGGGTGGCTGAAACAGGCGGGCAAAACGCCATGGTGGTTGACTCCTCGGCCCTGCTCGAACAAGTGGTACACGATGTGCTGCTGTCCGCCTTTGATAGCGCAGGCCAACGTTGCTCTGCATTGCGTATTTTGGTGGTGCAGCAAGACATTGCCCCAACGCTGCTGGACATGCTTGAGAAAGCCATGCGCACACTGCGGCTTGGGCCTGCCACTTTACAAAACACCGACATCGGCCCGGTGATTGACCCACAGGCCGCACAGCGCATACAACAGCACCTTCAGAACATGCGCCAGCGCGGTGCTCGCATTGATCAATGTGAACGCCACTTGCAACAAGCTGCCGCCATGCCACACACCGTGGCACCAGCCATCATTGAAATACACAGCCTGCACGGTTTGGAACAAGAAGTGTTTGGCCCCGTACTACACGTGTTGCCCAGCCCGTTGCAAGACATTGACCAACACCTGCTTCACATTCGCCAACTGGGCTTTGGGCTAACCTTTGGTGTTCACTCCCGCATTCAGCATCGCATCGATCATTGGGTGAAGCAAAGCAACGCCGGCAATATTTATGTGAACCGAAACATGGTGGGTGCCGTGGTGGGCGTGCAGCCTTTTGGGGGGCACGGCTTATCGGGCACTGGCCCCAAGGCGGGTGGGCCACAATACCTGTTGGCGCTGCTACAACAAGCACCTTCCGATGCGCTGAGCAAAGCGCTTCAAACCATGGGAGCGACCTTGTTGGAGGGTCAGAAAAGAACAACAGGGGCTCAGGTTTACTTATTGAAAGGCCCAACAGGCGAACAAAACCTGTACTGCATCAGCACACGGGACGATCAGCAACAGCCTTGCAATTGGCTTCACGAGCAAACCATTTGCACCAACACCGCTGCAGCAGGCGGCAATGCCTCACTGCTCGCGCTTTCAGAAACAGAAAACCCCGAATGCTAGAAGCGATTCGGGGTTTGCATTTGGCGGAGACGAGAAGATTCGAACTTCCGATACCCTTTTGGGGTATGCTCCCTTAGCAGGGGAGTGCCTTCGACCACTCGGCCACGTCTCCAGAAGGCCGCATTATACATGGTTTGCGCCAGCTTGTCGGCCCTGCACCCAATTTGCACCGCCTTTTAGCAATGCGCCTTGGGCCTGAAAGCCTTATGCAGCGGCTTTGTCCAGATCGAAAGCCTTGTGCAGTGCGCGCACAGCCAATTCCATGTATTTGTCATCAATCAGCACCGACACTTTGATTTCAGAGGTGGAGATCATTTGAATATTGATGCCCTCTTCCGACAAGGTTTTGAACATCAGGCTGGCCACACCCACATGCGAGCGCATGCCGATGCCAACGATAGACACCTTGCAAACATTGGTGTCACCCGCAACCTCACGCGCGCCCACGCTGCCTTGGATTTTGTTCTTCAACAATTCCATGGTTTTGTTGAACTCGTTGCGATGCACCGTGAATGTAAAATCGGTTGTGCCATCCACACCCTGGTTCTGAATGATCATGTCCACGTCAATGTTGGCATCGGCCACTTGACCCAGAATTTGATAGGCCACACCGGGCTTGTCGGGCACGCCGCGAATAGTCACCTTGGCTTCATCACGGTTGAAAGCGATACCGGAAACAACGGCTTGTTCCATGTGTTCATCTTCCTCAAAAGTAATCAACGTGCCAGACACTTTTTCTTCGTCCAGCGAAATCATGGGGTCGGTCAGGCTGGACAGCACACGCGTGGGCACACGGTATTTACCAGCAAATTCAACAGACCGAATTTGCAACACCTTCGACCCCAAAGAGGCCATTTCCAGCATTTCCTCAAAGCTCACCACGCGCATGCGGCGGGCCTCCGGAACCACACGGGGATCGGTCGTGTACACGCCATCCACGTCAGTGTAAATGAGACATTCGGCAGCACCCATGGCCGCAGCAATGGCCACGGCCGAGGTGTCTGAACCTCCGCGGCCCAAGGTGGTTTGATTGCCCAGTTCATCGATGCCCTGGAACCCCGTGATTATCACCACGCGGCCTGCAGCCAGGTCGGCCTTCACGCGCTTGTCATCAATGCTTTCAATGCGGGCCTTGGTGTGCGCACTGTCGGTTTTGATGGGCACTTGCCATCCCGAGTAACTGATGGCGTCAATTCCCTCAGCTTTCAAAGCCATGGCCAACAACGCCACAGAGGCCTGCTCGCCAGTGCAACACAACATGTCCAGCTCGCGGGGATCGGGTTCGGCCTGAATTTCCTTGGCCAGGCCAATCAGGCGGTTGGTTTCGCCAGACATGGCCGAAGGAACCACCACCATTTGATTGCCAGCGCGATGCCATTTGGCCACACGCTTGGCCACGTTTTTAATGCGTTCGGTGGACCCCATGGAGGTACCGCCGTACTTGTGAACAATCAGCGACATAGTCATTAACGCCTTGCGCAAACAAAAAGCGCGAACCATTTCGCGCTTTCTTTTCAATAGCTTGCCTATTTTACCTCAAGCACCCGAGCAAAAACGGGCGCTTGCAAAAATGCGACAATTCAAAATACATCAAAAGTCAAACCAGGGCCTGCCTCAGCTTCACTGATTGGCAGAGTAACCCAGGTTCATCTGCAAACCGCCAGACTCCACCACCTCGGGATGCTTGCGCATGTACTCCAAGCGGTCCAGATACTCGGCGGTGATATCGCCTGTGATGTAATGCCCGTCAAAACAACTGGCATCGAAAGTCTGGATCTTCGGATTCAAATCACGCACCGCCCGCTTCATGTCCTCGATGTCCTGGTAGAACAAAGCGTCCGCGCCGATTTCTTTGCAGATCTCTTCATCACTGCGACCCGATGCAATCAGTTCATCGCGTGTGGGCATGTCGATGCCATACACATTGGGGAAACGCACAGGAGGTGCTGCAGAGGCAAAAATCACCTTGCGCGCCCCGCTCTCGCGGGCCATTTGTACAATTTCACGGCTGGTCGTGCCTCGCACAATCGAGTCATCGACCAACAACACCGCTTTGCCCTTAAATTCGACCGAAATGGCATTGAGCTTTTGGCGCACACTTTTTTTGCGCACCGCCTGCCCCGGCATAATAAATGTGCGTCCAATGTAGCGGTTTTTAATAAACCCCTCGCGATAAGGCACGTTCAAGTGGTTGGCCAACTCAAGCGCTGCCGGACGGCTTGAATCGGGAATAGGCATGACCACATCAATGTCGGCGGCCAGCGGGCTTTTTCTGATTTGATCAGCCAGATACTCGCCCATTTTTACGCGGGCTTCGTACACAGAAATACCATCCATCACCGAGTCGGGACGAGCCAGGTACACATACTCAAAAATACAGGGATTCAAGGCAGATTTTTCTGCGCACTGCTGCTGAAACAACTGGCCTTCCACATCCACAAAAACCGCTTCGCCAGGCACCACATCGCGTACAAATTCAAAGCCCATGCCCGCCAGTGCCACCGACTCAGAAGCAAACATGTACTCGGTACCATGCTCGGTCTCGCATTTGCCCATCACCAGAGGGCGAATGCCATGGGGGTCACGAAACGCCAAAATACCATAGCCTGCAATTTGAGCCACGCAGGCATAAGCACCCCGCGCACGCGCATGAACACCAGCCACCGCACGGAAAATGGTGGCGGGGTCCAGGGAGTAACCGTGGGCATTGCTTTGCAACTCGTGAGCCAACACATTCAGCAACACCTCAGAATCAGAGTTGGTGTTGATGTGACGGCGGTCATTTTTAAACAGCTCTGCCTTCAAGCGCTCACTGTTGGTGAGGTTGCCATTGTGGGCCAAGGTAATGCCGTAAGGCGCATTCACATAAAACGGTTGCGCCTCTTCTGAACTGGCGGCCGAGCCAGCGGTTGGGTAACGCACATGGGCAATGCCCATGTTGCCAGGCAAAGAACGCATGTTGCGGGTGCGAAATACATCGCGCACCAGGCCATTGCCCTTGGACATTGAGAACGCATTGCCATGGGCAGTGGCGATGCCAGCCGCATCTTGCCCACGGTGCTGTAGCAGCAGCAAGCTGTCGTACAGGGTCTGGTTAACAGGAGAAAAACCGGCAATACCGACAATCCCGCACATTCAAAGCTCCTAGTAGCGAACCCATTTGGCCACCGTTTCGGGCAAGTGCGGCTTGATTTCTCGCATCGCATCCACCGCCAAAGGGGACAACATGGCATTGCGCCAAAACGGCTGTTCAGGCAGGGATGTAAAACCCGCACCCGTGACCAGCACCAACACAATAAAAATACCCCGGGCAAAGCCAAACATGCCGCCCAAACTGCGATCTGCAAAACTCAAGCCTGCCGCCGCAACAATTTTGCCCAGCAGGGAAATTAAAATGGCCCCCACCACCATGGCACCAAAAAACGCGGCTGCACAACCAATCAGCGCTTTCATGGCGGGGCTTAAAGACTCGGCCCAATCCATGTAAACCACCAACTCATGCCCGTAGCGGTTGGCCAACCAAAATGCAATCACAAGGTTAGCCAACGACAACACTTCTTTAACCATGCCGCGGAACAAGCCCAGAATCACCGACAGGCCCAGCACCGCGATGGCCACATAATCAAAGAGTGTCACTGCACCACTCTCCCGCTGCTGTACCCCGCTTGGGCCAGCTTCGCCTTGGTTTCATCGGCCTTGGCCTGCCCGCTCAAAGGGCCTACGCGCACTCGAAACACGGTGCCTGCACCTGTTTTTACGCTCTCCACTTTTGCAGCGAAGCCTTTCCCACCCAACTCTTTGGCCAGGGCATCAGCTCGGTTTTTGTCGCTCACTGCAGTCACCTGCACCCAAAACACTTCACCGGTCGCAAACTTGGCAATCGGATCGTCGGCAGCGGGCTTGGCTGGCTCAACCTTGGGCGCGTCAGCCTTGGTGGGTTCAGACTTCACCGCTTCAGGTTTGCTTGCCTCGGCCTTATTTGGCTCAGGCTTGGGCGCAACAGGCTTGGGCGCTTCGGTCTTTGCAGGTTCGGATTTTGGCGCCTCCGCCTTGGCAGACTCAGCCTTGGATTCGCCCGTTGGCACCGGTACTACCGGCGCACTGACCTGTGCCTGCTGCCCGGCTGGTACGTCCAGGTTCGGATTTTGAGGCGGCTGTTGAAGCGGTTGCTGGGGCACCTTGGCCAACTCCACAGGGGTGTCCGCGCTGGGGCGCGCTGGCACCACCAACTCAACATCGCTGGCGGTTTGGGTGGGTTCACTTTCAATGAGAGCAGGCACCACAATAATGGCGGCCAAAAACAAAGCGATTGAGCCAACAAGGCGCCTTCTCGACTTGCGCTTTAACTCATCAACCTGATCATTGTTGACTTTGTTCCTGGCAGTCGAACGCGAATTTGAACTCACCTGCACCCCTGTTGGTTAAGAAGGTCGTTTACGTAAATTGTCCTTGGCCTTTAACGCTTCTGCGACCGTAAGGAACGACCCAAAGACCAGAATTCTATCATTGGCCTGCACAGCCTTCGTGACGACGGCGTACGCTTGTTCCACACTTGCGTATGTCTGCACCGATTTTTCTGGTGGCTGCTTGGCAATTCCACCGCTGGCCAAGGCCGCTGCATTGGCTTGCCAATCAAACGGTGCATCGTTTACATCGGCCAGCTTCAATGCCTGCGCCAATTGCTCGGCACTGCGTCCACGCTCACCGGGCAGGGGCACCAAATGCCAATGGTCCACCCGGTCTTTCAAAGCATTCACCACCGCGGTGGCATCTTTGTCGGCAAGCATGCCAAAAATGCAATGGGTGTAAGGAAAAAAGCCCATGTTGTCCAGGCTTTCGCGCAGGTGGGCCGCCGCATGGGGGTTGTGGCCAACGTCAAGCACCACGGTGGGCTGCCCCGGCAGCACCTGAAAACGCCCGGGCCACTCCACCAGCAAAAACCCTTGTCGAATAGACTGCGCCGGGATTGGCAAGCGATCTTTCACGGCCTCCAAAGCAGCCAATACGCCAGCAGCATTGAGCAACTGATTGGCCCCACGCAAAGCGGGGTAAGCCAGGGCGCCACGCCGCATCGCTCGACCGCCGTACCCCCATTGCTGCTTGTCGCCACTGTAGTTGTAGTCGCGCCCAAAGAGCCACAGGTCTGCACCGATGGCTTGGGCATGATCCACCACACTGGTCGGTGGCGCGGGGTCGCTAACCACCGCGGGTTTACCGGGGCGGAAGATTCCGGCTTTTTCGCGGCCTATGCTTTCTCGGTCGGGGCCCAAAAAGGCCTGGTGATCGAGATCAATGCTGGTGCAAATGGCGCAATCTGTGTCGAACAAATTGACGGCATCCAGACGCCCACCCATGCCGACCTCCAGCACCACAGCGTCCAGGGGATGCTGGGCAAACACATGCGCCACGGCCAAAGTGGTGAACTCAAAGTATGTGAGCGACACAGCAGGCTCGCTGGCCCGCCGAGCTTGTTCCACTGCATGAAAAGCGCTCACCAACGCGGCTTCATCCACCTCCAGCCCATTGATTCGGGCA
>NZ_CAXQZX010000129.1:0-101495 GCF_964228395.1 Limnobacter sp.
ATGGTGCCTGTGCCCTACACCAGTGGCACCTACGGCCCGCCATCGGCCACGGCCATGGCTCTGCGAGCCGGGGCTTTGTGGTCTGAGGATGGCCTATGAGCAGCGACAAAGACCCCCACCTTCTAGAAACCTGCATCGCCAGTACCCGTGTTTTTGATGGGCAGTTGATGAAGGTCAATCGTGATGAAGTGCGCTTGCCCAATGGCGAACAATCGGTGCGCGAATACACGGTGCACCCAGGGGCCGTGGCCATTTTGCCAATTTTGGACGATGGTCGGTATGTGCTGGAGCGACAGTTTCGATACCCGTTGCACCGCGTGTTTTTAGAGATTCCTGCGGGCAAAATTGACCCGGGCGAGGACCCCCTGGCCACGGCGCACCGCGAACTGCTGGAAGAAACTGGCTATGTGGCGCAGCGCATGGACTTTATCACCACCATTCACCCGGTGATATCGTACTCGACCGAAAAAATCGAGTTGTATGTGGCGCGTGGTCTTACTTTGCAAGAACGGCAACTGGACCACAACGAGTTTTTGGATGTGGTGCTGGTGGAACCCGCCGAATTGCTGTCTCAAATTCGGGCGGGGCAGGTGAGCGATGTAAAAACAATTATTGCGGCACTGTGGATGCAACAGTGGGATGCTTGAGTTGAGCCAGCATGTGCGGCCAAATGGCCCGGTGGCTGGGGCGGAACATGTCCACATGCCCAATGGCGGGCAGTTTGAATTGTTCGGGTTTTATTTCAATCATGCGCGCCGGCGCTTGAGGGGCCAGCCGCATGATGTCTTGCACATTGGCCGGGGTGGCAATGGGGTCATCGCTGGCATACAAGTACACCAAGGGTGTGTTCAACTGCCGGTAAAAATGTTCTTGCACCCCTTGGCCAAATTCGTTTTCGACGTAGCCCGGGCTGCTGCACCATTTGGCCCACTGCAAACCCACCCCCTTGGGCAGGTTTTCGCCCCAACCGAATTTTTTGGAAGGCACATAACCTAGGGTGTTGGCGGTCAAGGGAATCATCAGTTTGAGCATGAGCCAAGCCGAAATTCGCCCCGGCCAACGCAGGCGCTTGACATAACCTGATGATGAGGCCACGGCCAAAGCGCGCTCGATTCGATGGTGGTTGTTCATCAAGCCAAGCAACTGGCCTCCAGCGCTGTGGCCAATCAACCAGGCTTTTTGAGCCCCGGTGTGCGACAGTAAAAAATCCAGCGCTGCAGGCATGTCGTAGAGCCCCCAGTCTTGCTTTTTGGCGGTGCTTTGCCGCACATGTGGCGCATTTAACGAGGCACCAATTCCACGATTGTCAAAGGTGAGCACCGTGTGCCCTTGCTCCATTAACCATGTGGCAAATCCCTTGTAAAAGCGCTGCGTGATGCCCGTGGCAGGCGCGATTAAAATGGGTGTGAGCGCCGATGGGTTTTGGGGTTGATAGATTACCCCGGCAAGGGTTGCCCCTTGGGCTTGAATGGAAACAGGGTTGATTTGGCTCACGTGCTTTCCTTTTGCATCGGATTGATTCAGAAAACCAAGGGCCACAGTGTAATTGGCAACGGTTGCCGGGTCAGTGACCCAATACGCAACACTTTGTTGCGCACGATGAATGAATGCTACACATGCGTAGTATCAAAAAATTCCTTGAGCAAGCCCTGCAGCAAACCCTTCACCCAGGTCAAAGCCACGCTGAAGGTCACTGGCCCCCAGTTGCTTTTTGGCCAAAATGGCTTGCGCAGTTTGGGCATGGGTACACACCACAAGGGCTGGTGCTATGGCGTTAAGCCGCCAGCCAGTGGCTATTCTTTGGATTTGTCGAACAGCACCCTGCCCATCGCTGCCAGCACACACCACGGTGGCAAAAGGGCGACCATTGATTTGATCCAGCACGTCGTAGTAGGTGCGGTCAAACAGATCTTTCATTAAACCGCTCATGCTGCCCAGCATTTCGGGCGCAGCAAACACGTAGGCGTCGGCTTGCAGTACATGCTCGCTGGTGGTCTCGGTTGCAGGCTGAACCAGCACCTTCACATTGGTTTCAGCGCTGGCGCCGTTGCCTACAGCTTGCGCCATGGCATGCGTGGCCCCAGTGCGGGAGTGGTAAGCGATCAGCAGGGTTTTCATGGTCAAATCGGGCATGACTAGGTGTTTTCAGTATGCCACGGGCCATTGGCGTGGCATTTAAGGAAGGGTGCCATGTGCGGCGGCATTGTGATAGCATTTTTGCGTTGTTAAGTACGATTCTGTCATGCGTCGAGTCACCGTCAGTGCCATGCTGTTGTTTGCGCTGCTCTTTCAGAGCCTGGCGCAGGCCATGCCATGTTGTGACGAAGGCCAAGGCATGGGCGATCGCGGGGCGATCGAGCTTGTGGTCTCGGATGCAAGCTCCCAAGACGCAAATGACCCATGCACAGTGGCCTCGCCCGTGTGCTGTGCAGTGCCCTCATTAATTCACGCCGACGTGCCTTTTAAATCATTGGCCATGGCCGCCGTGCATGTGCCCACGGTTCACCCCTTGGCCCTGAATTTACATCCCAGTTCGCCAGACCGGCCGCCCCGCGGCTAAAGCCCCAACCCCGATTTAACTGGGCCACCGCACATGCGGCATGGCCCCCGTTTGGTTTGTGTGCAGCCTTGCGCTGCACTGGAGGCACCCATGTTGGCAATTAAACCTTTAAAAATATTCGCTTGCGCCGCTCAGGCCATGGTCTTGGCGTGGGGCCCGGCCAGGGCAGAATCGCCCGAGCGGGTTGACAACGTCGAATACACCTTGGCACAGGCCTTGGCTGATGCGCCTGGTGTTGTCGACAACACAGTGCTTACGCTAGCCCAAGCCTTGGCACTGGCAGAGCAGCATTCGCAGGCCCTGCGCGCACAAGATTCCGCCATGCAGGCGGCGCGCCACCAGGCGGTCGCTGCCTCGCAGCTGCCCGATCCCATGCTGATGTTAGAGGTCAGCAATATTCCGGCCGATGGGCCTGATCAATTCAGCCTCGGCGCTGATTTCATGACCATGCGGGGGGTGGGCTTGTCGCAAACACTCACCCGGCAAAACAAGCGTCTGGCCCAAGCCGATGTGTTCAGCAAGGGGGCAGACCTGGAGCAGGTGCGAAAGTGGCAGGCGCTAAGCGAATTGCGCATGGGCGCCGCCCAGGCTTACCTGGATCACTTTTACCTTCAAGCCATGCTTGAACTGTTGCAACAGCAACGCACCGAGTTGGCTTTACAGGTGCAGGCGGCCGATGCCTTGTACCGCGCTGGCCGTGGGGCTCAGGCCGACTGGTTTGCTGCCCAAACTGAATTGGGTTTGATGGACGTGCGCATTCTGGACGCGCAATCGCAGTTGCAAAATGCCGCTGCTGAGTTGGCCCGTTGGTTGGGGGATGTCGCCCCCTTCAGGTCATTGATGGCGGTTGATATTAAGCGCACGGCGTTGGCCGGCAAGAACCTTCAAGCCGAGTTGGGCAGGCAGCCCCAGGTGTTGGCGCTTCAAACCCTTGCCCAACAGTTATATGCCGAGGCTGAGGTAAGGCAGCAGGAGAAAACCGCCGACTGGACTGTCTCGGTGATGTACGCGGGGCGAGGGCCCGCTTTTTCAGACATGTTGACCTTGGGCGCATCCCGCCCATTGTTTGTGGATGAAGACCAGCGGCAAAACCAAGCCCTGGCTGCAGCCAATGCCCGGGCTGCTCAAGCCCAGGCTGAGCGCACGGAGATGCTTCGGAAACAGGTGTTGCAAGTTCAGCGTTGGCAACAAACCTGGCAGAGCAACCTGAAGCGTCTGGAGGACTTTGACCGCAGCTTGATTCCCTTGACCCAGCAACGCACCGAGGCTGCACTGGCGGCGTACCGCGGTAACACCGGTGGGTTGGGCGATGTGTTGGCTGCCCGCCGAATGGCTTTGGACATGCGCATGGAGAAGCTTCGCATAGAAATGGAAACCGCCCGCTTGTGGGCACAACTTGAATACCTGATCCCTCCCGAGGTGCAACCATGAAAAAAACACACATTGCAATGGCCGTGTTGGCCGCTGGCGCCTTGGCTGGTGGTGGCTATGGCCTGTGGGCTTTGGGCATGAGTCAAGGCATGCAAATGATGTCTGCCCCAATTGGCGCGGCGCAAACCAACACCGAAGGCGGGGTGGCTGACAACCCTGCCAACTGGACCATTCCCCAAGGTGAGGCAGCCACTCGCCGCCACATGGCCACTGGCATCAAGGCCGGGGATGTGGATCCGCAAACCGGGCTGGTGGTTCAGTATTACCACGACCCCATGGTGCCGGGTCGCAAGTTTGACTCTCCGGGCAAAAGCCCTTTCATGGACATGATGTTGGTGCCTGCCTACGCTGGCGCTGGCGTTGCTGATGCAAGCTCGGTTCAAATCAGCCCCCGGGTGCAACAAAATCTGGGCATACGCACAGCCGTTGTTACCCAAGGCGCTTTGGCCACCGAGGTGATCACCAATGGCACGGTGCAGTGGAATGAGCGCGAGCGGGTGGTTATCCAGTCCCGCGCAACTGGGTTTGTGGAAAAGCTCAACGTGACGGCCACGCTGGACACCGTCAAGGCAGGCCAGCCTTTGTTGACCCTGTACGTGCCAGACTGGGTGGCCGCGCAGGAAGAATTTTTAGCCATTGCCCGCATGCAAGGCCAAGGCCTCGAGCCCTTGCTGGAAGCGGCACGCCAGCGCATGCGGCAGGTGGGCATGAGCCCGGCGCAAATTCGCTTGGTTGAGCAAAGTGGCAAGGTGCAACCCAGAATCGCCATCACCTCCCCTCGAGCTGGGGTGGTCACCGACTTGATGGTGCGCGAAGGCATGACCGTGCAAGCAGGCAGCACCTTGATGGATATCAATGGTTTGTCTACGGTGTGGGTACAGGCCGAGGTGCCAGAGGCTCAAGCTGCGTTGGTGCGCCCGGGCATGAGCATCAAGGCCCAAGCCCAGGCTTTGCCAGGCCAGCAATTTGAAGGTGAGTTGCAGGCTGTGTTGCCACAGGTCAACCCCAACACCCGCACTGTGTTGGCACGCATGGTGTTGAAAAATCCCAAGCAATTGTTGTTGCCCGGCATGTTTGTGCAGGCCACTTTGCTGGGCGGTCAACGCAGTGAAGGGGTGCTGGTGCCCAGCGAGGCGATCATTCGAACGGGCAAGCGATCGGTGGTGATGTTGGCTGGGGAGGACGGGCGCTTCTCGCCGGTTGAAATTAAAACAGGCCTGGAACAGGGCGGGCAAACCGAGGTGCTGCAGGGTTTGAAGGCGGGGCAGAGCGTGGTTTTGTCTGGCCAGTTCCTGATTGATTCTGAAGCCAGCCTGCGTGGCCTGGAGGCGCGCCTGAACACCGATGACCCTGGCGCTGCCGTGCATCGCACCGATGCGGTGGTGGAGGCTGTTGGGGAAGATTACATCACTGTGACCCACCCGCCCATGCCCAGCCTGGGGTGGCCCGAGATGACCATGGACTTTGCCCTGCCTGCCGAGGTTGAGGTGCCACGCTCCAGCCTGAAAGCCGGGTCGAGCGTCGACATGGAATTCCGCTTGGTGGAAGACGACATTCCCGCCGTGGTCAGCATTCAGCCCAAGAGCACACCATCCAGAGGGGGGGCACAATGATTTCCAGCATCATTCGGTGGTCGATTGCCAATCGGCTGCTTGTGTTGATTGCCACCCTCATCGTGAGCGCATGGGGTGTGGTGTCCTTGTACAAAACTCCCCTGGACGCGCTGCCTGACCTGTCGGATGTGCAGGTCATTGTTCGCACCAGCTACCCTGGCCAAGCGCCGCAAATTGTGGAAAACCAGGTCACCTACCCGCTCACCACCACCATGCTATCGGTGCCCGGGGCCAAGGATGTGCGGGGATTCTCGTTTTTTGGTGACAGCTTTGTGTACATCATTTTTGAAGATGGTGTGGATTTGTACTGGGCCCGCTCCCGCGTGTTGGAGTATTTAAACCAGGCGCAAAGCAGTTTGCCAGCGGCGGCCAAAAGTGTGCTGGGGCCCGACGCAACCGGCGTGGGTTGGGTGTACCAGTATGCTCTGGCCGACACCACCGGCAATTTGGACATTGCCCAGTTGCGGGCGTTGCAAGACTGGTTTTTGCGTTACGAATTAAAAACCGTCGAAAACGTGGCCGAGGTGGCGTCCATCGGTGGTTTTGTAAAGCAGTACCAAGTGGTGATTGACCCCCAAAAGCTGGCTGGCTATGGCATCACCTTGAACGAGGTGATCACCGCCATCAACCAAGCCAACCAGGAGGCCGGCGGTTCGGTGATCGAAATGGCCGAGGCCGAATACATGGTTCGCGCCACCGGCTATCTTGAAAACCTTGAAGACTTCAAAGCCATTCCCTTAAAAACCACGGCGGCAGGAATCCCGGTGCAACTGGGTGACTTGGCCTACATCCAAGTGGGGCCGGACATGCGCCGAGGCATTGGTGAGCTCAACGGCCTGGGCGAATCGGTGGGTGGCGTGGTGGTGATGCGCAGTGGCAAAAATGCGTTGCAAACCATCGATGCGGTGAAGGCCAAAATTGAGAGCCTGAAAGCTGGCCTGCCCGAAGGCGTTGAAATTGTGCCGGTTTATGACCGTTCAACCCTGATCAACAACGCCATTGACAACCTCAGCAACAAGCTGATTGAAGAATTCATTGTGGTGGCCTTGGTGTGCTTTGTGTTCTTGCTGCATTTTCGGTCTGCCTTTGTGGCGATTGTGTCGCTGCCGCTGGGTGTATTGGTGTCGTTTATTGTCATGGAGCAGCAGGGCGTAAATGCCAATGTGATGTCCCTGGGCGGCATTGCCATCGCTATTGGTGCCATGGTGGATGCCGCGCTGGTCATGATCGAAAACGCCCACAAGCACCTTGAGCAGTGGGGGCACGACCACCCGGGTGAAACCCTGCAAGGGCCCAAGCGTTGGCAGGTGATCGGCAACGCCGCTGTCGAGGTGGGCCCCGCACTGTTCTCTTCCCTGCTTATCATCACGCTGAGTTTTATTCCAGTGTTCACACTGGAGGCGCAGGAGGGCAAGCTGTTTGCACCCCTGGCCTACACAAAAACCTACGCCATGGCTGCGGCGGCGGGCTTGGCCATCACCTTGATTCCGGTGCTGATGGGTTACCTGATTCGCGGAAAAATTCCCCGCGAGGAAGACAACCCTTTAAATCGTGGCCTGATCGCCGCATACCGGCCTGCACTGGATGTGGTTCTGCGGTTTCCAAAAGCCACGGTGGCCGCGGCCACTGTGCTCCTGGTCGTCAGCTTGTACCCCCTTGCTCAACTGGGCACAGAGTTTATGCCACCGCTGGATGAGGGTGACCTGTTGTACATGCCCACGGCCCTCCCGGGGTTGTCGGTGGGCAAGGCTGCAGAATTGCTTCAGCAGACCGACCGGCTTATTAAAACCTTGCCTGAGGTGCAAAGCGTCTACGGCAAAGCAGGCCGCGCTGAAACCGCCACCGACCCTGCGCCTTTGGAAATGTTCGAGACCACCATTCAATTCAAACCCAAGGACCAATGGCGTGAAGGCATGACGGCCGACAAACTGGTGGAGGAACTGGACCGCATTGTGCGCGTGCCTGGCCTCACCAACATTTGGGTGCCGCCGATTCGCAACCGCATCGACATGTTGGCCACGGGCATTAAGAGCCCAGTGGGCGTTAAAGTCACTGGACCTGACCTTGCAACCATCAATCAAATTTCGGTGCAGGTTGAACAAGCTGTTAAAAATCTTGAAGGTGTAAGCAGCGCCTTTGCAGAGCGACTCACCGGGGGTCGGTACATCGACGTGGACATCGACCGTCAACTGGCCGCTCGCCATGGGCTGAACATTGCCGATGTGCAGGCCATCATCGCCAGTGCGGTGGGTGGCATGAACATCGGGGAAACCGTGGAAGGTTTACAGCGTTTCCCCATCAATGTGCGCTACCCCAGGGAACTGAGGGATTCTGTGAACGGCCTACGCAACCTGCCCGTGTACACCCCGGCGGGTCGGCAAATTGTGCTGGGTGAGGTGGCGCGCATTCAGGTGACCGATGGGCCCCCCATGTTGCGCAGCGAAAACTCTCGCCTGGCTGGTTACGTGTACATCGACATTCGCGGGCGAGACCTCAAATCCACCGTGAAAGACATGCAGCAAGTGGTGCGCGAGCAGGTGAACTTGCCACCCGGTTATTCCGTGTCGTGGTCGGGGCAATTTGAATTTTTGGAACGCGCCACTGCAAAGCTAAAGCTGGTGGTGCCTTTCACCTTGCTCATTATTTTTGTGTTGCTGTACACCACCTTCAAGCGCATGGACGAAGCTGCCCTCATCATGGGCACCCTGCCATTGGCCGGGGTGGGAGGCGCATGGCTGCTGTGGATGCTCGACTTTAACTTGTCTGTGGCGGGTGCCGTGGGCTTTATTGCCTTGGCGGGCGTGGCGGCCGAGTTTGGGGTCATCATGCTGCTCTACCTTAACCAGGCTTGGGCAAAGCGCATGGCGCAGGGGCAGTTGGGCGAGGAAAACTTGCTGGATGCCATTCGCGAAGGGGCGGTGCTGCGGGTGCGCCCCAAGGCCATGACGGTGCTTACCATTTTGGCTGGGCTTATTCCCATCATGTGGGGCACGGGCACGGGCAGTGAGGTGATGCAACGTATTGCCGCGCCCATGGTGGGCGGCATGATCAGCGCGCCTTTGTTGTCGATGTTTGTCATCCCTGCGGTGTTTTTGCTGCTGCGCCGTGGGCAGGCCAGCAAGGGCAGTGCTTAATTGCGCCACTGTGGCAGGCGAACATCCTGCCACACCGCCCACACCCGCAAGCCCAGCGTGGCCGTGACGCAACCCAGCATGTTCACGTAGGCGGGGCAACCCAACTCGCGCAGGCCAATGTACACCCAGCCGCCCACGAAGGCGCAAATGGCGTAGGGGCGGTGGTCTTTAAAGGCGTTGGGAATTTCGTTGCACACAATGTCGCGCAGTACTCCGCCAAACACGCCTGTGATCACCCCCATGAACACGGCGACCAAGGGTGGCATGTCCATGGTGATGGCTTGAAACACCCCAGCGGCGGTAAACAGGCCCAGACCCAGCGCATCAGGCCACTGAATTGCCCGCTCTGTAAATTCAAAATGCCGTTGGCGCATAAACAACATGGCCAGAATGCAAAGCACAAACACGGCCCAGAGCAACTCAATGTACTTCACCCAAAAAAACGGGCGTACATCCAGCAGCAGGTCGCGCAGCGTGCCTCCGCCAAATGCAGCCAAAAAGGCCACCACGCAAACACCCACGGCATCCAGCCGTTTGCGCGCGCCTTCTAAAATGCCGCTGAGCGCAAATGCAAAGGTGGC
This sequence comes from Limnobacter sp., assembly GCF_964228395.1. Taxonomy (GTDB): domain Bacteria; phylum Pseudomonadota; class Gammaproteobacteria; order Burkholderiales; family Burkholderiaceae_B; genus Limnobacter. The sequence goes on from NZ_CAXQZX010000129.1 coordinate 9,320, forward strand.
CACCACTTCAATGGCCAATTGAATGTGCTGGCTCAAGGGGCTGGGGTCTAAGGACATTGTCACAGGGGGTTTGGGTGGGTAAACGCCTGCATTGTGCACCAGGCGGGTGCGTAGGCCAAGCCCGCGCAAACCTCTGCCAGCGCCCCGTGCCTGCAGGCGTCGCATTTTGCACCCGGTGGTATTCTTGCGAAGGATGGTTTTGGGGTATAGGGGTATGGCGGCTTTTGCTTTGGTGGGCGATGTTGGTGGCACCCACGCGCGGTTTGGATTGGTGTGCCAACACACTGGCGCTTTGCTCCACATGGCGGTGTTGCCTGTGGCGCACTTTGACACCTTGCAACATGCCTTAAGGCATTACCTTCAAAGCCAAGGCTTGAACGGCGTGCAGAATGCTTGCATCGCGGTGGCCGCGCCTGTGTTGGGCGATCAAGTGCAGATGATTAATCACCACTGGAGGTTTTCGCAGCAAGCGCTTCAGCATGAATTGGGTTTTTCGAGAATGCTGCTTGTGAACGATTTCAAAGCCATGGCCATGGGCATGACTGTGATTGCTCCAGACTCTTTTTGCACCTTGCAACAGGGCAACGGCGACCCTCAAGCTCCCCGAACCGTGATTGGACCGGGCACGGGCCTGGGCACAGCGGCATTGGTGCGCCATGGTGATCAATGGCTCGCTTTGCCCGCGGAAGGTGGTCACGTTGGCTTTGCGCCACGTGACGCACTGGATGTTGCCGTATGGACCCGGCTAAACGAGCAATTTGGGCGAGCATCGGTGGAACGTATTTTAAGCGGCCCGGGCTTGCTCAACCTGTACCGAGCCATGGCAGACATTCAAGCCCAGCCTCCTGTATGCGGTGATCCACCCAGCATTGTGGAGGCCGCCAAACAAGGTGATGCTTTGGCCAGCGCCGTAGCGCATCGCTTTTGTAGCATTTTGGGGTCGGTGGCCGGCGACCAGGTGTTGGCCTTGGGTGCGCGCGGTGGCGTTTATTTGTGCGGTGGCCTATTGCCGCGTTTGCCGTTTGCCATGGTGCAAGCCGCTTTTCTGGAGGGGTTTATGGCCAAGGGGCGCTACCAGGGCTACGTGGCGGATGTGCCTGTGCACCTGTGCACGGCTCCCCATGCGGCGCTTCATGGGGCGGCGGCTTTGTTGAGCCAAGCCGCTTGACCTTGCCATGGTGTCAGGCTTTCCAATACAGTGAATTAAGTTATTTAAAATCAATGCCAAGGATTCAACATGCCCGGTTGCCAGCACCACTGCCATGCCAATGACGCCACTCAAAGCGCCGCCATCGACCCGGGGTTCCGCAAGGTGCTGTGGATCGCCCTCATCGCCAATGCGACCATGTTTTTCATTGAAGTCGGCGCCAGTTGGTCGGCCGGCTCGGTGTCGCTGTTGGCGGATTCGCTTGACTTTGGGGGCGATGCGGCCAATTACGCTTTGTCGCTCTTCGTCTTGGGGATGGCCCTGCAAACGCGGGCCAAAGCGGCCTTGCTCAAGGGCATCTCCATGGGTTTGTATGGCACTGGCGTATTGGCCTTTGCCGCATATGCTGCTTTTCAGGGAGATGTACCTTCGTATGCGACCATGGGCGTGGTCGGCGCGATGGCGTTGGTTGTAAACGTGGGTGTGGCCGCCATCCAGTATCGGTACCGCAACGGGGACTCAAATATGCGTTCGGTCTGGTTATGTAGCCGCAATGATGCAATCGGCAACCTGGCCGTGCTGGCTGCCGCCTTGTTGGTGGGGGTGAGCCAAACCGCCTGGCCCGACCTGGTGGTGGCTGCGCTGATGGCCTCTTTGGGCCTGAGCGCATCCATCAGCGTGATTCGCCAAGCGCGGGCGGAAATTAGCAGTTAAGGCCATAGGAATTAACATGAAAATCAGTGATGTTTCCAAAAAATTGGGCTTAAAACCCAAAACAATCCGGTTTTACGAGGAGCAGGGCTTGATTGCTCCGCAGCGGGCGGATTCTGGCTCCTGGTTCAGCAAGGGCAAAAATCGTGTGTTTGCGCAAGAAGACTTGTCCCGGCTGGATTTTGTCAAGAAGGCCCGCGAACTGGATTTCTCGATCAAGGAAATTCAGTCTGTTCTTGAGCATTACGATCAAGGCCCCTCTTGCGGATGTGGAGCGCGAAGCAAGGTGGATGAGTTATTGAAACGCAAGTTGGATGAAGTGCGTGAACTGCAGCACAGCCTGAAGAGTCTTGAAGAAAAGTTGCTTGAGATTCGCAGCAACAACGCGGCAATTGCTTCCCGGTTTGCCGACGCGCCCGATGAGCCGCAAGGCGAGTTTTTGATTGCAGACTACATTTTGCCTGTCTCTGATGGTGACAAAAAAAAGGATTGACCTTCCAGTGACTGGAACATTCACCATGAAGTTTGGGAATGTTCCCACGTGCTTTAAAGGAGTTTTTATTATGAAAGTTAAATTGTTTGCTGCTACCGTTGGCGTGTTTGGCTTGGTGACTGCGGCCTTGGCCGCATGCCCGCTGTGCGCATGAAGTAATGAATGACCGGGCTTTTTTAAGCCCGGGCAGCACAATGCGGGGGTTCGACCGGTTGTCCCATCATTAAGGCTTTGGGTTGTGCCACGTAAGTGCCAAACGATCGAAAAAGTCTGACATCATGTTATTTATATATGAATTGTTAATCATATATAAATAAGTAAAATCCGTCCATGCAAAGTGTGAAGAAAAGTCAGCCATGGTTTGCAAAGGTACAATTGGCCGACACGGAAAGCATGGTGGCATTTTTTTAATGGAATCGACCAGGACCAACACAATGTTGTTGCGCAAAGTTTTAAGCCCCACAAACTGCTGGATCGCGGGCGTGTCGATTTTCATCATGGCTTTCGCCAACGGCAGCTTCCTCGGCAGGCTTGTGGATGTGTATCCGCCTAGCGAAGGCAACCTGCTGTTTCTAGCATCCGTGTTTTTGTTGTTTACGCTGGCCACCACTTTGTTGTTGGTTTGGCTGTGCCATGGACGTGCAGCCAGGTGGGTACTGGCTTTTTACCTGCTGGCTTCCAGCATGGCCGCGTATTTCATGTCGGCCTACGGCACGGTAATTGACCAGACCATGCTGGAAAACACATTGCAAACCAACGCGGCCGAAGCAGGCGACCTGTTTTCAGTGTCCCTGCTGTTGTACTTGCTTGGGCTTGGTCTGTTGCCGGCCTGGTGGGTACTGCGTCGCATGCCCAAGGCAGAAGGCTTGCTCACTGAAATGCGTTCCAAAACCTTGTTCAGTGTGTGTTTGCTGCTTGCCATGGCGTTGCTTGTCGTTCCTTTCACATCCCAGTACGCGTCTTTTTTCCGTGAACACAAAAGCCTGCGCTTTTACGCAAACCCAACCTATTTCACCTACTCTGCCATTCGCCTGGTTAGCAGCAAACTGAAAGGCAGCGTTGCACCCACTGTTGTTCAAGCTGTGGCGCCTGATGCGAGATTGAACGATGAACCCGCGCCTCATCTGAAAGAGCTCGTGATTCTGGTGGTGGGCGAAACCGTCCGGGCCGACCGTTTCTCGCTCAACGGATATGGAAAAAATACCAATCCGGCTCTGGCCAAAGAAGAGGTGGTATCGCTGACCCATGTCACCTCTTGCGGTACGTCGACCGCAGTGTCGGTGCCCTGCATGTTCTCTCTGGCTGGGCGCGAGGGCTTTGATGGTGAAATGGTGAATGAATTCGAAAATGTGCTTGATGTGCTAAGGCGCGAAGGCGTTGAAATTTTGTGGCGCGACAACAATTCAGACTCCAAAGGTGTTGCTACGCGCTTGCCTTATGAGAATTTTCGCGACCCTGCCATTAACCCGGTGTGCGATTCTGAATGTCGGGACATTGGTATGCTGGACGGCCTCGAAGACCACATACGCAAACACCCCGGCAAAGACTTGCTGATCGTGCTGCATCAAATGGGCAATCATGGCCCTGCTTATTACAAACGATACCCACCAGAATTTGAGCGTTTCACACCCGTGTGCAAAACCAATGAGTTGTCAAAATGCACGGATGAAGAAATCAACAACGCCTACGACAATGCAATTCTGTATACCGATTATTTTCTGGCAAAAACCATTGAATTGCTGAAAAAATTTGATGCAAGCCATGAAACCGCGATGCTGTATGTGAGTGATCACGGTGAATCGCTAGGCGAAAAAGGCATGTACCTGCACGGCGCACCTTACCTGTTTTCGCCCAAGGAACAAACCCATGTTGCATCGCTTTTGTGGTTTGGTAAAAACTTTGACTATCACCTCAATGATTTGAAGCTGGTCAAGGATTACCCCTTCACCCACGACGATCTGTTTTGTTCCCTAATGTTGACTTTTGAGGTGGAAAGTTCGGTGTGTACCCAGCGAACCAGTGCCGTGAAAGCGTATTTCGAACAGCAACAGCAAGCAAAGTAACGCCCCAGCACAGCCAGGCGGTGGCCAGCACATGGCTTACAAAGTGGGCCCCTTTGGCAATCTGAACTCCGCCTGCAAGGCCACCCAGAACCATCACGCCAATGGTCAACCGGGAGCGTCGCTGCTTTAGCCAGGGCATTGAACTGTAAAGCAGCACAATCCACATGAATGCTGTGGACGCATGCCCGCTGGGAAAGCATTTCCCAGGCCCCGGGTTGGCAACAACCGGGGTGTGCTGGAACAGTCGAAAGTAGTCGGCCGTTCCTCCATATTGGTATAAATCCCAAGGGCAACTGTGTGCAGACTGGGCTTTCAGCACGCTCACCACCAGGGAAGCAAGCAAACTGGTTATCAGGATGAAAACAATTTCCCTGCCCTGGCTTTGCCTAACCGATTGCAGGCTCAGAAGCGACAAGAAGCCCAGCCAGATTAGTGCTGCAACCCAGCGCAAGCCGTCGTGCAACAGCAGACTGAGCACACGGTTTTGCTTCAGCGGAAAAACAGATGCTTGCGGGTCAAAAAACACATTGGACAAGGCTTGATCCCCGCCGGTGTAGCGGTTGAGAAAAAAAATGAATACACCCAGCAATGCCCAGACTGCCCAGTGTTTAGTGTGAAAAGGTTGTTTCCAGAGCAAGCTGATCTCCATGCCCACTTGATTGGCTTTCAACTGAATAGTGAAAGAACGAATTGACGGTTGATTAATACCAATTGGGATGACCAATTCGGAATATCACAGGGGTGGCTTAGCGCAGATCTTGCTCACGGCTAAAGCACCATGTTTTTGATATCGACCTTGGCCTTCAAGCGGTTGGCCAACAAAAATAAACCACCCAGCTTGCGGTGTATAAACAGGCAGTCCACCGGCGGGGCGTGCCAAAATTTTCGGTCATCAGCAAGGGCCATGCCCTTGTCGCGAATGCGTGCTGCAAGGTCCGTGGTGCCAAATGCAAAACCACCGGGTGTGCACAGCGGCACGCAGGCCAACTCCATCAGGTCTAGCACCAACTCGCGGTGATGGGGCATGGTGGTGTCGTCAAAATAGCCTATGTGCATGGCTGCTTTTTCCAGGCCATGCCGGTCGCTCTTCAGCGCAGCTTTAATCACCAACTCGTATCCATGCACCAGTTTTTTTGTAAAAGCACGGGTGGCCCCAAAATCCAGAAGAACCACTTTTCCTGTTTTGGGGTTGTAGCGGTAATTTGCGAAATTGGGGTCGGTTTGCATCAGCCGCATGTTGAACAGCTCTAAAAACAGCAGCTCAAACAAATGGCCGGCCACCTTGTCACGTTCAGCCTGTGGCGCGTCAGCAAGTGCCTCTATGGGCTGGCCTTCCAGGTAGCGCATTGCCAAAATGTTTTTGGTGCTTAAGTCACGTTCAACTGTGGGCAGGTCAAAAGCAGCGTGGTCGCCCAAAGCCCGGGTGTAGTGCTCAATGCAATTGGCTTCCCGCAGGTAGTCTGCCTCTTCGTGCAATTGCTTTTTGGCTTCCTTCAGCAGGGCGGTTAAATCAAAAGTTTTCGGCACCAAGCCCGTGAATCTTAAAATACTGGCCACATTGTCGATGTCGCTGTTGATGCTGTCGCGCACGCCGGGGTACTGAATTTTAATGGCAAGCAAGTCACCATTCAGGCTCACCGCTTTGTGCACTTGGCCAATCGAGGCGGCAGCCATGGGCACCAGGTCGAATTCTTTCACTTTGCTTTGCCAGTCGCTTCCCCATTCGGCCTGTAGCACACCGAGCAACTGGGCGCGTGGCATGTGTTTGGCGTCTTGCCGCAGGCGGGCCAGTATCTCGGTCAGTTGGGGTGGCAATATGTCCCCGGTGTCCATGGAGATCAACTGCCCCAGCTTCATGGCCGCTCCCCGCAGGTTGGCCAATTGCTCGGCCACGCGTTTGGCATTTTTTGGGGTGAGTAATAGGTCGCTGAGGCGTGGGCGTTTGCCCATGGCCAGTTGCTTGGTGCCGTTTTTTACTACCGAGCCAGCCACGGTGGTTGCCAAAGCCCCAAAACGGCTCAAGCGGGCCAGTCGGCTGGCGGGGACTGCTGACTCATTTGTATTGCCAGGGGCTAGAGGTTTCTTGCTAGACGACATGAAAAAACTGCTTTAGCGCAAGTAAGGCATTCATGTTAAAGCAAAAGGCGCCTGCAATGGAAACCGCGGGCGCCCCTCAATATCTGGCCAAGGAAACCAGCTTCAAAGAATTAGGTTGCATCGCCTTGAGTCAGGTCAACACGATCGATTTTGCTCAACACCTCGGCACGAGTGACTGTTGATTTGAAGGTTTGTTCGATGATGGACGCGTCACCCGCTGCAATATCGAGGTCGCCATTTTTCACCGCCTTTTTATACTCGTTCAATACGGCTTGACGGGTAGCCTGGGGAAGAACATTAGAGGCACTGTAGACATGACCTGTTCCATCACCCTGTTGGGTCGCGGGATTGGCCAAGACCACAGCTGGCAGAGAGGCGGAAAAGGCAAGTACGGAAGTAGCGATCAAGCGACGTGTATTCATGGTAATACTCCTTTTGAATGACTTCATAAAACTTTTGCCGTTGCATTAATGCGTTGGCACAATTCACACTTTACGCAAACTCAAATTACCAAGCACCCACAGAAAAATTACAAATTTGTAATTTAAAAAAAATCAATCGACACATATACTTAACGCTATGTATGTTCACTTCGAATACCGTATAAGCCATGAAAATCCTGGTAATTGAAGACGAAAAGAAGCTGGCCAGTTATCTTCAAAAAGGCCTCAGTTCAGAAGGATTTGTGGTGGATGTTGCACACACCGGCATTGACGGTTTGCATTTGGCCACGGAGGGCCTTTACGACCTGATTGTTTTGGATGGCATGCTTCCCGATCTGGATGGATTGGGTGTGTTGGCTGCCTTGCGTCAAAACATCAACATTCCTGTGCTCATGCTGACCGCTCGTTCAATGGTTGAAGACAGGGTCAAGGGTTTGCAGGCCGGCGCAGATGATTACCTCACCAAACCATTTGCTTTTTCTGAATTGGTGGCGCGTGTTCATGCCTTGGCACGCCGTACTCAGGGACTAACAACCACGTCGGCAGAGAAAAGCCATTTAAGTTTGGCCGATTTGGAGTTGGATGCGGTAAAACGCCAAGCAAAGCGTGCTGGGCAAGACCTTCGCCTCACGGCAAAAGAGTTTAGTTTGTTGTGGTTACTGTTGCGTCGAAAAGGCGAAGTGCTGTCCCGTACTGAATTGGCCGAGCTGGTGTGGGATATGCATTTTGACAGTGAAACCAATGTGGTAGATGTCGCAGTTCGCCGCCTACGAAGCAAAATGGATGAGCCCTTTGATCTTCCGCTTTTGCACACTGTGCGTGGCATGGGTTACGTCTTGGAGCAAAGGGTGGTTGAGCCGAACACGGAGAACCTATCATCGTGAGGCGTTCGATCGCTAAACGTTCGTCTTTGCAAATGTCGGTCCTCAGTATTTTTGGGGTGGTGTTGATCGCGTTTTTCGGCTACCACTGCGTGTGGATGTGGCAAGAAGTGCGTCACCAAGAGGCACTTGAACGTGCTGCTGTAGCAATTGAACAAGTGTTGACCCGCAACAGCGAGTTGTTACCCACAGAAATGTGGAGGAGAGTGGACGAACTACTGGTCAGCATAGGCAATGTACGCGCCAAGGTTTACGGCGTGGAAGGTCAGGTTTTGTATGGTCCACAGGTCTTGTTGAGTCAAGTTAAACACAAAGAAACACTCTTCTTTCCCCTGGAAAATCTTGGTGGGGCCATGCCGATCCAGCGTCTAGAGTTAGCGATGGACATTTCCGAAGACAGGAAGTTTTTGAATTTCATCGGAGCAATGTTTGCAGTGGCCGCTTTGGTATGGGGAGTCTTGGTGATGTTGCTAAGCGGAACACTCGCTCGCTTTGAATTAAAACCATTGAACAAATTCGGCCGAAAAATTTCTGAGCTTGACCCATCGGATCTAAGCTTGCGAATCAAAGGGGACGGGGAACCGGAAGAGCTTTATCCGGTGATCGAGCAGTTCAATAGATTGATGTGCAAGGTTGAACAGCATCAAGAACAGCTGCGTTCGTTTAATTCAAATGTGGCGCATGAGCTAAATACCCCGCTCTCAAGTCTGACTGTGAGTCATGAGCTATTGCTTCGTGAAAAATACCCAAATCCGGATCATTTGAAAGAAGCATTGCATAGCCATCTTGAAGAATTACAGCGCATGAACCGCATCATCCAAAGTATGCTGTTTTTGTCGCATGCCAGCCAAGGGCAATACAAAGACTTCCGGTTGATTGACAAGCTGAGTCAGCCCGTCATGGTTGTGATGGATTACATGGAAGCCATGCTTGAAGAAAAAGGACTGCACTTTGAGCTACGGGGGGATGCCAGTGCTCGGGTGGACACTGAGTTGATTAAGCGTGCCTTATCCAATTTGGTTTCTAATGCCATTAGATATGCCAATCCAAAAAGCACTATTCAAATCAAAATCGATCACGAGCAAGCCAATCACTTGGTGCGTTTTACGGTCAGCAACGAAGGCGAGTGTATTCCAGAAAACAGCGTTCCTCATTTGTTTGAGCCGTTTTATCGCGTTGATAAATCGCGAAGCGAAAGTGGGCAAAATCACGGTCTGGGTTTGGCAATTGTGGCGGCCATCGCTCGCCTGCATGGAGGTGAGCCGTTTGCTCAATGTGATGGTCAGTGGGTGCGAATCGGATTTACAGTAAGGCGCGTTTAAACTGAAAGGTCTGGGTTACACCTTAATCATAGTGAGTTCGCCTGCGGAGTAAACCTTCGGGCTTTGGGCGCGTTGACGGTAAAGGATCGCTCTTTAACCACTCTTTTTGTCAGGTGTGCTGCCCATGTTCAAGCGTAATCACTCCAGCCACGGCTCCCTGTTTAATCCACCCCCCAAGTACGCAGGCCTTAAAAAATTTCTTGTATTGGTTGTGGTCTTTGCAATGGTGGTGGTGGCCCTTGGCGCTGCCTTCATGGGCTTTCAGAATTACAAAATGCAAGCGCCCATTGAGCGTACTCTGGCCTACGCGGGCAAGAATGCATGTGAGTTTCGCTTCGAGGGCACTGGCGTTAGCCTGATGCAAAGCCACTGCGAGCACAACAAAGGCGTGTATGTCATGACCACCACGGGCATGATGACGGCACCGCTGATCGACCCGTCGGTGGAGGCATTGCTCAATCAACATGGTTGCGATGCCCCCAACCGTTGTCAGTTTCACCTCTCGCTGGGGCGAAAGGCCGTTCAAGGGCAATTTGAATACACCATCAATGGTCAGCAGGGGTTTTATGAATTTCGCTGGCCCAAAGACGACGAACCCCAACTGGTCAAGTCTTCGACTGCATCCAGCAACATTTAAGCCTTGCGCTGGGGTTGAAGTTCATTTAAAGCCGCCACAATCTCCGAGATTTTTGGCGGTTTGGCCAGCACCTTGTTCACATGCCGCATAGACTCATGTTCAAAATCCAATTGCCTGGCCCAGCCCGTGAGCATGTAAATCGGGCACTTGGGTGCCATGGCTCGCACCGCCTCTGAAACCCGAATACCATCCATGCCTGGCATGCCGAGGTCGGTGATCACCACATCCACAGGCTGTTGGGTTTGCAGGGCGTGTTCAAAAGTTTGCACACCCTCGCGCCCCGACTCACACACACTCACGTAAAACCCACGTGCGCGCAGGCCATCGGCCAAGGCTTGCAGCACCTTCACGTCGTCGTCAATCAACAGCACATGCATGGGGCCCGTTGGCGCAGCGAGGGCAGCAGGTTCAGGAGCTTTGGCCTGCAGACGTGCGTGTGCAGGTAAACACAAGGTAACGGTGGTGCCTTCGCCCACACGGCTGTCTACGTCCACCTTGCCTTGCATGCGCTGCACAATGCCGTACACCATGGCAAGGCCCAGCCCGGTGCCTCGTTCGCCTTTGGTGGTGTAGAAAGGCTCCAGGCAGCGCTTGCGGGTTTCTTCGCTCATGCCAATGCCGTTGTCCTGTACCGACAGGCAAAGCCAGCTTTGTTTTTCACAGGTTTTCATCTGTGCCTTCAATACGATGCGCCCGCCGGTGGGCAGGGCGTCCACCGCATTGAAAATAAGGTTAATCAGCGCCTCGCGCAGTTCCGATTCTGGCGCCTCAACGGGTGGGATTCCTGTTTCGCATTCCAAGTTGAATGCAATGCGCAGTCCGCTTTTTTGCGGCATGTCGTGCCAGCGCGCCCGTGTCAGCTCCCGGCATTGTTCGCAAATTTGGGCAATGTTGATTGGTGACAGGGTGGGCAAATCGGCGCGACCGCGGGAAAATTGACTCATGCGCTCCACGGTGCGAGACACATCTTCGATGGCCAATTGAATGGTCGACAGTTGTTTTTTACCGCGTTCAGACAAGCCCACTTCACTGTTGAGCAGGGCATCGGTGTACAGGGTCACAGGCGAAATGGCGTTGTTGATGTCGTGGGCAATACCGCCTGCCATTTCGGCCAGTGCGCGCAAACGCTCCTGTTGCAGCACCAGTTGTTGGGTTTGCTGCAGGTTGTCGTAGGCACTCTGAAGCTCTTTGAGCAAGCTGGTTTGTGCCAGCGCCAGGCCCACGTGTTCAGCCAGTTGCCTTAAAAAATCCAGTTCCTCTTGCGAAAAGGCATTCAAACCTCGGCGGGCCACGGCGATCACTCCGAGCACTTTGCCGTCTTTCATCAATGGCGCCAGCACCATGCTGTCCAGCCCTGCTTTGCCGTGCATATCCTCGCCGGTTAGACAAAAGCTGCTCCCCAGGTTGGGCTGGTAAACAAACTCCCCGGCAATGGCGCGTGCCAGGTGCACGCCCCGGGCGGGCACGGGCTGGTGTAAAAAGAACCCAATTTCAGCAGCCATGGGTTCGGTGTTCTCGCCCATGGACATGAAGGTGATGGTTTGCGCATCAGGGTCATAGGCCGCCGTCAGGCTAAAGTCGGCCGGTAGTTCCCGTTCAATCGATCGGCTCACCACCTGGTAAATGCTGGCCAGGTCATCCCGGGCACCAATGGCGCGTGTGATTTCGTTCAGCAAATTCATTCTGGCCAACTGGGCACGGCTGCGTCGCTCCGATTGGCGGATGTGGGTCATGTCCGTTAGTCCGCCAATCATTCGGATAGGTTTGTTTTTGCTGTTGCGGATGATATTGCCGCGGTCCAGCACATCCACCCAACCACCATCACCATGCAAAAAGCGGTACTCCTCCTGCCATCGTTCCTGGCCATTTTCCAGAGCCTCGTTCAGGCTTTTCAACACACGGTCCAGGTCATCGGGATGCACTCGGGATTTCCACGATCCAAGAATTGGCGTGAACTTGTCAATGCGATGCCCAAATTGCTTCTCGTAGCCATCGCTCCACCACAATTGATTGTTCACAATGTCCCAATCCCAAATGCTGTCGCGAGTGGCGCTGGCCACCAGGCGGAAACGCTCTTGGCCCTCCTTCAAAGCCGCTTCGGCGTGCTTTCGTTCCGTGATGTCGCGTTCAATGGCCACCCAATGCGTGTACCAGCCCGATTCGTCACTCACCGGTACAATGTCCAACTCCAGCCAAAAGGTCTCGCCGTTCTTGGTGTAGTTGATCAACTCTTCCCGAACGGGTTTCCATTCCTGCAGGGCTTTGCGAATGCGGTCCAGGGTATCGCGTTGGGTCTGTTCACCCTGCAAAATTCGGGGTGTTTGTCCTATCACTTCCTCGCGCGAATAGCCGGTGCGACGCACAAAGGCCTCGTTCACATACAAAATTCTCGGGCCTGGGTCATTCACTGGTTCGGCCTCGGTGATGATCACAATGTCGTTCAAGCGTTCTACACAGGTTTCGAGTAGTTTTAAGCGCTCGGCATTTTTATTGCGCTCGTCGGCGTGAATAATCCTGTCCAGGGTGAAAGACAAATTGTTGCTCACTGCTTTCAGCAGTTGCGTGACTTCTGGGGTGAAAAAATGCACGCCAGAGCCAAACAGCACCAAACTGGCCCTTAGCAGCCCATCAGCGTGAATGGGCAAAATGGCAAAAGACTCCAAGCCCTCTTGCAAGGCTTGGGCATGCCACATGGTGGCCTGGGGTTCATCGGCCACGTTTTGGCAAATATAGAGCGAACCGCTGCGAAGGCGTTGTACCAACACATCGTCTTTGGGCAGGGTGGTCGACGCCATGATGCGGGGCACAAACTCTTGTTGTGCACCATCGGCTGCCAGCACGCGCAGGTCCCCGACGGCTTTGTCGTACTCGCAAACCCAAGCCAGCGGCAGCCCGCCCTTGGCGCAAAAAATACTGCACACTTGTTGGTAGAGCGTCTTGGGTTGGGTAAATTTTCGGGCTGCATCGTGCAGCTTTTGTTGAGCCTCAAGCAGCCCATTCATGTATTTCAGGGTTAAGGCATTAACCTTCGACTCCGTGATGTCCTGGAAGGCCCCCTGCACTCGCACAATCTCACCCTGCGTGTTGCGCACCGCCTCACCCACCACCCGGGCCCAAAATCGCCTGCCTGTGCTGCTCACCAACTCGGGCTCCATTTCAAAGGGTGTACCTTCCCTGCTGCATTTCAACAGGGCCTGATGCACCAGGTCACGCCACTTCCCAATGTAGAACTTCATGCCTTCTTCGAAGCTGGCTGGCAACTGGCCTTGCGGCAAGTCCAGCATGTCAAAGATCTCCTCCGACCAATACAATTTCAAAGGCTCGTCAAGGTCAATGGCCCAGCCGCCCAGCCTGGCCAGGCGACCACCAATGCGCTGCAACGCCTCTGTGCGGGCCAAATGGTCGGCGGCTTTACGTCGCTCTGTGATGTCCCTCTGTATGGAGGCAAAGTAGGGCACGCTGCCGTCGGCGGCCACCACCGGTACAATATCCATTTCAAGCCAGTGCGGCTTGCGGCTTTTTCCATAGTTCACCAGTTCGGTGTGCACCGATTTGCCTTGCTCCAGGTCCGCCCGAATGCTCTTTAGCGTATCGGGGTCAGTCAATGGCCCTTGCAACATGCGCGGGCTTTTACCAATCACCTCTTCTCGACGGTAGCCTGTGATGCGCTCAAAGGCCGAATTCACATAAACAATTCGAGGCCCTGGAGAGGTCAGCGGGCTGGCCTCGGTGATCATCACAATGTCATTTAAGCGCTCCACGCAGGCATCCAGCAATTCCATGCGCTTGGGGTGCCTGGCCAGGCCCACAATGCGAGGCGTGGTTTTAACGGGGGGGGTGGGCTGCGTTTTGTCCGCTTTGCGATGTCGCATGGGCAGGGTGAATGTAAAACTTGCGCCTTCGCCGGGCACCGAGTGCGCTTGTATGTACCCCCCATGACGTTCAATGATGCGCTTCACATTGGCCAGCCCCATGCCATGCCCTTGAAAATCATGGGCGTTGTGCAAGCGCTGAAACGGCTTGAACAGTCGGTCAATTTTGTCTGGGTCAAAACCTGCGCCGTTGTCGCTGACGCAAATATCAACCATCTCGCCATCGACAGTGGCCTCCACCGTGATCTCGGGCACATCCCGAATCTGGCTAAATTTCACCGCATTTGAGAACAAATTGGTGAACACCTGCTCCAGCAAAGATTCATCACCCTCCAGCTCGGGCATCTGCCCAATGTGCCAAATGGTTTTTGTTTCCTGCTGACCCGCTTCCACTTGTGCCCGGGCTTTTTCAACCACCTCGCCCAAGGCCACCATTTGAACCTTTAAATCCCCAGTGCCCAGTCGTGCAAAAGCCAGCAGGTCAGACACCAGTTGCCCGCCTCGTTCACTCGTTTCACCAATTCGATTTAAATAACGAAGTTCCTGCTCATCCAGCTTGTTCGCTGCACGGCGCTGCAAACTGCCTGCAAACCCCTGAATGATGTGGATCAGCGAATTCAGATCATGCGCCACCCGCCCGGCAAAAGTGTCCAGCTCCGCATTCAACTCTGTCAGGCGTTGGTTGCTGTCGGCCATGTACTCCAGCAGTGCCTTGTTTTCACGCCGCAAACGCCGCACCTCCAAGGCGCGGTGAATCACTGGCATGATGTCACTCACCTTGAAGGGTTTCAAAATGTAGTCAAGCACGCCCACCTTCATGGCGTCTACGGCGGTTTGTATGCTGCCATGGCCAGTCATCAGCACAGCACACAGGTCGGGGTCGATGGCCTTGGCTTGCTGAACCAGGTCCAGGCCGCTCATGCCGGGCAAGCGCAAATCAGTTAAAAGCAGATCAAAAGCCTCCACCCGCAGAGCCTCCAGTGCCTGCTCGGGGTCAGGGTAAGCCCTCACGCCAAAGCCTGCATCTTGCAATAGACTGCTCAAGGCCTCCAACTGGGGTCTTTCGTCATCCACCAGCAGCAGGCGGGTTTGGTCGAGCATGGTCACTCCGGGTTGGTCGACGATTTTTTGGTTTCACACACCCCAATATACTTGGCCTTAACAATTACTGGATTTCATGGCATGAGGCAATCCCCACATTTGAGAAACACCGCATCGGCGCTGGTGTTTGTGCTCATTTGGACCAGCGCATTCCCGGCGGCCAAGTTTGGTCTGCAAGACAGCCCACCCTTGCTGTTGTTGGCGGTACGTTTTCTGATTGCTGGGGCGCTGATATTGTTGTGGGTGCGTTCGAAGGGCAAACGTCTGGCCCTGAAGTGGCGCGACTTCGGTGTTCTAGCGGTTTTGGGCTTGCTCAACCATGCGCTTTACCTGGGTTTGAGCTGGACCGGCATGACTCAACTGTCTTCAGGTCTGTCGACCATCATCATCAGCGCCAATCCGATTGTGGTTGCAGTGTTGTCGTCCATATTGCTGCGCGATGCCCTCACCTTGCGCAAGGTGTTGGGGTTGTTGCTGGGCTTTGCCGGGGTGGTCTACATTGCGCGCAACCGCTTGGGCTCCAGCCTGGACACCGACATGGGCCTGTTCTTGGTCGGTAGCGCGCTGATCACCCTGGCCTTTGGTACCGTGTTGTACAAGCGCTGGCCAGTGCAGCTTGATCTAAGCACGGCCACGGGTTACCAAATTGTGTTCAGTGGCTTGGCCCTTCTGCCTGTGGCCCTTTGGCTGGAGTCACCAGCCCAAGTGACGCTCTCTTGGACCTTGTTTGCTGCCCTGGCTTGGCTGGTGTTGGTGGTTTCTATTGCGGGTTATCAAATCTGGTTCGGTATGCTTGAGCGAGGTACAGCCAGCGCCGCCAGTGTCTGGATGTTCCTGTGCCCTCCACTGGGCCTCGTGGCGGGGGCTTTGTTGCTGGGCGAGCCCTTAAATTTATTGGATTTTGGTGGCATTGTGCCTGTGGTGGCGGGCATCGCTTTGGTGACCTGGGCGCCGATAAAAAAAGGCGGGCTTGAACACCCGCCAAACAGCAAACCAAAGGTGGAGTGAGAACTTTTGCGTTTATGCGTTGCCTGGCAGCAGCACGCCATCAATCACGTGAATGACGCCGTTGGCCTGGTTAACGTCGGCAATCGTCACTGAGGACCGATTGCCTTTGCTGTCTTCCAGCACCACTTTGCCGCCTTCCATCAAGGCTTTCAGGCGTTCGCCGGCCACAGTTTCAATCTCGGTCATGCCGCCGGCTTGCACAATCTTCTGTGTCAAATCTGCAGCAGTCACCTTGCCGGGCACCACATGGTAGGTCAACACACCGCGCAAATTGTCGCGATTGTCGGGTTGTAGCAGTTGTTCCACAGTGCCACCTGGCAGGGCTTCAAAAGCCGCGTTGGTGGGAGCAAATACGGTGAATGGGCCCTGGGCCTGAAGGGTTTCATCCAAACCAGCGGCTTGTACGGCTCTTACCAAGGTGGTGTGGTCTGAAGAATGAATGGCGTTTTCTACAATGGTGCGCTGTGGCAGCATTTCAGCGCCGCCCACCACCGTGGCCGCATGCAGTGGTGCCGTAAACACAGCAGCGCTTAATGCCAGGCTTGCACCCAAAACAGTTTTAGACAGTGTGGTTTTCATCATTTGGAAACCTCCATCAAATGGATCATCTCATCCATGTGAACAACAGGTCGGCACTCAACCGACCACCTGCAAAATTGGAGGGTAATCCCGGGCAGGGAGTTCCGGCCCTTCGGGTTAAGTTGTGTTAAGAAGCGTTGGCCAAATTCAGCCAACTTCAATTAGGGTTGTGGCTTGATGCGGCCCAGCACCTCAAGACCGGCGTCAGGTCGTATTTTGAATAGAATCACCTCACCCGGTGCGGGAAAAATCCCGGTTAGCGCCGTGATATTCACCTGGTGAGTCACCAGCAACACCTTGTCTGTGGCTTTAAGACCATTCAAAAAGGCAAGGGCGGCTCTGGTGTGGGTGTTTTCATTGGCCCGGTTCTCAAAAAACGAGTTCAAAGCCGGCAATTCGCGCACCTCACCCACATCCATACTGCGGGCCGTGTGCAGGCAGCGGCACCACTGACTAGAATACACGCCGGTGAATCGAATGTTGTGCTGCTTGAAGGTGTTGCCCCATTGCTGGGCCTCCATGAGCCCAGCCTCGCTCAAATTGCGCTGAGTGCTGCAGTCGCCAAGCTTAAAACCATCAGGATCGCCAAACCCGGGTGCGGTGGCGTGTCGCATCATGGCGTGTACGCCCTCCTGTTCAAGCAGGGCCAGCGGGTTGGCCCACGTGGCTGGATGGGCCAGCATCAACACACTCACACAACAGGCACCGAGCCATCTTGTAAACCATTTTTTCATACTGCCACCTACCCACTACCACGTACCACTACTTAAGCCACCTGCCGACTGTGCAAAGCCAATTGATTAAGCAGCAGTTCAAATTCAATCGGCTTTGCAAAATGGTAATCCATGCCGGCCTCCATGGAGGCTTTCACATCCTCTTCAAAGGCATAGCCCGTCAAGGCGGCCATTTTTGTGTGGCGATTGGGGCCGTCGCCCTGGCGGACACGCTTTGCCACTTCCAGACCCGACAGCTTGGGCATGTCGATGTCCATCAAAATAAAATCGTACGGGTGTTGTTCGGCCATCTGCAAAGCGCTCAAACCATCTTCGGCCACAGTCACCCGGTGTCCATCACGCTCCAAAAAAGTACGCAGTAACTTCACATTCAAAGGGGTGTCATCGGCCACCAGCACATGCAACGCTCGCACTGGCTCAACCCGGTTGCTGGCCTCTTGTTCGGTCAAGGAGGCGCGTTTCAAAGGCACCGAGAAGGAAATGGTGGTCCCCACTCCGGGTTCAGATTCCAGATGAATTTCACCCCGCATGGCCTCAATCAGGGTCTTAACAATTGACAAACCCAAGCCCGTGCCACCGAAGCGGTTGTCATGGTCGGTGTGCACCTGCACGAAGGGTTGGAACAAACTGGCCTGTTTCTCTTTGGGAATGCCCAGGCCCGTGTCCTGAACCGCCACGTGAAGCAGATCCGTGTCGCCGCTGATCGAAATGCTGTTCACCTGCAGCCGAACTTTGCCTTGAGAGGTGAACTTGATGGCGTTTGAAAGCAGGTTTTGTATCACTTGCCGCAGGCGACCCATGTCGCCAAGGTAAACCGTATTTTCAGGCACTTGTTTGTCAAGTTCAAAAGCCACGTCCTTGCTTTGGCAATTCATTCTGGGCAATTCAGTGCTGCTGCCAAGCAGCGTGTTCAACAGGAAAGGCGCCTGGTTCAAGGTCACCATGCCGCTTTCCATTTTTGAAAAATCCAAAATATCGTTCAGCAAACTGGCCAAAGTGTCTGCTGTTTGCACCAAATGCCCGGCTTGCTCTTTGTGTTCCCCCGGGGGTAGATCCATGTGCAGCAGCTTGGCAAACCCAATCACACCGTTCAACGGGGTTCTTAATTCGTGGCTGAATGTGGCCAAAAACCGGCTTTTCTCGGCGTTGGACTCCCGTTCTGCCATGGCTGCAATCGACGCCTCGCGCAAACGCTCTTCAAGCTCAAGCTGGCGGGTTTTGTCCAGATGGGTGCCCACCACCCGCACGGCCTTGCCTTCAGAGTCGCGCACAATCATCGCGGTTGAAAGAATGTGCACCCAATGCCCATCCCGGTGAGCCATCCTGAACTCGGCTTCAAAATGCCGGCATTCCGGGTCCTCCAGGCATTTGGCCAGGTGGGCCTTGGCGAGCTCCAGATCCATGGGGGCGGTCAAACGTTCCCAGGTCGAAAAATGGTTGGCCAATTCATGGTCTTCATAGCCCAGCAAGCGCTTCCAGCTCGGGGAAAAATACACTGTGTTTTGGTCCAAGCGGAGGTCCCACAAGCCATCGCGCGACCCTTCCATGGCCAATTTGAAACGTTCTTCGCTTTCGGCCAAGCTGTCTCGCATCTCGTGCTCGCGGCTCACGTCTTTGCACATGATGATGATGCCACCCCGCGTTCCATCCGGCTTTTGCCAAGGCTCAATGGCCCAGTCCAGCCAGATGGTCTCCCCGTTGGGAGCAATCCACGGGTCGCTGGTGGCAGACAGGCTTTGCCCCTCCAGCCCCGCTCTGTGCGCCTGGCGCCAGCGTTCATGCAAATTGGGCACCACCTCGTAGTGGTTTTTGCCCACCAGGCTGCCCTTTGACTGGGTGAAAGTGCTCACCCAGCGAGACGACGCAGCCACGTAGTTCATTTGGGTGTCGAGCATGGCCAATGGCACCGGGGCCTGCACAATCAGCGCCTCTACAACCCAGTAGCTTTCCTTGGCGGCGGCCAAGGCCACCTCCAGCTTCTCGCTCTTGGCTTTCAGGCTTTCATTGATGTCCAAGATTTGCCTGGAAATGCCCTGCAACTCCAGCGGCATTTCAGTCAAACCCGACCGCAGCGCCTCGCCCGAGGCGCCACTTCGAAGTTTGGCAAGGTAGGCTTGTGCTGCGCGGCTCAGGCCCCGCCCCAAGGCCAGCACCATCAGCAGGGTTACGGCGGTTCCCAACACCAGGGCGCCCACGGCATACATCAAAGCCATGGACACGGGGGAGTTAATTTCATTCAAGGGGGTGAGGGTCACAGAAATCCACCCCAGACCTGAAACCTGCTCCGAGCCATTGATCGGCGAAAAAGCCACCAGGTAGTCTTGTCCATCTGGGAGGGTTTCAATGGACCAGCTGCTTTGACCGTTCAGCGCTTTGCTAAAGCCAGGCATGGCCTCCCAGCGTGCATCTTCCTGCATGTCCGATAGTTCCACTCGGTTGCCCAGGCGCAAACTGCCATCGCTGGCCAAAATCAGTGTGGGCGTGTTTTCGCTCAAGCGGCCAAACACATCGGTTTGAATCTCCAAGATAAAATCTTTCCAGTCCAGGTGAATGCCATACACCGCAATCACATTGCCTTGGGGGTCACGCAGGGGGGCCGTAAAATCAATGAACTGGTACTTCTCGTCTTTTCTGGAAGGCAATAGCGCAGCCAACAGCGAGGCTTCATGCACATCCATCACGGCAGGTTCTTCCAAGCCCCTTTTAAACCAAGGGCGTTTGCCCACATTTTTGCCCACCAGCAAATCGTCGTTGGCGGCCAGCACGGTGCCATCGGGGGCGGCCACGCCGATCCACAAATAGCCTGGCCTGGCTGATTGCATCAGCTCGATGACTCGGGTTTGCTGGGCAGGCGAGTGGTCGCCATGCAACTCCTCCAGCTTCATGGTGAACACCAAATTGTTCAAATGGCTCAGCAAATTTCGGTTTACAGCTTGCGCGATGTGCTCAGCTTGCAGCTGGGCTGCACCGCCGGCTTTTTGGGTGGTTTGGTCTTTGAGCAGCGAATAACCCGAGAATGCCAGTGGAATGGATAGCAGCAACAACACCAGCAGGCTGCCCAAAACCAGACGGATGGAGAAACTGGCGCGTATGCGGGGGACAAACATAGTAGATTGTTTAAAAGCGTGAAATCACACTGTAGCGCAAGCCCAAGGCAGCCTCAATTCAAATAGAGGCCACAAAAGTGTTTAATTTCAGTGCGGTGAATCAAATGTCTGAAGGGCACCACAGCCATTGTTTTGCCACAATGGTGGCGTAGTATCTTTGGCTTACCCTGCCCCAGCGTATTGCTCGAACCCGCCATGAATGAATTAACCCTCAGCCAGGAACTGGCCATTCGCCTCGCGGGCGTTCTGGGTTTTGCGCTGAATATGCTGGGCTTTGTCCTTATTCAGCCCAAGCTCACCAAGCTCACGGTGGCTGGTGGGTCTTTTGCGTGGGGTGTTCAATACGCCTTGCTCCAAGCCCACACGGGCATGTGGATCTTGCTGTTGGCCGGTTTGCGCCAAACCTTAAGTGCATTCACCGATGGTTTACCGCACCGGCAACGGCTGTTTCTGGCCTTGCTGTTTGGCGCCATCGCGATTGGTTTTGCTGCGTTCTCTTGGTCGGGGTGGTTGCTAAGCGCCGTGCCCGTGGTGGCCACCTTGATCGGCACTTGGGCCTTTTTCATGCTCAGCAACACTGCCCTACGCCAGACCACCTTGGCCAGCAATGCGCTCTGGGCGGCCTATGGGTATGCCACGGGCTCGTACGAATTACTGCTTACCATGCTGGTGCTGAGCCTGGCCACCCTCACCGGTTTGTATCGCCTGCGTTTGGCTCGCCTCTAACAAATTGCGCCTGGCCACAATCGCAGGTGCAATATTTTGCAAAGCGGCCCGCAGGGCTTCAGGGTCCAGGGGTTTGAAAAGCACCCCATCCATGCCACTGGCCATGGCATCTTTCACCTCATTTTCCATGGCTGCGCCCGTTAGCCCTATGATGGGCAGCCCACCTTGGGCACCCAATGCGCGTATTGCACGGGTTGCTTCCAGCCCGGTCATATTGGGCATGTGCACGTCCATCAACACAAAATCCAGGGTGTGCCCGCGCTCTTTAACCTCGTGCAGGCCCGATGCGCCGTCGCTGGCCAGCACGCATTGCACGCCAAGCTGCTTTAGCTGCATGGCCGCCACCTTGCGGTTAATCGATGCATCATCAACCACCAAAGCAGTCAGTTTTGGTGGCAAAGGGCGATGGGTTTGGTCATTGCCTTCAGCGCGCAGGGCCTCCACATCAGCCGCGGTGGGCAAGGTGGCTGGCGCTGGCAGGTCGATCCAAAAGCGACTGCCCCGGCCGGGCTCGCTGTCAAAATCAATTTGACCCCCCATGCGTTCGGCCAGTTCACGGCAAAGGGCCAAGCCCAAGCCTGTGCCACCATAGCGCACAAACGTGTCGTCTTCTGCTTGCGAGTAGGGTTTGAATAACTTCTGCCTGGCGCTGCGATCAATCCCGATGCCAGTGTCTTGTACCAAAAAACGCAGGGCTGCTTCACCTGGCGCAGGTTCAACCTGCATGGCGGTCAGCGACACCGAGCCCTGCTTGGTGAATTTCACCGCATTGTTCATCAAATTCACCAGGCTTTGCACCAATCGACGCGGGTCGGCCACCCAAAACGGTGGGCAGCCGGGGGCCAACTCGCAATTAAATTGCAATCCTTTGGCTTGAGCGGCGGGTTTGATCATGGCGCTCACATTGTCCATCACCGCCTTGACAGAAATGGGTTGAAGGGCAATCGCCAACTGGTTGGCCTCCAGGCGTGCAAAATCCAGCACATCGCTCACCAGGCTGTTCAAATGTTGGCTAGACACTTCCAAATCAGCCACCAGTGTGGCCTGGCGTTCAGTCAGGCTGGTTTGCCGCAAGCCGTACACCATGCCTTGAATACCGTTCAAGGGCGTGCGCAACTCGTGGCTTACCGCGCTTAAAAACCTGGATTTTGCATCCGTGGCCTGCTTCAAGGCCACCCGGTTTTGCAACAGGTCAAACACCAGTTTCAGGCAAAAAGTCATGGTCAAATGCACAGCCAACAGCACAATCAGCTGCCCCATGATCAAACGTTGCATCACCGCGCCATCGGCCACATGGCCGCTCAAGGCAAAAGCCATCCAGCCGCCTGTAATCAAGCCAGCCGAAATCACCAAAGCCCCTCGGGGGTAAATCACGCAGTAAATCAATGCGATCACCGGCGCAATCAGTAAGGTGGGGATAAAACCGCGCCCCACCACGGCACCCACCAGCATGAAGCAACACAGCACCATGAAGTAATTGAGCTCCGGCATGCGCTTAAAAGCCGCAAAATAAAGCATGTAGGCGAAGGCCAAACCAACCGCCAACACATTGGCTGGGAACGACAAAGTAAAGTCTTGGCGCACCACATCGCCCAGCAGGTTAGAGCCGGCCAGCACCGCCACCAGCACCACCACACCAAGCTTGACCCGCGCGCGCAGGCCCAGCAGGCGCTGGCCAAATTCATCATTGGCCATCACATCGGTGATCTGCTTGGCATTGGGCCAAAGCCAGTTCCATTGGTCGGCAGTCATCTGGGCGTAAACGGCGGAGGTTCTAAGACATTCTTTATTGAACCACAATACGGGGTAGTTCACCGATCAAAATGGCTTGCAAACTCCCCTTACTTCCACCCACACAGGGTCGCCAGATTACTGTCCGCCAAGGGTTTTTCTTCGTGCGCTCATGAACCGTCTGGGGTTGCGCATGGTAAACTTCGGGCTGTCAAAAAAATCAATGTATTCAAGAGGCCCCGCGATGAACACGCGCCCCGCTTCTTCGTCTGCCAACGGCACCACCCTGGTGGCCAACGGCCCCGCAGTCGAAGCCCAACTCCGTGAACTCCTGCAAAAGCGTATTTTGATTCTGGACGGCGCCACCGGCACCATGATCCAGCGGTACAAACTCAGCGAGGCCCAATACCGGGGCGAGCGTTTTGCAGATTTTCACCGCGACGTGAAGGGCAACAACGAATTGCTGGTGCTTACTCAGCCCGCCATCATGACCGAAATTCATGAGCAGTACCTGGCAGCCGGGGCCGACATTTTAGAGACCAATACGTTTGGCGCCACAACCGTGGCCCAGGCTGACTACGAGATGGAACATCTCGTGGACGAAATGAACCGCGAAGCGGCCCGCCTGTGCAAGCAGGCTTGCATCAAATCCTCCACGCCCGACAAGCCCCGCTTTGCCGCAGGTGCCCTGGGCCCCACACCCAAAACTGCGTCCATCAGCCCCGATGTCAACGACCCGGGCGCACGCAACATCACGTTTGACGAACTGGTGGCCACGTACTACCAACAAACCAAGGGTTTGGTTGAGGGGGGCGTTGACCTGCTACTGGTTGAAACCATTTTCGACACGCTGAACGCCAAAGCAGCACTGTTTGCTATTGACCAGTACTTCGAAGATTCTGGCAACAAGCTACCCATCATGATCTCCGGCACGGTCACCGACGCCTCCGGGCGTGTGTTGTCTGGTCAAACCGTCGAGGCGTTCTGGAATTCCGTTCGCCATGCCAAGCCCATCACCATCGGTTTGAACTGTGCTTTGGGCGCATCGCTCATGCGCCCCTATGTGGCTGAACTGTCCAAAATTTGCGATGTGCCCATCTGCGTGTACCCCAACGCGGGTTTGCCCAACCCCATGAGCGACACCGGCTTTGACGAAACCCCCGAAATCACCTCGGGTTTGGTCAAAGAATTTGCGCAAGCTGGCTTTTTAAACGTGGCTGGCGGATGCTGCGGCACCACGCCCGACCACATTGCCGCCATCGCCAAAGCCCTGGAAGGCATCGCCCCCCGCACCGTTCCCACGGTGGAGCCAAAGTGCCGTTTGTCGGGTCTTGAGCCGCTGAACATCGACGACAACAGTCTGTTCATCAACGTGGGAGAGCGTACCAACGTCACTGGCTCCAAAGCCTTTGCCCGCATGATCCTCAATGAGCAATACGACGAAGCGCTCAGCGTGGCCCGTCAGCAGGTTGAAAACGGCGCACAAATTGTGGATGTGAACATGGACGAAGCCATGTTGGACTCCAAAGCCGCCATGGTGAAGTTCTTGAACCTCATGGCGTCTGAGCCGGATATTTCGCGCGTGCCCGTCATGATCGACTCCTCCAAGTGGGAAGTGATCGAGGCCGGTCTGAAGTGCGTACAGGGCAAGGCGGTGGTCAACTCCATCTCCATGAAAGAAGGCGTGGAAGAATTCAAACGCCAGGCCAAACTGTGCAAGCGTTATGGCGCCGCGGTGATCGTGATGGCCTTTGACGAACAAGGCCAGGCCGACACATTCCAACGCAAAATCGAAATTTGCGAACGCGCCTACCGTGTGCTGGTCGACGAAGTGGGCTTTCCTGCTGAAGACATTATTTTCGACCCCAATATTTTTGCCATTGCCACAGGCATTGAAGAGCACGACAACTATGGCGTTGACTTCATCGAGGCCACCGGCTGGATCAAGAAAAATCTGCCGCACGCCAAAATCTCTGGCGGCGTGTCCAATGTCAGCTTTTCATTCCGCGGCAACGAACCCGCCCGTGAAGCCATTCACACCGTGTTTTTGTACCATGCCATCAAAAACGGCATGACCATGGGCATTGTGAATGCTGGCATGATCGGCGTGTACGACGACTTGGAGCCCGAGCTCAAAGCACGCGTTGAAGACATCGTCTTAAACCGCCAGCCCAAGTTGCCGGCCAACGACCCCGACTTCGGCAAAACCGCCACCGAGCGCATGATCGAATTTGCCGCAACCCTCAAGGCGGGTGGCAAAAAACAGGAAGAAAACCTGGAGTGGCGCAATCAGCCCGTTGAAAAGCGCTTGGCCCACGCCTTGGTGCATGGCATCACCACATTTATTACCGAGGACACCGAAGAATGCCGCGCTGCCATAGCGGCAAAAGGCGGTCGCCCGCTGCACGTCATCGAGGGGCCCTTGATGGACGGCATGAACATCGTGGGTGATCTGTTTGGCGCTGGCAAAATGTTTTTGCCCCAAGTGGTCAAAAGCGCCCGCGTCATGAAGCAGGCGGTTGCCCACCTTATTCCTTTCATTGAAGAAGAAAAAAAGCAGCTCATCGAAGCCGGTGGTGATGCCAAAGCCAAAGGCAAAATTTTGATTGCCACCGTCAAAGGCGATGTACACGACATCGGCAAAAACATCGTGACCGTGGTACTTCAGTGCAACAACTTCGAAGTTGAAAACATGGGCGTCATGGTGCCTTGCGAGCAAATTCTCGCCAAGGCCAAAGAAATCAACGCCGACATCATCGGTTTGTCCGGGCTTATCACACCGTCACTCGAAGAAATGGCCTATGTCGCCAGCGAAATGCAGCGCGACCCCTACTTCCGCGACCGTGGTATTCCCTTGTTGATTGGCGGTGCCACCACCAGCCGTGTGCACACCGCCGTCAAAATTGCACCGCACTACAGCGGGCCCACGGTGTACGTTTCAGACGCCAGCCGATCGGTGGGAGTGGCTTCCAGTTTGTTGTCCGAAGAGCAAGCCGACCAGTTCAAGGCCGATCTGCAAGCCGAATACGACCGGGTTCGCGAACAACATGCCAACAAAAAGGCGCAACCCATCATCAGCATCGAAGCAGCACGCGCCAACAAACAAAAAATCGACTGGGCCAATTACACGCCGCCCAAGCCCAAATTCATCGGCAAGCGCTATTTTAAAAATTACGACCTGGCCGACATTGCCCAGTACATCGACTGGACCCCCTTCTTCCAGACCTGGGACCTGCATGGCGGCTACCCCCGCGTGCTTCAAGACGAGGTGGTGGGCGAAGCCGCCCGCAAGGTGTTTGCCGATGGTCAAGCCATGCTCAAAAAATGCATTGAAGGCCGTTGGCTGCAAGCCAACGCAGCGGTGGCTTTTTACCCTGCAAACACTGTGGACGATGACCACATCGAGGTGTACACCGACGACACCCGCCGCTCGGTGTTGTTCACCTATAGCCCACTGCGCCAGCAGGGCGAAAAGCGTGAAGGCATACCCAACAAATCGTTGGCTGACTTCATTGCCCCCAAAGGGCAGGGCGACGATTACATCGGCATGTTTGCTGTTACCGCCGGCATTGGGGTGGAAAAAAAGGAAGCCGAATTCCTCAAGGCCCACGACGACTACAGCAGCATCATGTTCAAAGCGCTGGCTGATCGCATGGCTGAAGGCTTCGCGGAATGCCTGCACCAACGCGTGCGCAAAGACCTCTGGGGTTATGTTGCTGATGAGGCCTTAAGCAATGAAGAACTGATTGCCGAAAAATACCAGGGCATTCGCCCCGCACCGGGTTACCCCGCCTGCCCCGAGCACACCATCAAGCGCATCATGTTCGACGTGATGCAGTGCGATCAAATCGGCATGACCCTCACCGAAAGCCTGGCCATGAGCCCGGCGGCCAGTGTGAGTGGGTTCTATTTTGCCAATCCGGAAAGTGATTACTTCAATGTGGGGCAAATTGGTGTTGACCAGTTCAGGGCCTTGCAGGAACGCTCAGGCCGGGCCGAGGAAGAGTTGCGGAAAGCCCTGGGGCCTGTACTTTTCGTTTAGCCGGCAGACCTGCTTTTTTTAGGTACTGTGCAAACTTTTCACGGTTAACCATTAGCAACTCGCATTGTCTTTCCGGCCAAGCCCGAACTGGCCTGAAGCCCATGCTGGTCTGAAGGTTTTTGCTGGGCGTATTGCGAGAATCGCAAAATGCGCCCACCACTTCCGTACGCTCAAATGCGTGTATTAGGGCCATGGTCCACATCAGCCTAGCCAAACCGCACCGTCGCCATTCTTTCTTCACCCAAAGCCTGGCAAGAATCCATCCGAATCCGTTTTGATGTAATTCGACCTGACCAACAAACTCTCCATTTGCCTCTCTTGCGGTCCAGCTAAGCACGGGCTCGTCCCCAGGCCTGAAAGCTGGGGTGGGATTCATGAAAGGTAGCATGCCAGCGCACCACCAATGGTGTGTGCGGCGATCCTCGATCTGCATATTCGCGGCGTTTAAGCTATCAAGCTTGGCTTGAGTTTCAACGTTGCAGGTGATGCTTAGCTGGCTCAGGTCCTTCATTTGATTCTCTGTGGGTCGCCTTTTAACTTGGTGCCATAGACCCATAAATCGGTTCCATTCCAGCATTGGTAGGTGGTCAAGCTTATAGAGGGAACCTCGCCGAAAAGACCGCCACTTAACTACATCAGGAATTTTTTGGACCAGGCCTAATCGTGATCGCTGCACTGAATCGCTTTGCCCGCTTGGCTTCAGCTCGATCTGAAGTGGTTGGTGCTTCTTTGATCGTCTTGATGATCGTCATGATGGTGGTTCCAATCAGTCCATCTGTGCTCGATGTGCTTCTTGCACTAAACATTTCAGTGGCCATTTTGCTGGTGATCAGCGCTGTGCTCATCGAAAGCCCTTTGGCTTTCTCATCCTTCCCAGCGATTCTTCTGATGACCACGTTGTTTCGGCTATCGCTCACCATTTCGACCACCCGTCAAATCTTGCTTGAAGCAGACGCGGGTCAGATCGTTCAAACTTTTGGCGAGTTTGTGGTGGGCGGCAACGTGGCTGTCGGGCTCATTATTTTCATCATTATTTCTGTCGTCAACTTCCTCGTGATCACCAAGGGCTCCGAGCGAGTGGCCGAGGTGGCAGCTCGCTTCTCTCTGGATGGGATGCCCGGCAAACAAATGTCCATTGATGGAGACCTAAGAGCTGGCTTAATTACCCAAACTCAGGCCAAAGCCAAGCGCGCAGCGCTTGAAAAAGAATCCCAATTGTTCGGCGCGATGGATGGCGCAATCAAGTTCGTAAAAAACGACGCAATTGCCGGTTTAATTATTACTGTCGTTAATTTGCTTGGTGGTTTGGCTGTAGGCATGTTGCAACTGGGTATGGATTTCTCAACCGCGGGCAACACCTTTGTGATCTTGTCTGTTGGCGATGGCCTGGTGGGCATTATTCCCTCGCTCATGATCTCGATTGCAGCAGGCCTGATCGTAACCCGCGTGACCAAAGGCGAGGCGGATGGGTCCAGCACCGCTTCAGACATGATTCTGGACCTGACCCGAAACACCAACGCCCTTCAAATCAGCGGCATCGTGTGCTTTGCATTTGCATTTGTACCAGGCATGCCCTCGATAGTTTTTTTGTGCACGTCGGCTGGTTTTATTGCAGCTTGGCATTTGGGCACCCGCCTAAAAACTGATCTGGATGAAAGTAAGCCCGCTGATACCTCAGAGCAGGTGCTAGAGCAAAAAAGCAAAACAAAGCTAGAAGACGTGCTGCAAACCAAAACCTTCAACGCACTCGAGGTTCGTTTGCCACATGGCGCCGAACCCACTTTAACAAATTTGGTACAAAACATCTGCAGATTGGCACGCAACCGACAGGTCGAGCATTTGGGCATACTGCTTCCCTTGTTCGAATTCACCTCGCATTCAGAACCCGATATTGAATTCTTTGTGTACGGGGTGCCGTGTTTAACCATCAAGATCTCTGACAAGCGAATGGCCCTGCGATCTCCAAAAGAAAAAGTTGATGCGGTAGATGGCTTGAATTACACCATCGAAAAAGATCCAATCTCAGGCAAGTTCAACATGCTCTGCGATCCCGTTCAGAAGCCCTTGCTTGAGGCAAACGGAATCGAGTTTGTCAGTTATGAAAACCGACTGGTCTCACAAGTCGAAGCCCTCTTGGTCAAGCGAATAGACCAGTTGTTTACACTCAATGAATATCAGGCGCACATCACTGGGCTAGGTGAGCAATACGCCGAGCAACTCAAAGAACTCGAGCGTGTTTTGCCGAGCACCAAAGTCGTGGATATTTTGCAGCGTCTGCTCAACGAGTCTGTGTCGATCAAGAACATGCGTTCGGTACTCAACAGCCTCATCGACTGGGGCCAACGTGAGCGCGACACAGCCGTGATTGGCGAACAGGTGCGTCGGGTTCTTAACGAACAAATATGTCATCAGTACGCACGCCAGCGCAAGTTGCACTTGTTCATGCTCGACACAGAGTTCGAGCAACTCATTCGTGAGGCAACGCGAAGCAACAGCCAGGCCATCT
This sequence comes from Limnobacter sp., assembly GCF_964228395.1. Lineage (GTDB taxonomy): Bacteria > Pseudomonadota > Gammaproteobacteria > Burkholderiales > Burkholderiaceae_B > Limnobacter. The sequence continues at coordinate 38,520 of NZ_CAXQZX010000129.1, forward strand.
ACCTCGATATCGACTCAACATCCTTGAATTACATGGTTGATGCTGTTGAAGAGCAGATTGGCATGCACACCCTGGGCGAATTCATGCCGGGCATTGTTTGTTCAATGGACTGTCGTCTGTTGTTCAGGCAAATCATTCAGGATCAGCTTTTTGGCGTACCAGTGCTTTCGCATCAAGAACTCTCAAAACAAGTGGAAATTCAGGTCATGGGCAGCATCTATGTTGAAGAGCCCAGCGATGAAGAGCAAGAACAAACCGGGGCGAAATCATGATTTACACCATTGTTAAAGCAAAATCGGGCCTACACGCTGGCGCCACTTGGAGGCTGGATAAATCACTGCTCACCATGGGGGCAAGCTCCAAGGCTGATGTATTTTTATGCGACCCAGAGGTGCCTGATGTCTTGTTGGCACTGCGCAAAATGGGGCGTCGAGTTCGTATCGATACCCTGCACGCCGATGCAAGGCTAAAGTCCGCAGACGATCGTGAAATCAACGAGGTGTTGTTTCCATCCCAGGTGATTAGCTTGGACTATCGGCATATACAACTCGAGATTCAAATCCACTCGGCTTCGCACAGTTTGGCTGCTGCTTTTGGCGACAGCTTTGGAACATTCTTCTACGGAATTGTTGCGGCCTTGCGAAGTTTGGGAGCGAAGGCCTTTGTAGCCCTGCTGTTCCTGATCGGCTTCATCATGACTGTGATGATTGTGTTCTTTGGCACAGCGGGTGTTGTTAAGTCCGAGGCGAAGGTCAATCCAGTCCAACCCATACCAAGAACCATTCTCCGAGACCCCCCACCCGTCGCCCTGCTAGAAAAGCACATGGTCAATAGTGTCGACAGAGAGCTTCGGGAGTTTGCACGCCGATCAGGTAGTGTCAATTTCAAGGTGGATGTGGACGGCGACACGGTGACCGTGGATGCACAACTGAACAGGATTCAAGGCCAGGAGTTTGAACGCGAGTTGATCCGTTTGGGGCGCGACTACGGAAACTACGTCAGCTTGGTGGCCAGAATGGATTTTACAGAAGAACAAAAACTGGTTGACGGCATAGAAATAGAGCGCATGGTGCTGGGTGCACGCCCTTCAATCATCCTGCGCGATGGCATGCGTCTTTATCCCGGCGGTGTCTTCAATGGCCTAACCGTTGTATCTATCGATTCACAAAAAGTTGTTCTCAAAGGCAGTCATACCTATGAGGTCGTGTTGTGAAAACGGCTGTAATACCGACAGTTGGGCATGAACTCATTGCCCAATTCATTGGAAGACTCAGTCAACTCAAACCTGTTCGCAAAATTGGCTTTGTCAACGAGATCATTGTGACAACGCTAAAAGCCAATCTGCCCGACGTCATGCAAGGCGAATTGTGTGAGATAGAAACCTCTCATGGTGGCACAGTTCTGGGTGAAGTGATCGCATTCAACCAGGACGAAGCCACCATTTCATGTTTGCAGGCCGTAACAGGGATCACCTTGGGGGCCAAGGTTGTGCCCTTGGGCCGTCAGCATTGCATCAAGGCCCAGGAGCATCTGTTCTCGGCTGTTCTTGATGGCATGGGGCGTCACATGGATGAGCCGCACAACCGTCGCCTGGGGGTTCTTTCAAGCAGTGAGGACGCATCGCCCGTGCTTCGTGAAGCTCCTCCCGCCACACAGCGCCCACCAATCAATTCGGCCTTTCAAACCAAGGTCAAGCTGATTGATTGCTTTCTCACTTTGGGTCGAGGGCAGCGCGTGGGCATTTTTGCCCCGCCTGGCTGCGGTAAAAGTACTTTGATGGCCCAAATTGTGCGTGGAACTACAGCAGACGCAGTTGTCTTTGGCTTGGTGGGTGAGCGGGGCCGAGAACTTCGAGAATTCATGGAGAGAGAAATTTCTGAGGACATTCGAAAAAAAAGTTTTTTCGTGTGTGCCACCAGCGATAAGTCGCCGACTGAACGGGTTCGATCGGCTTTCACTGCCACCGCAATTGCAGAACACCTGAGGGATCAAGGCAAATCTGTATTGCTTGTTGTTGACTCACTCACCCGCCTGGCCCGTGCCCAACGAGAAATCGGGCTCATGGCGGGTGAGCCTGCAACGGCCTCGGGTTTCACTCCATCGGTGTATTCCATTTTGCCAGAACTCATCGAACGCGCTGGATGCACCAACAAGGGCGATATTACAGCGATTTACACGGTGCTGATGGAAGGTGAGCGGATAGAAGATGACCCCATCGCCAGCGAGGCTAAAAGTTTGCTGGATGGCCACATCGTGCTGAGTACAAAGTTGGTCGAGCGCAATCACTTCCCTGCCATTGACCCGCTTCGCAGCCTGTCTAGAGTTATGTCGCATGTGGCGCCAGCACGCACCCAAAGAGTGGCAGCCTTGGCCCGTCGCGCCTATGCCCTGTATCAGGAAGTGGAGCTGTTGATTCGTTTGAATGAGTACACCCCAGGCTCCGATGCATTGATCGATGAGGCCGTACGCATCAAGCCCTTGCTGGATGCCTGGTGTAGGCAAGACCGTTTCAAACCCGAAACCATGGAGTTGTCCTCAAGAGGGCTGGAGAAGATCGTCTCCAAGTTTGAAACACTGAGTGAAGGCTAGAACCATGGCCAGCGATCTTGAAAAACAGCTTGAACAAGTGCGCACAGTAAGAAACCTGCGTGTTCAAGCTCGGTTGCGCGAGCAGCAGGCAAAAGACAAAGAAGTAAAAGCTGCGCAACACGAACTTGCACGCGCTGAGCACGCAGTCCTTGAGCAAGAGCGCAAGGCCATCACCCTACAAAGGGATGGCTTGCAGCAATTGGTCAATGATAGCGTGACCGTTATGGATCTGTTGAAGTTCAACAAGCGAAAGGTTCGCAGCATCAAGCACATCAAGGACGCCAAGGTCACTGTGTTCGAGCGAACCCGAGAGGCCATGTTGGCCTTGGAGCAGCTCAAAGAGCGCGTCAAAGCCACCAAAGAGGCCGAAAAAAAGCTGATGGGTATCGACGAAGTGATTGCGGGGAAGCTATGGAAGTAACCGCAGAGGCAGAGGAGCAGGTGTTGGCCAACGACCTCATGTCATGGTCGCTGGCTCAGCTAAAAAAAATCAAACCGGAAGATGTTCACTGTTCAATTTTTGCCCCAAGTCAGGGTGTTATTCAGCACACCTACCATTACGACAATGGATATTTGGCTGAACTCAACATTCGCCGAAGCACAGGTATTCCTCGTCTGGGCTCCAAACTGGATTTGATGTGGCTTCGCGGGGTGAACTCCGAGGGGGGAGCGGTGTTCATCGGGATCGATGCCGAGTACGTGTTCGAGAGAACCGGCATGCTCACTTCACCATCCATTGTGCAGGCCGCCAACAATTCCACTGTCCCCATATTTGACATTCTGGTGGCTGTTGTCTTCGAACTAGAGCCCATCCTGGGGATCCAGGCCGAGTCACTGTTAAGCGAACAAGAGGTGCTTGAATGCCTACCCGAGGCGCCCATTCATGATTATTTGGCCCTGGATCACAAGCGACGCACAAAACTCGTCTTTTATGCAGAACAGGGAGTGCTCAACGCCATGGAGGCCAACGCCCGTGATTATTGCGTCGCCTACTGGCAAAGCCACGACCAGTTTGCCGCATTCATTCGTCGGCCAATCCGTCTTGGCTTTTTTTTATCAAAAAGACTTTGGGACTCCGAAGAATATGCTGCCCTTAGGCAAGGCGACTTATTGGCTTTGCAAGGGTTTCGACCCAGTCCAGAAACCTATCGATTGCGGGGCTATCTGTGCCTGATGAATCACGACGTGCTTGGTTACAAATATGAGGTTCAATTCAATATGACAGACAACTCTGTTGAGGTGGAGTTTACTGGCGAATCCATCAATGATCCGCAAAACAACACCCTGCAACTCGACGCGCCCCCCCATGAACAAATCGAGCTCGACATCATTGCTGGTCAAACCACGATTCCGCTGGGAGAGCTATGCGCGGTGCAAGCCGGAACCCTCATTGAACTGGGGCAGCATAACCTGCCCATGGTGACTTTGTGTGTAAATGGCGAGGCAGTGCTCCACGGGGAGTTGGTGCATTTTAAGGATCAAATCATGGTCCAGATCACCAAGCGGTTGGTGTAGCCCGTGGGTAGCGATGCCATCAATCCGATCGGGCTCATTGTCACGATTGCGTCCCTCTCTTTGTTGCCTCTGGTGGCAGTGACCGCAACCTCTTTTTTAAAATTTTCAGCGGTTCTGCTCATCCTGCGCAACGCGATCGGCGTCCAGCAGGTGCCTTCCAATCTCGTTTTGTACGGCATCGCCATGGTGATGTCGCTGTTGGTGATGGGGCCTGTATTAACCGATGCTGGGCAGCGTTTTGCCCCCGGGGGCGCCATGCCAGTGACCGGCTCAGAAGTGTTGCAATCCATCAATGCAGCAGTTCCCCCCTTCAAAACCTTCATGCTGGCCAACACAAAAGCCGACTACCTAGAAAGCTTCCACGCCACCGCTCAACGGTTCCAGCAAAAATACAATGCACCGCCCATCGACAAAAACGACCTGTTTGTGGTGTTACCCGCCTTTGTTGCTTCAGAGTTGGCCGAAGCATTCCGAATTGGTTTGTACTTGTATTTACCCTTTGTGATCATCGATCTTGCTGTTTCCAGTGCGTTGATGGCCCTGGGCATGATGATGGTTTCACCCATGTCACTCACCGTGCCCGCAAAAATTGTTTTATTTGTCGCGGTCGAGGGCTGGGCCAAAGTGTTGCAAGGCCTTGTCAATTCCTATGTGGCCTAGCTCTGTATGCTGATTTACTACGTCAAACAGGCCTTGTTTCTAACCCTGCTCATCTCTGGGCCTGTGGTTTTGGTCACCGCCGTTATGGGGCTGGTGCTGGGCTTTATGCAAGCAGTTTTTCAGCTTCAGGACCAAGCCATGCCCTTTGCACTCAAGCTGGTGGTGGTGGTCTTTGTATTGATTGGTTTGGGGCCTTGGATGGCATCCAACCTGATTGAATACACTGACCAAATCTTCAGGTTGATCGCCCACAATGCAACCCGCACATGATCGATGAGCTACAGTCTGCCGATGATGCACTTCGACAATACATCGCTGTGCTGATGTATTTTCTGCCCAGGTCTTTTGCCTTTATGTGGTTTTTCCCGGTGTTCAACAAAGGGGCCACAAGCACTCTGATCAAATCGGCCGTCGCTACGTCGCTGGTGCTTTACCCCGCGTTCTCAGTTGGCTTTCAAATGGATGCCGAAATTGTGGCGCCTAGCTTGACCGTCACTACGTTTTTAAGCGAGGTCATGCTGGGTGCCATGTTGGGTATGACGATATTCATGCCCTACGCTGCTTTCAAGGCGTTTGGCGCCTTTATCGAGGTGTTCAGGGGGGCAACCTTTGCAGCGCAGGCCACGGGGAACGACTCGGGTGAAGAGCTGCCGCTGGAGACTTTGTTCGGCTACTTGTTTGTGGCACTTATATTTGCTGGTCCGGGCTTGCATGCAATCGCAGTGCATCTGCTTAACAGTTACATGCTGATGCCGCCAGGCACGATTGTTACAGCATCGCTCACAGACTGGGGGCTTACGCTGCTTCGAATGGTGGCTGACCACGTCTCTTTTGGCATGTTGTTGGCCGGTCCAATTTTGGTGGCCGTGTTGGTGGTTGAGCTGTGCGTAGAAATTGTTTCAGCCTTTGCACAGCAGTTGCAGGTCTACAGTCTTCAGTTTGGCCTGCGCAGTGTTTTTGGAATTGCAGCCTTGCTTGTCATGCTGCATTACACTGAGGACGAAATCTTCCGGCTCTTTGCTCAATACAGCGACAACTTAAGTACCCTGTTGGGGGTGGCGCCATGAGCGGCGAAAAAACAGAAAAACCCACGCAAAAAAAAATAGACGATGCCCGAAAAAAGGGGCAGGTCGCCGTCAGTAAAGATGCCCAAATCGTGTTGAAGCTAGGTACCTTCTACGCATTTCTGTTTTGGGTTGGCGGCAGTTACATAGAATATTTTTCGGAGCTACTTGATCTGATTATCAACGCAGGAGCGGTCGCTGATAAAGCCCGTGGTCAAGAAATTACCGACATGGCGCTTAAGGTGTTATTGCTCATCACGCTGCCCTTGGTGTTTGTGTGTGCAGTCATGGGCCTGCTGGCCACCTGGATGCAAATTGGCTTCTTGGTCGCGCCTGAGGGAGCAACGCCATCATTAAAAAAAATGAACGCCATTGGCAACATCAAAAATATGTTGTCCAAAAAATCCCTGGTTCAACTTATGTTGTCTGTCGTCAAAGTTTGTATTTTGGTTGGCCTGGGGTATTTGGTTTTTATAGGCAATTTGCCTGAAATGCTCTACAGCTTTCGCGTGGGCGTGCCGCAATTTCTCGATGTTCTCATGCTGATCCTGAAGCAGCTTGTCATGTATTCATTGGCGGTGTTTGTTATTTTGGCCTTAATCGATTGGACCATGGAAAAGGCACATTTAACCAAACAGCTCATGATGAGTCACCAAGACATTAAGGACGAATACAAACAGCGAGAGGGCGACCCCCGCCTAAAACAGAAGCGAAAGTCTATGCATCGCAGCCTATTGAATGCGTCTCTGAATAAGGTAGGTGGCGCGAAGGCGGTTGTGGCCAATCCTACGCATATTTCTGTGGCACTGGATTACGAGCCTGGCAAACATGATCTGCCGTATATTGTTTGCATGGGTGTTGATGAGGATGCCATGTTGATTCGAGAGGAAGCAAAAAAGCATGGCGTACCCATTGTGACCAATGTCAAACTGGCCCGCATGTTGTACCAAGATTGTGACGAAGAGCAATATATCCGGAAGCAGCATTTGCAACTGGCTGCCGAAGTGTTTCGAACCGTGATGGAGTTACAACTTCGGCAAAGCAATATGAGCCAAAATTAAGGCCTATTCCCCCTGAGGTTGCTTAGGAGGAATAGGCCTTGTAAGTTGCCTCTGGCGAAGGTTCTGGCGGCTACCCTTCAGAGCCCTCGGGCTGTGCCACTGGTGACACATCGCCGAGGGTAATTACCTTAACAAGAGAGTTCGGGTCTGGCATTTTGATGAATCCCGTGGTTTCTAAAATATACAAAGCTTGGTCAAGTTGGTCTTGGCTTATGTTGTTGATGTCCCAACCAAACAAATTAGCCATGATCTCGCCGATTTGATTTTTGTGGGGAGCTAGCTCTGGAGAGTCTAGTTTATAAGCACCCCAGCGTGGGTCAGGTTTAATGCCAGCGTCCATCATAAGCCTAGCCCGCTCGGAGGGGTCGGCTATCCACGAAAAGGCGTTTCGACTAACCCAGACCTCTGCTTCGTGTTGCTCAATCACTTCGACGTTTTTCCCGCCTGCGCCCTGAACCCCGCTTATGGAGTCTAACCCTTCGCGATTTCCAGCCCAAACCTTCATGGCAGCCAATATCTCTGTACGCTGCTCCTGCGTTAAATGCCCCAAGCCTGCATCTTCCCAATGGCGGCTGTTTTCATTGAATATGGGCGGATCACCTACTAGCATCTTGGATATTTCATCGCTCACACTCTTGCCATAATATTTTCCATCTTTGTAAAGATTGGTATCACTCTTACGTTTTAGTACTGCTTCTAAATGATCAATCATCCTTTCCCCTGCCCCGTTGTGGGCATATACTAGGGTGTATGAGGCCCACCAAAATTCCTCGGCACTTTTGTCCTCAGGGGCCGGCTCGACGGGTTGCTCTTGGGGTGGTTTCACTGCGCCAAGCAAAGACTGGCCTTGCGGCGTGAGGCTAACGGCATTTGTGTTTTTATCAATGTGAACCAAGCCCATCACAACCAGGGTATTAAGATCTATCGCGTTAAACCCACCACTTTTCCCGCCCAGTTCGCTCATCAGAGCTACAACTTCATCGGGCAAATGCAGACCTGGTGGAAGTTCTGCGGATTCGCTCCGGTGCGACATGGCCGAATGAATGGCGCTGTAACTTTCAGAAATGGTGGTGAGCGCCCCAGCTGTGCTGGTCGGGTCCGCGGGGATCCAATTGCCCTCAGCATCAAAATAAGCACCCGCGGAACTAATGTAATGCTCTGTTTTGGGGTCGTTCAATTTGAATAAATTGCTATCAGGTATAAAACCCGTGCCCTCTTGGGCGAATACATGAAGTAGCGCTTTGCCCATAGGGCTGATGCCCCAGCCGCTTGGCGAACCGCCAGCAGGACCATCAGCTATGCCCATTATTTTTAATACATTTAAGTGGCCCTCAGTGAATCCACCAGGAGGATTCTCGCCAAATACCCTGACCAACAACTCGCGCAATTCCGGGTCATCAATTGAATCCAGGTTGATCGGTGGCAAGGGGCTATCGGCATAATTCTCTGCGTAAATTTTTTGTGCAGAGCCGACATAACCATACGCCACTGCTGAGTTTTGTCGCAGTTGCTCTGGCGAGGCGTCGCCCAGGTCAATTTCGGAGCCGACAAATCCTGCGGTATTGCTAACAAGCACAGGCGGCCTACCTTGGTAAAACCCAGCAGCCCAATTGCGAATGTGCCCCATCATCTCGGCGGTGGGGCGCAATTGGTTGATCTGGTTACCACCGTTGGATGGCCTGTATGGGGTGGACGGGAAGCCGTCGATTCCCGTAGCCTGATAACTAAACTTTAAAAGGTCTGCAAGGGTTACTTGATCGATCGATTTGCCTGAAAGATTGGCAATCCAGGCCAATACCAGTTGGAGATCCTCCGGTGTTTCAGTCGCAATTTCATAATGGGACTGCATGTTTTTAAATTGGAAGGTGGTACCGGCTGGGGCTTCCTGAGAAGACATTAGACTCGATCCGTGATCGGTTGCACCCTTCACTACATTGCCATTGGTCATCATGATTCCTTTTTCTGAAAATGCTTAACCTGCACCTTGAGCAGCCGATTGTTGCGCGTGATTTGTTTGTTCGTAGAAGGACATTAATTGCTGGAAAATGGCGCGGGCTTCTTCCACCTCGGCGTTGGATCGCCCAGCTTCACGCTGGAAAAATGCATCCAGAAACTCGCCTGTAGCCGAAAATGGTTGAGTGATCAGGGCAAGCCCTTGTGGGCTGGTCCAGGTGTTGTTCATGGCGTCATTGAGCCTGGCATTGCGAGAATTGGTAGACTCGTTGCCTGTTTTGCCAGTGCCAGCATTTTGTGATGGATCGGATGGGGGCTTGTTCTTGGTGTTCAAAGCGTTAAAGGCACCACCACCCAAACTTACTACGCCTGCAAACATGGCGGCACTAAACTTAGCAATGGCGCCGCGAAACTGCTCGTTGGCCGAGTCAATCATGCCGTCTTTTTGCACCTTGATCATTTTGGTGATCATTTGACGAACATCGGTACCCAGCGCATACATCAACGCCATAAACTCGACGAAAATATTGCCAAAAGGGTGACTTGTTACAAGCACAGCACCATGACGCCCCTCGCCATCTGCTGGCCTCATAGAAAGAGATTCCTCTCCTTGAAGTACAAAGTCGATCTCCTCATCGCTTAGCCCCCACTTTTCTTTCATGTCTTGTCGAGTGATGGACGTCTGCCCTGAAATCACACTCAAAAATTGACGCACCTCATCTGGTTGCATGAATTCGTCTAAGAACCTCTCCGCCTGTTCGGCTGTTAAGCCTCGCTGATGCTGAAGGTAATTCATCATCTGAGTGCGTTCATGGTGGTCAAGTGGCTTTTGAGCCTTGGCTGCCCCACTGGAGGGCGGGGCGCCAGAGTCGTCGATCGCAAGGCCCGTTGGTTCAGGTGAAGCTTGAGGTGCAAGGGGATCGGTCATCACTAAATTCCTATGTTTATTTCTTGTTTGTCAAACAGATCCACCAAAAGATCCAAAAGGCGTTCCATATTTTGTTGAACGTCATTGACTCCATTCCAAATCATGTTGATGATGGTGGTAAGTTCTTCAATATAAGCTTGCTCGATGCCATAGGCCTTTAGGGCCTTGGCCAATTGAAAATTCAGCACCGCAATGTCGATATCCATGCCGGCTTTACCCATGTAAAGCAAGGTTTCGATGTACTCGGTAATTTTTGCGAAGGCATCAAATCCTGAATGTTGGGGCGTGATGCCCAAATTGCCACCAAGCGATTGAAGGAAGGATCTTGAAGTACCGCCAGCAGCGCCTGCAGCGCCGGCTGTGCCCGATGTGGTCGAGCCACTGACGGCTGCGGCATGTGACGCTGCACTCGTGGCTGCACTTGCGCCTGGGCCACCCACCGCCTTACCAAGAGCCGAAATGCCCGATGCGGCTCCCCGGGTGATCAACAGAATGGCCACCGTTACCACGACGGCAGTGATCACTGCAGCCACCGCCGGTGGCAGGTGTTTGGATAGCTCTTGAATGACCTTGCCCATAAATTGATCGATCATTGACTCCTTGCCTGCCGCCTTGGAGATCAATGGTTCAAGAAACATGGTGACGGCCATCACCGCCATGGCAATGGTCATGGGAGTGGGAACCACCACCGCGACCATGATTGAAAAAGCAGTCAAAATTGGCGCGAAAACCTTCATGAACTTCTCCATGGGGCCCTTGCGTTTCTGCTTCTCGATTTCTTTTATATACTTGTCGACCTGCTCGCGGATCTGAGCCGCCTTTTGCCGCTCTGCCCCAGAAAGCCCCTCTATGTGTTGGCTAAGCGAGTCGCGCATGTTCTTCAGGGCACCCACCCAAAACTCGGCCATCAACTCATAAAAACCTTCACCCTCCGAGCTTTCAGCAACAACTAGAGATTCGCCCACGCGGGGATGATCGCCAGCCGCTGCCTGTGGATTTGGCGTGTTCATGAAATCACCTATGCTACGTTCATTAGCGATTGAACATGTTTGTCGGCCTTGAATTCAATTACATCAGTCATCTTCTCTTTGATAACCTTAAGCTCTTGTTCCAGCGTATTAATTTGTGTTTGCATGGACGCAATCTTGCCTTCGAGCTCACTCATCAATTGTGCGTCGCCAGATTGATCTGCCTGCAATTTGGCTTCTTTCAATTGATCCAGCAAAATCTGTTTCGTACCCATATCGATTGCCTTGAGTTTGTAGACCGTCACAATCGCGTGATCACCCAAACTGCCGTGTTCCTCGATGTGCGCAGCCGCTTCGGCCATGACAGAGATTTTTGCGTTGATGGCTGTCACGGCAACAGTGTCGCCGCGGCGAATAGCGTCAGCCCGCAGTGCTTCCAGTTGTTTAATGGCGTCTTCTACATTCTCTTGGGAAAACGACTCCAGATTGGTGATGTTTCTGGTCTCTGTTTCCCAAGCTTTGCTCATGGAGTGCTCATTGCTTGCAACATCGGCGCCTGCCAGTAAGGCGCGGTTGCGCGTACGTTGTGGGCTTGCCTGGTCTAGACCGCTGGCTTCAAAGTAGTTGTCCAGCGCTCCAAGTACACTCTTGCGCAAAAGTAAGTCATCTCCTTCCGGGTTGGGTGGTTCGGAGGGGGGCTTTGAAAGCTGGTTTTGAAGCTCTTCTTGAAGGTCTTTGAGCATAAGATCGGCGAGGTTGTACCCAGCATTTTCCAAACCATTGATGGCATCCAGCATTTTTTGAGCTTGCTCACGCGAGGAGCCAGAATTCTCTGCGCCCAAGGGCATTTGTTCGTCAATGACCGTCTGCGCTTTTTCAAGCACGCTCACTTTGCCACCAACCTCGGTTTGAGCTGCACTCACCAAGGCGGCCACCCCCACCTCCCCATGACCTGTAGCTGCGCTGATTGCCTCCAGTACTCCCAATCGACCTTTCTGCGAATTAAGCTCTTGCTCTAGCGGGGTAGCCCCAGCTTCTGGCCACTTAGCGATGGCCTGCTCCAATTTTTTGATGGTTATGGCCAAACCTTCGGTGCTTGGTCCATCTGCCACTTGGGCTTGGTCGCTTTGCAGCTGTTGCAAACGTTCAAGTAACCCGGTCGCTTGGTCCTTCGTGATAGTGCTCAGGTCAGTGATGCCTAACTCTTGCATTGCTTTGAGTAAGGCTTCATCCAATGACGGCGCTTGTTGCGTGGCTGTCAACTCAGGCGAACCAACATTTGTGGTGTTGGGGGGGGCGGCGTGCGTTGTTGCGTCTGGCATGGTTATCTCTTTAGGCGATCTTACTATTCAAGGAAAAATGCTAACTATTGACCCAGTAAGGCTTTTATCCCCTGGCCGCCGTTGGCGAGCTCTTGCTCGTAGTTGTTCTGCAAAGACTTAATTTGTTCAGTAAGTAGGGAGACTCTTTTGCCTTGCGGAATGACCTTGAGTTTTGCTTCTTCAAAGTAAGCATGTAGGTCTTTGGCTTCGGCTTCACTGAGCTTTTCGCCACGCAGTAATTTGCCGAGAGAGTTTTCTGTGGTGTCCGATTGTGGCGGGTGTGCCTTTTGGGCACGCATCACAAATTCGCGCATGTGGGAATTTAAGTTGATTACTTCACCATCTTTCCCTACGCTGAGAAGCCTATGAATTAGGTTGTCGGCCGCTGATTCCAAGGGCCCGTACTCTTCAGCCATCTCTGTTAAAGCCTGCATTTCCTCCCGCATTCTTTTGGTGCGGATTTCCGTGATGGAGGACAAAGCACCGCTGTAGTCGCCTTCGGCAATTTGGTTCAGCACAGCGAACCATCGTTTGACTTCCTCCCTTTGTTCGGGGCTTGCCTTATTCGAAGACTTTTGTGTGCCTGCCTGCTCGTCTACAACGCCGTTGGAATGATGAGATGCTGGCGCTTCAATAGAGGGGTTCCCCATGAACAGCTCCTGAAATGCGATTGAACCCTAAGATGGGCCTCAAGAAAGAACATGCAAGTATTTCTTGAGGTGTTTGAAGATTTACTGCATGGCGCGTTCAATAATGCGCTTGGCTTCGTCGCTAATTGTTTTAGCAACATCAATCACAGCGCTCACCGAACCAAGAACTTCTTTCAGATCTGTGGCCAAGAGGACAATTTGCTCTGGTGTAACGCCTGCTTGTGTAATCCCTTCTCTGAATCGGTTAATAGCCGCCTCGCGTTCTGCGGTGGCTTGGAGCAACATGGCTTCCTGTGCAGCGTTGTCAGCGTGACGGCTATATGCTTGGGGGGCACCCATAAAGTTCTCCTTAACTCATCAATTGAGTGTTTAAGTTGCTCTTAATTCAGCTGCTTTCTTTTTTATCGTGATCCTCTTCCCCGTGAATCCAGGAGGGCGTGATGATATCCTCTGTGCCATAAGAAAGAATAACGGCGTCCAGCAAGGGGTTTTCTGCGGGCGCCGCGGGAGAGGGAGGTAATCCTGGAATCGACATGGTAGGCTCCTTATTTATTGACAATACTTTTTAGTGGCTCGGTAAGGTCTTTCATTAAACCCGAAGCGAGTTGCCACATTGCAGTCATCATTCCGACTTCATAGTTCAATGCGGGTCCGTCTGCGATTCGGCTTCCAAAATCTGGCATGGCCAACATTTGCTTGACATTGCTACCGTGTCGATCTGCAAATTGCAGTACTTTGTCGCCGGCTTGAATGACTTCCATGGGGTTTCCTCCTACTGCTGCTTGATCAAGGACTCAAAACTTTCTGACACCTTGGTGCCAACTTTTCCTGTGAGTTGAACAGAAACTGAATTCATGGAGCTTTGATGCATGGCATGCACCAGGCCCATCACATTGTCTTTGTAATCAAAGTCTTTCAATTTGGAAGACACTGCCAGCTCACCACGAACCAGGCGATTTTCAGCACCATCAATGAATTGCTGTATCGTGCCCAGTGCCTGATTGCCGCCACCCAGCAATTCTTTGAATTGCGAAACGTCGGCCGCGCTGATTGCCGTTGAGGCTACCGGCTTGATTGCGGTGGTCGATGTAAGACTTGCCAGCGAGTCAATCAATTGAGATCTCCATTGGAACCCCCAATTGTTTGGAAAGCCCCTTTGACAACATTGCACCTAAAACCTTTTGCTCAGTCAGGCTTAAACGCTTCGGCAATTCAAGGGCAAGCTGCAATACCCCTTGTGACCAACGACCACGAAGCCGCAAAGCTCCCAAAGTGGTGTTTTCAATCACCATCGTGAATGGCTCTTTTGTATCTTCCAATTTGCCAAAACACTCTTCCTGTTTATTGAGTGAGGAAATAAGGCAGTTGGTTCCATTTGGGCTGCTTTTGTTTGAATGGTCGTTGAAGCCCTTGTCTGGTGAGGCTTTGGGTTCATCTGACAAAGGGTTGAATAACAAGCCTAGAAACTCACCTGTTAAATCCTCAGGATGGTCGGCCTTTAATTGATTGCAACGCGAAATGTGTGGGGCATGGCGTGATACATCAACGCGGCTCGATGGTTCCACTCCACTGGCATGTTTTTCCAGCCGATCTCGAACGCGATTCGCAGTTGAAAGTGGGTTTTGTTCTTCACGGATTGTCATCATCAACTCCTTTCAAGCCTGTTGATTTCCCAAAGTACTTTTTGAAATAAGCTTTGCTCTTGCTTTGAATTGGCGGGCTCCCAACCTTTCACAATACGAATCAGAAAGCCAGGCGAGGGGGTTTCAGTAAATTCAAGACGAACTCCAGGCCAGTCCGGTGGGTTACTTGCGAGATTTTTACAAGTCGCAAGCAAGCTTGGAGAGATGTTGTTTTCGTCAATCCAAAGCATGAAAAACGTCAGTATTCGCTTTCCGTTTTGTTCAATTGAAATGCTGTTTTCTGGGTCAGGGGGTAACAAGGCCCAATGTTGGTCCATTATCAGAAAACCGTCTTCCTCTGCGTTGACCTGTTTTGAGCTGCCGGCTTTGTCCATATTGTTAGGCCTTCAGTTTGGGAACAACCATTAGCCCACTTGTGCGCATGCTCTTTTCAAGGTGATCCACAACCTGTTTGCGATGAAAATTATTCTTATACATACCGTGCAATAACTTACTTTGAAGAATTTGCCGGTTGTAATTGGTTAAAAACATATTGCTTGCACCCACTCGGAGCCCTTGGACTGAGCTCGCTGATCGAATGAGTGCGCTAACACCTGCAAACAGGTCGTTGGATACTGTAATTTGCAGGCACGCGTCCATGAGTTCTGATACTTTGGGTAATGATTTAATTTTTGCCTTTTCACAACAGCTGAGAAATTGTTTGTGCAGGCTTTGCGCCTTGATGATGGTGCTTAATTCGCTGAGTCGCGAAAGGATCGCGTGTTGCCTTGGTGTTGTAATCCGATTGGGGTACTGGCTCTTTTCGCGTTTGAGGATCTCTACGAAGTTGTTGTGCATCTCCACCAGTTGCTCTGTTCCATCGCCTTTGTCGATCGACGCCTTGACATGCTTAAAAAGCTCCAGAATTTCCGCATTCTTTTTTTCGCTTTCCGGTAACTCTATCAAGCTGTAGGCGCGGACAAACTCACGCAGGCTGACGTTGCTCAGCTTCATGTCGTGCCCCTGATCAATAGCACTCAGCTTTCCAAGAATAGCCTCGCCGTGAACATTCTTTAAATAGTCGCGATGCTTGCCAACAAGCACCCTCGTTTCTGGCGTTATAGAAGGATCCTCAAGAATAATTTCTGCAAGTAAAAATTTTCGAAGAATTTTGTCTTGATCGCTGAGCTTGGTTGAACGGTCGATCAAACTGGGGCTTTTTTTGCGAAGCGATGCCTCAAAGGACTCAATGTCCTTTTGAAGAAAGAGTGGATCGCTGGTGAACATGGCTTGGTAGCGAAGGACATTGGTCGACACCTTATGTTTTGGCAATTTACTTCGGTGTAAGCCTCTCGCATTCATCGCAAGGGCTTGCTCCTCAGCGCTAACCTGGGGTTTTGTAAGTGCTGCTTCTTTGTTTTTTTGGTCAATACTTTTGTCGCTTGGCGTAGCAGCTGTTTGTTGGTTGCTGTGTGCCTTGATGAACTTTGCAACTCTCGATTTTTGTGTTGCACTGAGTCCACTGGATCTGTTGGTGTTTTGACCGCTTTGCAGTGCCTCGGTGTTTGTGACCTCCGCCACAATCGGGGTAAGGTTGTTGCTCATTGTTCAGGTACACGTGAAAGGGTTTTATCCAGGCGCATTGAACCTGTGGGTTGAAGAGAATCAGACTTATAGGAAAAGTTTTTGTCGATTAAATTGGCTGCCGCACGGGTGGACTTGTGGTTTTGAGCGGGGTCCTCAATCAGCCTGGGCACGATAAGAAACAATCGCGAAAGTTCCTGGTTTCGTTTTTCGGTGGTTCGAAATGCATTACCAATAAGGGGCAGGCTTCCCAGCACTGGCACTTTGTATTCAAGGTCGTCTTGCGCGTTTCTGTTGTAGCCGCCTATTAGCACGGCTCTCTCTCGTTCAATCAGCGCTTGGGTACTAATCGAGGTGTTCTGAACCCTTGGCATGCCGATGCCCGCTTGTTCCGCAATGGTGCCATCCTGAATATCGACCCGCATAAAAATACGTTGCTCGAAATCATCAGACACAACTCTTGGGGTTACTTGTAGTAGGCTGCCCGCCGTAACTTCTTTGACCTGAGCGACTCTTTCCCCGGTCAATTGAAGAAATAGGGTTTGGCTCAGATCGATGTAAGCCGTGACGTTGTCTTGCGTCACGATGGTTGGACGTGCAAGTACCTTGATGTTTTCGTTTGCATCGAGTGCGCGCAAGCGGGCTAAAAATCTCGCGGGATCAACAATTGAACTTGCACCAGGTGTAAAAAAGTTTTCACGCCCCACGCTTTGCCCTGGGAAGTTATAAGCCACGTTTCCAGCGTTTAGGCCAAACTCCAGGCCAAGCTCACTCATGGTCTGTTGATCCACCTCCACCATGATGGCTTCGACTTCAATCATGGCCACAGGTCTGTCGAGTTTGTCAATCAGGTCTTTGTAGTAGTCGTATCGGCTTGCCGCGTCTCGGATTAAAATCGAGTTTGTTCGTGGGTCTGCTGTTACGCTGACAGGCATTGGATTGTCGGTTTGCTTTTTTTCGCGATTACCACTTAAGTCGCTTGTTTCAGACACCGGCAGTTGAGCCATGCCTTCGCTTGCTGCGAGTGCTCCATCCCGAAACATGAATGCGTTTTCATTGAGCATCCCGGCCTTGCGACGCTCGGGTGCGTTTTGAATTCGCTGGGGGGGAAGCCCGAGAAGGTTAAGCAGCACACTGAGCGCTCCGGGTGTCACCACTTTCGTATTTCGTACATCCGTGGTTCGATCATCGACTGAGGCGTATTTTAGAGGGAACACCATGAGTTTGAGACCGTGTTTTTCGGCCTCGCTGGGGTCGGGTAACGGCTCTCCAAAGGTTGCTTCCACCAATTGAATATAAGCCTTGGGGCCTGAGACGACCAGTTCCCTTTTGTCGCGGTTAATCACAAACGGAAAATCTTTGTAGTAGAGACCACTGGAGGTGAGGAGTTCTCGCCAGTCGTCATTGGAACGGTCAGACCCACCCACATAAATTCGCTTGGTGCGCCAGTCGCTGGATTTGTAGACATACACATTGATGCCATTGACAAAATAGTTCAGCTCATAGGCCCCTTTGAAGTACGCCATGACGTCTTCAATTGACCGAACTTCAAATCGGCCACTGACTGGCCTGTTGGGTAGGCTGTCAGACAGGACCCGAAAGCCAAACATCGACACGAGGCTTTCCATGACCCTGCGGGCACTTTCGTCTTGTGCAATGTAAACCTTGAGCTCATTTTTGCTTTGTGTCGACAAAGACGTGGAGGCTGGGGCGGCTACAGACGATTGGGCGCTTGGTCTCGCAGTGGTTTGCGCTTGTGTCTCCGTTTGATGAAGAAGCAGTGATGAGAGCAACATGGCGAGGCTAAGAAATCGTTTCATTGTCGTCCTCGCTAAAGTGCATGACCGTTTCAAGCTCCCGGCCCAATGCCTCTATTTCTTCTTTATAAATTGCCTTTAGATTGTCTAGGCAGACCCGTATTTCAGCGCCGTTGCTGGTGCTGATCATGACCTCAAATGGGGAGAGATTTTCTCTGGGTTTTACCGCCCATTTTTTCAGGTTGAGTTGCTCTGCCATAACCCGTGAAACTTCAGCTTCAACCATGCTGAGTTGACTGGTGTGGCAGCAAATAAGGAGCTCGCGACCATGATGTTGAACTTTGAGCAGCTTATCGACCAAGACCTCAATTTTTTGATGAGGCGCCATGTCGTCAATCATTTGATCGAACACGGCTTTACAAATTTCGGTGCAAATGGTTGATGACTTCGCCAACAGCCCCTGCTCCTTTTGCCGGGTAAGTTCTTTGAGCGCATTGAGGTCTGCGTGGATGGAGGCAGCCATCCGTTCCCTGGCCGTTTCCCGAATTTGAGTGGCTTCCATTTCAGCGCGCTGTCGTATACTTGCTGCGGTTTCTTCGGCTTTGGCCACAATCTCGACGTGGCTGGCCACATGGTTAAGAAGATGGGCCGGAATGATTGGCCCACTTGTTTGAAGCTCCCTTGGAAAATGCACTCGGCGAAGATTTTTAAGCATCGCTGGTTTCCTGCCATGGGTTTGTTTCATCCAGTTTGGCCAGTGTTTCGGTTTCCTCGTCCTCCTGAAGATCAAAGGGTTCGATGTCATCACTGGGGTACCTGAGCAATACCCGCTCGTGCAAGGCGACAAGCATGGGTTCAAACCAGGATTCGCAACTGGCCTGGGCTTCTTGGGGAATGAGATCCACCGATTTCAAGATCAGCGTTATTTCAAATGGCAAAGTCAGCTGAAATCGTTTGTAGAAATTCGGGTAAAAGCTTTGCAAATAAGCCCCAACACAAAGCAAGGCACGGGTATGCATGTGCATGTTGTAAGAGTCGCCTTGGTTGAGGGTGATCAACAATGATTCGCGCCAAGCTTTTAAGGCATGTGGAATCTCGTGGCGCCATTGAATGATTTGTCGCACCTGTTCGGGGGAGTCCACGCCGAAGTGCTGACTCCATTTTTGGGCACTTGCCTGAAGAATATTTGGACCCAAACTGAGGGTTGCGGCCTGGACGAACGTTTCAGAGATTTCCTCTTGTTCGGCCAGAGCAAGGCTGCGAAGTTGGGGGCGCTCAATCAAATAGGCGTCGGGGGTGTCTGGAAGTGCCAAACTGCCCCGCAGCTCCAGAAACAATAGATAACTGGGTTGCTTGAGCAGCTCAGTCGCGTAGGGCAAGTGGATGACTTGGCTGCTGTGTATGCTCACCAAGGGGTTTCCCCACCAGCGCCACCAGTCTTGAAGGTAATTGCTTGAATCATTCATTCTTTGTTGAACTTCGCATGTAGTTTCTTCAGCGTTTCGGGCCAGTCTTTGACGTCCCTGGCTTGCAACCAAACCATGGTGATCGACAGGCACCACAATCCAATGATCAGGTACATCACGGTTAAAAACACCCACCTGTCAGAGGGGTGTATGGCCACTGGGCCATACCAAAGCAAAGCGATGCAATTTTCTTGCAGGTTTTCTGCTGGAACCGCCGCCACAGAGACGGCGGTGTGTGCATCGCCTGAGAGCCCTGGAATGCTGTTGAACACAAGCTCACGAACACGAGGAATGTAAGCCTGAAACGACGTGCGCTGGTCGTATTTGACAAACACAGCGGCCGATGAGGGTGTGAGTGGTTCACCTGGGTTAGTACGCTCGGGTAGCACAATGTGCACTCGGGACGATATGACACCATCCATCCGCATCAGGGTTCTTTCTAATTCCTGGGACAGGGCATACAAGTAACGCGCGCGCTCTTCGAGTGGGGAGCTGATCATGCTCTCTTTTCGGAATACCTCGCCCATCGATGACTTTTTGTCCCTGGGAAGCCCCTTGGATTGCAGAATCTTCAGGGCCTCGGAGGACATGCTTCTTGGAACGGTAACTGTGACGCCTGTTTTGGTGGTCTCGCGTTCAGCCGGGATGCCAACCTCCAGAAGGGTGGAGTAAATTTGATTGGCTTCATCCTGCTCCAGCGCGCTAAAAAGGACAGTGTTGCTGCTGCAGGCATGCAGAAGGATCGCCAGGAGCATCCACCGAATAGATTTACAGGTTTTGCACATCGCGGTTCAGCCCCGTTTTTTGGTGATGGCTTGCACTTCTTCGCTGAGGCTGGAGAATCCACTTTCTGTACGCATCAAATTGGTGAAATATGCAGTGCTGGCATATTTCATGTGCATGATTTGCCCAGGCAAAAGGCCACTCATGGGCATGGCTTTGCCAAGCTGCTGGCCAGCTTTACGAATTTCCCAGCTGAGCTCTTCAAGCGCAATATCGGCTTTGTGAAGCCTGTTGCTGGTGTCTTCAAGTAAATTGCCTTGGGGCAGTGCCTCGGGTTTTTGCTGTTGAGATAAAACCGGGCTACTGTTTTGCAAAGAGTTTGTCATGCTGGTCAGCAAGGTACGAAACTGCTCAACCGACTCTGCCGGCGCATGGATGTGGGCTGGTTTTGTTGTGATGGCTGCAGTATTTACAGCAGGGTTTTGTACATTCATGCCAACCTCCGTTGAACTACTCAGGTGTGGTGACCGGTTGAGGGTTAAAGTTCCATTTCTAGGGCCGAAGCATGCAGCGCTCGCCAGACGAATCGTTGAACTTGGAGGCGTAGAACGGGTTTGGGGGTGGGGTTTCTCCAATCCCGTAAAACTGCAGTCGAAGTTCCACGCGTCGACTGGCGTCTTTTGAGTCACGAATATTGTTGAAAGAGACCCCTCCCGCCAAAAACAGTTGTTTGATCTGTTTGCGTTCCTCCGCAGTGAGGTCGATGGGATTTTTGCCGGCATGGCCAAGAATGAGGCACATGACCCATTCTGAGCGCTTCAAGCTGAGGTTCAGGTTGTAGAGATACGACCCGTCGGTGTCCGTGAAGCCTTCGACCACAACTTGTTTTAGCCATTTTTTTCCAAGGGGCGAGTTGGCTGTGGCCAATAACAATTCGAGTGTGTCTTGTAGGGCCTGCTGACCGATATCGCTTAAAGTATATTCATCGGTTTTGAAACGGCCCGCCTCTCCAAAGCTGATGCGTTGAAGTGAGCAATCAACTATCACATTGGGGTTGGTGGCGGCTGTTTGTTGGGATAGCTCTGAGCAAATGCCACCAATCTCCTGTTCGCGAATTGATATGTCAGTGGTCACTGGGCTAATGCTCTTCGGTGTTGTTTCTCGCTCGATGGGGGGAGAGATGAGTTCTTCCTGTGTTCGCGCCATTTGGCTTAAAGAAGTGACCATAACGACCAGAAACAGCACCATGAGTGCAGTCATTAAGTCTGCGTAGGAAATCCAGAAAGGGCGCTCCCCTTCGTCGCGATTGTTGCGTTGGGGTAAGTGTTGACCAAACATGATCAGGCCTCGCTGACGTTAGGCAGATGAATGTCGTTTTGCCTCGCCCTAATCACCTTGACAGCCATATCGTGGGCGTTGCCTGCCGAGGGCGAGCGTTCGTTCAGCTTTGACACCATCTCTTCAAGGGGGGTACGGATTTGGCGTAAAAGGGCTGTTTCGATTTGGGAGGCCAGTTTCCGGTTGGATTCGTTGAGGCTGTTTTCCAAGGCCTGGGTAAGCCCTGTGATCTGTTGGGTCTGAATGGATTCCAGTTGCCGGACCACGGGAACCATGGCCTGTATTAGCTCGTCTTTCATCAGACGAGCTTGGTTGCTTGTGGTGGTGGAATGCTCCACCAGCGTGGCGAGATACTCTTCGCCAACAGCGCCCTCAAAAAGCCCGTTGAGGCAGTCAACCAAGTGATCCAGTGCGGTGATGCAGCGCCCATAGAGCATCTTTTCCCAGTGGGTAATCACCATGGCCGCTGTGATGGCCGCAGCAGAGGCGTAGAAAGCATCTCGCACGCCAGCGAGCAGCACAGAAATGCTTTTGCTAATTGTTTCCGTGTTGGTGGCATCAAAATTGGATAGGCCGAATAACAAACCCGCAAATGTGCCAATGATGCCTATGCCAGTGAGTATTCCTGGCAGGTGTTTAAAGTACTCGACACTCAGTTGGCGGTCGACCACGGACGAGACAGAGAAAAAATGTGACGCGGGTACTGTGATTCTGCATTTGGTTCGCTTGAGTTGACCCTGGACATAGCTGGTTTGAGTGTGGAGCGTTTTGGCAAACTCCCGCCAAAGGGGATCAAATGGGGAATCTTGAAACACCCTTGCGACGCCGCTTTTGCGCATGCTTTCATCGCCGTCGCTCATCGAGCGTATTGTGGTTCCAATTTTTTCCAGGTTGCTACATAAACTTCGAGCGGGCACCACGTAGCGGGAGTAAAAAAAGTAGCAGGCGATCAACAAGATGATCGCAACCATGGTGGGCGGGATGAGCTGGAGAATACTGACTGCGGACATGGCTGCAAGCTCCCTTTTTTGATTGTGTGAATGCAATCGAGGTGCTTGCCCCGATGGAGAAAGGAAAATTCCCTACGGTCACTTGGTGGCTTGCAGGATTGAATGGTTCCAAAAGCAAAAAGGCACCCCGAAGGGTGCCTTTTTGCTTTGCTTGGGGGTCGGAGCCCCAAGCAATACAACAAAATTACACTGGAAGGTTGTCGGTTGGCAGTGCGCCAGTTACAGCATCCAGTGGGCTGCCGCTTGAAGAGATGGGCAGTGCAGAGAGGTCCAGCATGGAGGTCACTTGGTCCAGCGGCGTGCCTGTTTCGGGGAAACCTGGCAGGCCGGCGCTGCCGCCGCCACCACCGCTAACAGCGGCTTCCAGTGGGCCAAGCACCGCATCCAAAGGTGTGCCCGTTGGGCCTTCGGATCCACCACCGCTGTCACCGCCGGGCATTGGCAATTGGCCGAGCACCGCATCCAAAGGTGTGCCAGTTGGGCCTTCGGAGCCACCGCCGCTGTCACCGCCATCGCTTCCACCGCCTTCCAGGCCAGCGACGAGTTGGCTGGTCACTGGGGAGAGCGCATCAAACAGCTGGTCCATGCCGCCAGCCAGGGGTTCGCTGATTTGACGCAGTTGTGCCGTGCCAGAAATCAAACCGTCAAATACAGGAGCTGCACCGTCGGCCACTTGGGTGAGGCCGCCGTTGAGTGGGGTCAAAATGGGATCCAGCCCAGACACCACTTGGCTCAAGCCATCAGCAATTTGTGGGGTGGCCATGCTTAAGCCACCACCGAGCTGCTCACCCACCACGCGCAGGTTCACGGGCAGTGTGTCTGCAGCCGCGGTCACTTGGCCGTCTTCGTTACCGGCGATCACATCCACCAAGGGAGAAATGGCGGTTTCTACACCCTCGGTGATGGGGGTGACGTTGTTGTCCAGGGAGTCTGTCACCGGGCTCAGGCCGTCCAGTGCGCCGGTGCCCACGCCATTTACAGGGGTGAGTACGGGTTCAGCAGCGTCGGTCACCGGAGCGGTTTCATCGACCACGGGGGTGAGTGATTCTGTGACGGGGGCGAGTGCACCCACTGGGGCGTCCACTACGGTTGTTACGGGGCTCAAAGCGTCCACTGCGCCGTCAGCCGTGGGGGACGCGGGGCCAGCCACGCTGGTCACGGGTTGCAATGTGCCGGCGGCTGCTTCGCCAGATCCACCGTTGCCGCCGCCCGTGCTGCCGCTACCGTCATCGTCGCTGCTGCCCAGCACAAACGCTGCGCCTGCAACTGCGGCCAAGGGACCCGCCATACCACCTGCTGCAAGGCCCGCACCAAACAGACCAAACATGCCTCCAGAACCTGTGACGGCAACAGATTGGTTTTCGCCTTCAGACAACAGCTCGAAGTCGCCTTGAGCCACTTCAAACTCGGCGCCGGTTTCGCCGGTTTTGAGGGTGGCCACCGAATTGGCCTTCAAGATGCCTTCGGTTGGTGTTTTGCCCTCAGCGGCGGGGAATTCAATGTAGGCCGAGCCTTCGGCGCTGGTGGTGATGGTGTCGCCAGCCCCAATGATGTCGCCTTCTTTGAGTTGAACTTGTTCGCCGTCAGCGCGGGTCACGGTGACCTCGCCCAACACGCTTTTGATGATTCCAGTGATATCAGCCACAGTACATTCTCCGACAATGGTGTGTTCGTTTAAGAGATGGCAAAAAACTCGCCTTTGTGTGAGTTTTACTGAGAAGACCTGGAAAATGGATGCGAATTTTGACTAATATTTAACAATAGTTCACGTTATTTGTACGTGTAATGCTTACAAAATTCACCAAATCTCATCAGCACTTGCTGTTGGCGTATTGTGCTCGCCATTTGTGCAATAACTCCAGCGTCTAAGTGTAACTCTTTCGAGGGGTGTTATAGGGTGTTCGGGGTCAATCACCACGCCAGTTGTCGTATGGCCAGTTCTTTCATGATTTCTTCAGCCCCTCCGCCAATGCACATCACCTTCACTTCCCGGTAAATGCGCTCGGTGGATGAGCCGCGCATAAACCCCATGCCGCCCAGAATTTGCACAGCTTCATTGGCACAGTGCTGTAGGGTCTGGGTGGATTGGTTTTTAAGCAGGCAGATGTCGGCCACCAACTCTTGGTCGATGTTCCCCTGATCAATTTGCTCGATGGTGTTGTTGAACCACACCTCTGTGGCCCGTATTTTCGTACGCATATCAACCAGTTTGTGGGCAATCACTTGGTGCTCTATAAGCCGTTTGCCAAAGGTTTGGCGGTTTTGGGCCCAGTCGAGCGCTTCTTGCAAACACACCTTAGAAAACCCCACGCACGCCCCGGCCAGCATCAGCCTCTCGGTGTTGAAATTTTCCATGATGATGCGAAAGCCTTTGCCTTCTTTGCCAACCAGGTAATCGGCGGGCACCTCCACGTTGTCAAAGTGGATGCTGGCGGTGTCGCTCATCCACCAGCCGGTTTTTTTCAAGGGGGTGCGGGTGAGGCCTTTTGAATTCCCGGGCACCATGATCACAGAAATGCCACGCGCCCCGGGCTCGCCTGTGCGCACAGCCACGGTGAGCCAGTCAGCGCGAACCCCGCTGGTGATAAAGACTTTCTCGCCGTTGATTCGGTAATAGGCTTTGCCGTCTTTTTGAATAAGATCAGCCCGTGTTTTGAGGTTGGCCACATCTGAGCCGCCGCTGGGCTCGGTGATGGCCAGTGCGCTGATGGCTTCGCCCTTGAGCACTGCGGGCGCAATTAATTTGCACAGGTCTTCGCTGCCGTGGTTGAGCAAAGGGGGCAGGCCGATGTTGTGGCTAAAAAGCCCCGCCAACAATCCCCCCGAGCCAGCGGAGCAAACCAGGTTCGATAGCTTGAGGCGATCGGCCAGTGAACATTCAAAGCCGCCATATTCTTCGGGGTAGCCCAGACCGAGCAAGCCCAGTTCTCCGGCTTGTTGGTACAAGGCACGGGGAAACTCACCTGCTTCGTCCCATTCATTGATGTGGGGTTTGATTTGTTGGTTTACAAAACGCTCAACCGAGCGAAAAAAGTCGTCCATGGGTATGTCTCCTGCTCGCCCGTGTTTTAACCAGTGGTCCAGATCAATGGACTGTATCCATGTATTTGATCGATGCGCTTAGACCGTCGTTTGGCTACTTTCTGTTGTTGATGGCGCTGTGGCTTCTTTGAGAGTCAGCATCAACTGGTTTACATTCATTTGCTCGCCCACTTGAACCAGCACCTCTTCTACTTGTGCAGCATGCTTGACGGTGATGCGGTGTTCCATCTTCATGGCCTCAAGACACAGCAGCACAGTGCCCGGCTGTACCACGTCGCCGGGCTGAACCAGCACCTGGGTCACCTTGCCACTCATGGGGCTTTTTACTTTGGGCTGGAATGCGTTGTCTTGCCCGGCAGCGGCGCTTTGCAGACTTAGGTTGCTTGCACAAAGTGCTTGTGGGCTGGTGTTCAGCAAAAGCCATTGGTGCATGTCTTGTTGCCAATGTTGAAAGCGCACAGCTTGACCGTTGACCAAGGCTGATTGTGCAGGCGAGCCAGGCAGTTCAACCGCCACAGGCCCGTCAGGCAGGCCCTCCACCTGGTGGCGCTGGGGTGACAGGCTTTTAACCCGCAGCGCGTATTTTTTGTCCCCGTGCCCCAGCAGCACGGGGCGTTCCAGGGCCCCTGTGCTTGAAAATCCACTCATCCAGGCGGGCCACGCCCTGTGGCCGCTGGGAGGGCGTACAGCCAGCAACACAGCCAACATCGCTAAATGGGGCGTGGTGTTTTGTGGGGCCAGCAAAGCATCGGCATGTTGGGCCAAAAAACTGGTGCCAAAGTTGCCAGACTGAAAGACCGGGTGTTGTGCGATGCGCTGCAAATACAAGCCATTGTGCTCAA
Source organism: Limnobacter sp. (assembly GCF_964228395.1). GTDB lineage: Bacteria > Pseudomonadota > Gammaproteobacteria > Burkholderiales > Burkholderiaceae_B > Limnobacter. Next base: position 64,614 of record NZ_CAXQZX010000129.1, read on the forward strand.
AGCCCACCAAGGTGGTGCGCCCCAGGGCATCGGCCAATTGTTGGCAGGCATCCAGACGATTTTTACCATGCACAATCACTTTGGCCAGCAGGCTGTCGTACCAGGGGCTAACCTCGCCGCCAACTTGCAACGCGTGGTCGGTGCGGGCGTTGGAAGCGGCTTGCCAGGCCAATACGGGGCCGGTTTGGGGCATGAAATCGCGGGCTGGGTCCTCGGCGCACAAACGGCCTTGTATGGCATGGCCAGTGAGGGCGATGTCTTTTTGTGCAAGAGAGAGAGGCTCCCCGGAGGCGATGCGCAGTTGCCATTGCACCAGGTCGATGCCGGTGATGGCCTCGGTCACCCCATGCTCCACCTGCAGGCGGGTGTTCATCTCGATGAAGTAAAAGTCACCGTTGGAGTCCAGCAAAAATTCGACCGTGCCCGCGCCCACATAGCCGGTGGCATGCACCAATTTAAGTGCGGCCTCGCCCATGCGGGCTCGAAGCGAATTGTCTACCGCCGGGCTGGGCGCCTCTTCCACAATTTTTTGGTGGCGACGCTGCACCGAGCAATCACGCTCGCCCAAATGGACGGCATGCCCGTGTGTGTCGGCGAGTACCTGAATTTCGATGTGACGGGGGTTGATGATGGCTTTCTCGAGCATCACCCGGTCATCGTTGAAGGCGCTTTTGGCTTCGAGCTGGGCGGAGTGCAGTTGCGATGCAAACTCGGATTCACTCATCACCAAGCGCATGCCACGCCCACCACCGCCTGCAAGGGCTTTGATCATCACGGGGTAACCAATGCGCTGCGCGGCGGCAAGCAGGTCGGCTGTGGTGGCTCCAGCCTCGCTGTAACCGGGTATGCAAGGCAAGCCAGCCTGCTGCGCGATTTGTTTGGCCCGTGCCTTGTCGGCCATGTCGGCGATGGCTTGCGGGCTGGGCCCCACCAGGGTGATGCCCGCATCCACGCAGGCTTGAGCAAAGGCCGGGTTTTCTGACACAAAACCATAGCCAGGGTGAATGGCGTCGGCCCCCGCTTCAAGCGCGGTTTCAATCAGTTTGTCAATTCGCAAATACGACTCAAGCGACGGGGCAGGGCCAATGCAATAAGCCTCATCGGCCTGCTGCACATGCAGGGCATGGGCGTCGGCCTCGGAGTATACGGCCACGGTTTGGATGCCCAAGGTGCGCGCAGCACGTTGAATTCGGCAGGCGATTTCGTTGCGGTTGGCGATGAGTAACTTGCGGATGCGTTGGGCATGTGCGGAGGCGTTCATGGGCACAATCGCTTAATTTGTTTTCTTCTTGCCAGGCAAAATGCCCATGAACTTGCAAATGATGCCCAGCATCACCTCGTCTGCGCCGCCACCAATTGAAATCAATCGACCGTCACGGTAAAGCTGTGAGGCGGGGTTTTCCCATGTAAAGCCCATGCCGCCCCAGAATTGCAGGCATTTGTCCGACACCTCTCGAACCAGGCGTCCACTTTTGAGCTTGCACATGCTCGCCAGTTCGGTCACGTCTTGCCCGTCAATGTAGGTTTCAGTGGCCTGCCACACCAAGGCGCGCAGGGCTTCAATTTCGGTTTTTAACTCAGCCAGCGTGTAGTGCACCACTTGTTGGTCGAGCACGGTGCTACCAAACAGTTGGCGTTGGCGGGTGTAGTCGATGGTTTCGTTCAGCACATGCATCATGCCTTCAATGCTGTTGGCCGCACCCCACAAGCGTTCCTCTTGGAACTGGATCATTTGATACATGAACCCGGCGCCTTCCATGCCAATCAGGTTGCGTTGCGGCACACGCACGTTGTCAAAGTGAATAAGACCGGTGTCGGATGCCCACATACCGATTTTATGGATTTTTTTCTCGATCGTGATGCCGGGCGTTTTCATCGGGACGATGATCAGTGATTTATTCTGGTGGGGCTTGCCTTCGCTGGTGTTGGCCAGCAGGCACATCCAGTCTGCCTGCAGGCTGTTGGTGATCCACATTTTGCTGCCATTGATCACATAGTCGCTGCCGTCTTTGCGGGCGGTGGTTTTTACGCCAGCTACGTCAGAACCCGCTCCGGGTTCTGATACGCCCACGCAAGCCACCATGTCGCCAGCAATGGCTGGGGCCAGAAATTCTTTGCGAAGCTCATCTGAGCCAAATTTGGCCAGGGCGGGTGTGGCCATGTCGGTTTGTACCCCAATGGCCATGGGTACACCGCCGCAGTGGATTTTCCCCAAAGCCTGAGCGGCCACCATCGAGTAGCTGTAGTCCAGCCCTGCGCCGCCGTACTCCTCGGGTTTGGTCAAGCCCAAGAGGCCCAAGTCGCCCATTTTTTTAAACACCTCGTGGGCTGGGAACATTTGCTCGCGCTCCCAAGTGGCCACATGGGGATTGATTTCTTTGTCGACAAAGCGCTCGATGGTGCGCTGCAGTTCTTTGTGTTCTTGGGTGAGCTTCACATCGCCTCCGGGTAATAAACCAAACGTTTGTTTGAAATAGTATCACTCAGTGAGCTAAATCGGAACCTTTAAATACATGGATTGAACTTAGTCTTACAGTGATCACTCGGTGAGTTTTTCTATGCCCATTCAAGTTAATTCAAGTACAGCGCAGTCCGCAGGTGCTGAAGGCGCATCTCTGTTCACCAAGGCAAGCCGAATGGTCGGTGAGAAGGTGGGTTCATTGTCGACTGCTGCCTCAAAGCTTGCAGGGCAATTAAAGCTTTGTATGCCCAACATCTTTCACAAACTGGTGGCTTGTGGATCGAAATCATCATCGGGTGGCGAGATCCTGAGAGCCCGCCTGGCGGAGATTGCACAGACTATTCGCCCAAATGGCGCCAATTCAAATGCACTCAGGAAAATTGACTCAAGCGAGCCTGTGACAAAAAGAATTACCGCACTCAGGGCTGAGTCTCATTTAAAGGGGTTGGAGAAACTTGCGGCTCGCTTGCCTTGGAGCAAATACGGCACGATTAACCAAAGCTACATTGAACATTTTTGTGGATTGCGTAAAGCGGCTGATCATGCTGTTCCAAATTATGACCCAAGCACCTCAGAGGGCAGTACACAACAATTAATGCATTTACACGATAGTACGCAGGGGATCATTCATAGTGAGATGTCGATCATAGAATCGATACTGAACGATATGAATGCAGTTGAAGACCCAAATATGGTCGACCCCAAGGTTAAATCAGGCTTAGAAAAGGCGCTGTCGACTTTAAAAAATACCCAAGATTTGATGAGCAAAATTAGTAGGCATGCAATTTTTGATGTTGGGGAGTCAGATCCATTTGCCATGGCAAAGGCGGCCAAGGGGCTTATGGATTCAGTAGATAAAGCCAAGGTTGGAGAGCAGTTAATCATCCCTCTTGTTTTTCATTGTTGTCGGCAAGGAGGGGCAGATTACAATGGCCACGCCACTTATCTGCTGGTCGAAAAAACCACTGAGCAAACAGTCAATATGCACATGATCAATCGCGGTCTTGGAAGCAATCAACACGCTCGCTTGTCGACAAAGCAGGATAACCTTCATGAAATGGGTATACAAAGGCCCCCCAAGGCCGAGTCAGCATTCTCAAAATGGGGGGTGAAGCTGAACCAGCCCTCAGGTTTGGACTTTTCTTTTATGCTCAATACGCTGCGTTTAACTCAGGATGGGCGTGATAGTAAATTCGCACCCGATTTCAGGCCCGAATATTCTGACAACTCGCTTAAGCAGCTTTCGAAGAACATTCGAGACTTTTACAGCAGCTTTAAGAAGCTTTCAGGGGGGCCGGCACCAGAGGGACATAAGCCCATATACCAACGTCCTCAAAAGGATGGTAACTGCATGTACTCTAATTTGAAGGCCGCGGTTAGGCATCTTTTGAATGATGAAAAAACTTACAACAAGATCGACTTATTCAAGACCGAAAAAGTGTCGGTTTTATCGATGAGCTATTTGAAAAATGCGCTGTTGAGTAACACTGGGTTAAGAACAGACAAGTTAAATCGGATGGCCTTTGATGGCGAGCAGGCGGCTCAGAAAATCATTGCGAAGCATCGTGAAGCGGAGCAGCGTGTTTTTGACGACTACAAAAGCTGATCATCTGGCGGACCACTCAAATCCATCTCAGGGCCTTGCCACCCCAAACTGCATAGGCTGCACACTGCGCTCTTGTTGAATGCAGGCAGCCAACGCCAGTGCCAACACATGACGTGTATCGCGGGGGTCGATCACCCCATCATCGAGCAGCAGGCCACTGGTGTAAAAAGCGCTGGTTTGTGATTCAAAGGTGTCGATGATTTGTTTTTTCATGTTCTCCAGCATGAATTCGGGCACCTCCATGCCCTTGCGGGCGGCGCTGGCCTGCATCACGGTGGCCATGGTGCCAGCGGCTTGCTCGGCGCCCATCACTGCGGTTGTGCTGTTGGGCCAGGCAAACACAAAGCGGGGGCCGAATGCGCGGCCGCACATGCCGTAATTGCCCGCACCAAAACTTGCGCCGCACAGCAAAGTGATTTGTGGCACGGTGGCATTGCTCACGGCTTGGATCATTTTGGAGCCATGTTTGATGATGCCCCCTTGTTCGGCGTCTTTGCCGACCATGTAACCCGTGGTGTTTTGCAGGTAAATGATGGGGGTTTTGGTTTGGCAGCAGCTTTGAATGAAATGCGTGGCCTTGGTGGCACCGGCTGTGTCGATGGGTCCCAAATTGCTGATGATGCCAATCGACATGCCCATGAGTTTGGCGTATCCGCACAAGGTGGCCGAGCCGTAGTTGGCCTTGAATTCCAGAAAGTCGGAGTCGTCCACAATGCGGGCAATGACCTCGCGCATGTCCACCGGGGTTTTGATATCTGCAGGCATGATGCCCAGCAATTCTTCGGCAGGGTAACGCGGCGCGGGTGCTTTGGGATCGGGCATCGGCAATGCGTGGCGATTGCTGTTGTTCCAATCTATTTTGGCCATCACATCGCGGGCGATTGAAATGGCGTGGCGATCGTCGTCGGCAATGTAGTCACCCAGGCCCGAGACTGAGCAATGCATGTCTGCTCCGCCCAACTCTTCATCGGTGGCAATTTCACCTGTGGCAGCCTTCAGCAGAGGTGGGCCCGCCAAAAACGCACGGGCGCGCTCGCGCACCATGATCACCACATCGCTTAAACCCGGGATATACGCCCCCCCCGCGGTTGAAGACCCATGGAGTACGTTGATGACTGGCAGTCCAGCGGCGCTGAGCTTGGCGAGGCGGTAGAAGTTACCGCCGCCCAAAATGAAGTGCTCCACTTTGTACTTGAGCAAATTGGCGCCAGCCGATTCGCCCAGGTTAATAAAAGGCAGTTTGTTTTCCAGCGCGATGTCTTGCGCTCTTTGCATTTTTTCGATGCCCATGGCTTGAAGCGCGCCCGCCTCAATGCCGGAGTCGCTGGCCACCACCATGCACAGGGTGTTGGACACATAGCCCAAACCGGCAATGATGCCGCCCCCCGGGATGCTTTTTTCGGGTTTCTGCCCGTCTTGCATGTAGCCTGCCAGGGTGCTGAGCTCTAAAAATGGCGACCCTGCATCAAGCAGCAAAGCCACGCGGTCGCGGGGCAAAAGCTGCCCGCGTTTGGCAAACGAGGGCGCTGCTTTGGAAGAGGCTTCCCGCGTGCGTTGCTCCAGCCCACGAAGGGTTTGAAGGTGTTGGCGCATGTGGGTGGCGTTGGTTTGGAACTCTGCTGAGTTGGCCTGAATGTTGGATTGCAGAATTGGCATGGTTGGGGTCACTTGCCTTTGGCCGCGCGCTCTGCGTCGCGCCGTTGAATGACCTCGGGCAGGCCTCCCAAATGGAAGCTGTTGAAGGCCGGGTTTTGTTTGCCGTTGCCCACCACCGGCCACACGCGCTTGGCGTTCACCGCTGCACCGTCAACCCGAATGCAACTGCCAGAGATGAAGGAGGCAGCTGGGCTGCACAGGAAGGTGAGCACCGCGGACACTTCCGCCTCCAGGCCCAAGCGTTGCAGGGGGATGGTTTTGTCCAATTGCATGATGGTTTGCTTCATGGGTTCGGGGTAGGTGTCCATGCCGCTGGAGGCGATGAATCCCGGGGCAACTGCGTTGACCCGCACGGGCGCCCATTCAAGCGCGGCTGTTTCCGAAAAATTCAACATGCCCGCGCGCGCAGCGCCCGAGTGCCCCATGCCGGGCATGCCATTCCACATGTCGGCGATGATGTTGGTGATCGACATGTCGGTTTTACCCAGGTTGCGAACCATGTGTTGGTTAAACACCTCCCGGGCCATTAAAAACCCCCCCGTGAGGTTGTTGCGCACCACGGTCTCCCAACCCTTGGCGCTGATTGCGCTCAATGGTGAGGGGAATTGCCCACCCGCGTTGTTGATGAGATGGTCGATTTTGCCATGGGCTTTGAGTATGTCTGCTACAGTGTCTTTCACCCGATCTTCTTCGCGGATGTCGCAACTGTGCAGGCTGATTTCGACTTTGCAGGTTTGAAGTATTTCGGCTTTGACCGCCTCTAGTTTTTCGATTTTTCGACCCACCAGTGCCAGGTTGGCGCCCAGGCTGGCCAGCTCGTGTGCGGTGCATCGGCCAATGCCAGAGCCGCCCCCGGTGACCACAATGGTTTGGCCCGAAAATAGACCAGGCTTAAAAACGGATTGGAAGCTGTTCAAAGTGGGCCTCAAAGATATTCAAGCGAACGTTTGATTGATAAGATAGGCAAATTGTCACCAACTACGGCGTACCTGTCAACGCCTGCCTGCGCATGAATCCTTCTTCTACAGCCATGCAAAAAACCATTCACATTGGGGGTGCCTGCGGTTTTTGGGGCGATAGCAGCTTGGGCACCGAGCAGTTGTTGCAAGTGCCGTGCCTGAACTACATCACGTACGATTACCTGGCCGAACTCACCTTGGCCATCATGGCGGGCATGCGCATGAAAAACCCAGAGCATGGCTATGCGCTGGACTTTGTGGAGTTGATGAAAAAAGCCCTGCCAACGGCCAAAGCCAAGGGCATACGCATTGTGGCCAACGCGGGTGGCCTGAACCCAAATGCTTGTGCCGCGGCTTTGCGCAAGGCGCTGGATGAGGTGGGGTGCCAGGCAAACATAGCGGTGGTGAGTGGTGATGACGCCACGGCCACCCTGGGGCGGTTGCGCAAAGAGGGTGTTGAGCTGAAAGACCCCCATTCAAACAAACCTGCACCCCCTTTCTTTTTAACAGCCAATGCCTATTTGGGCGCATTCCCGATAGCAGCGGCGCTGGACGCCGGCGCAGACATCGTGATTACTGGCCGCGTGGTGGACAGTGCCATGGTGTTGGGGGCTTTGATCCACGAATTTAAATGGACCCCAGGCGACCTGAATGCGTTGGCTCAAGGTAGCCTGGCTGGGCACATGGTGGAGTGCGGCGCACAGGCCACCGGTGGCCTGTTCACGGATTGGGAGCAAGTGCCCGATTGGGCCAACATTGGTTACCCTGTGGTGAGTGTGCAGGCCGATGGTGGCTTTGAGTTAAGCAAGCCAGAAGGCACCGGCGGTTTGGTGAATGTGGCGGTGGCCACTGAGCAAATGCTGTATGAAATTCACGACCCTGCCTGCTACGCACTGCCCGATGTGGTCTGCGACTTCACCACGGTGCGAATGACGCAAGTGGGCAAAGACCGAGTTCGCATCACCGGTGCGCGGGGCCGTGCGCCCAGCGATGTTTACAAGGTGTGTGCCACGTATCCAGAGGGCTTCCGCTGCATAGGGTTGTTGTCGGTGGTGGGTTTTGATGCGCACGCCAAAGCCCTTCGAACAGGCGAGGCCATTTTGGAGCGCACACGCACCATGTTCAAACGCCAAGGGTTGGCTGACTACACCTGTACCAACATTGAAATTGTGGGCAGCGAAACAGACTTGGGGCCTCACGCCCAGGCGCGGCTGGGGCATGAAGCACTGTTGCGAATTGCAGTGGTGCACCCTGATAAAAAAGGCGCATCGATTTTTTCACGAGAAATTGCGCCAGCCGGCACCAGCTATGCGCCGGGCACCAGTGGTAACTTTGGCATGGGGCGCCCAAACGTGACGCCCTTGGTGAAATTGTTTAGCTGCTTTGTGCCCAAAACCTTGCACCACCCAGTGGTGAGTATCAACAGTGAGGCACTGGCCTACAACGAGCCCGCTCACCCCTTGGCCGATGCTGGGGTGGAGGCCTGCAGCCATTTGGCGGTGCCTGAGCGCGGAGCAATCACGATACCCCCGGCCTTATTGGATCAGCCACTGCTTGCCATAGCTCACGGGCGCAGCGGCGACAAGGGCAACACCAGCAATGTGGGTTTGGTGGCCCGTGCGCCCGAATATTTTGATTTGCTTAAAACACTGGTTACTCCACAGCGGGTGAAGACCTACCTCGCCCATTTGGTGCAAGGGGATGTGCTGGTTTACGAATTGCCTCAAGTGTTGGCCTTGAATGTCGTTATGCAAGAAGCCTTGGACGGGGGTGGCATGGCTTCCATGCGCAACGACCCCTTGGGCAAAGGCATGGCGCAGCTGTTGCTCACCATGCCCATACGCCCATAGTGGGGTCCGCTCGATTGGAGGGGTACACCACGTTGGGCGGACCCCCGAGTTAGTTATCTTTTTCCTACACGATGTCTCCGTTGAATGAGATGTGAGGTGCTTCAGCGCACCTACAACACATCACACAGGAGAGATCATCATGAAATTCAATCAAATCGCCATCGTTGCCGCCATCACCACCGGTTTTGCCATGCCCGTTACTGCCCAAGCGTCTGACATCGTGACCTTGAACGGATGGGGTTCATTGTTTGCCGCAGCACATTCTGGCCAGCAGGCTTCTGCACAGGGCCAGGGCGAGTTGAAAGTGTCTGCATTCCAGCAACGCCAGGAAGCTCCAGCGGCTGAACCTGCTCCTGCTCCCGAGCAGCCCGCACCTGCCACACCCGCTCCCCAGCCAGGTGACGGCGCAGTGGCAGAGGCTCCAGAGGGCAGTGCTCCTGAAGGTGAAATGGCCAATGCAGACAACGCCACAGCCGAATCTTCTGACGCCGGCCAACAGCAAGCCAACACCGCAACTGCGAGCGTGGCTGCCAGTGTGAGCGCCAGTGTAAAAATGAGCGGCGATGGCAAAGACAAACTGGTCAAGGCTGTGGATGGTGCCTACCAAACTGCGGGTGCAGCCGTTGAAGGCGTGGTGGACGGCGCCATGGGCAATATGCAAACCATGGCCAGCCGTTCTTCAGGCAGCCGCAATGTCAATGTGAACACCAGCAAGAGTGGTTCTGTGGATGTGGCTGGTGTTGCTACCGCCAACGCCACTGGCACCGTGAGCGCAACGGCCAGCCTGGCAAATTCAGGCCAAATGGCTGCGATTGCTGCCATGACCAGCAGCCTGGTTCAGAACGTGATCGCCGCCCGCCCAGCCTCCTTGTCTGGCCTGCTGCGCTAAATATGCGTCACGCCCCTGGAAGAACCCTCGCATCGCGAGGGTTTTTTTTCGCCTGTTTTACGCTTGTTGCAAGAAGAACTCGACCACCTTATTGGTGAGCAAATCCAGGTTGTCCCCTCGGCGGGGCTTGTACCAGGTGACCATGAAGTTCATGGCACCCAGAACCATCAGGCGCGCAAACTTGGGGTCGCTCTTTAAGAAGCCCTCGGCATGTAGGGCTTGAATTGATTTTTGCCAAATCGCATCGTATTCGTCTTTGGTGGCAATCAGCCGGCGCTGATGCGCGTCATCCAGGCAGCGCCAGTTGTAGAGCATCACCGGGATGAAGTCATTGCCGTCTTCCAGAATAATGCTCAAGTGCACCCGAACCAAGGCCTTGAATTGTGCGTCTGCAGACAATGAGGGGTTGACCACAGCGCGGGTTTTTTCAAGGCCCTGTCGCAAGCCTTCTTCGACCACAGCCACAAGAATGTCTTGTTTGCTGGCGAAGTGGTAGAAGGGGCTGCCACATTGCATGCCCACCGCGTTGGCAATGGCGCGCATGCTGGCGCCATCGTAACCCTTGTCGCGGAATAGTTTGGCGGCTGCACGAACAATGTCGCCGCGCCGACCGTCGTCCGATTTTTGCTCTTTGAGTACTCTTGCCACTTCCCAGTCCTTTTTATTGTGTGTTGCAGCTTAATGGTTTGCGCATCCATTGATGCGCAATGCCCACTTCCATGTGGGGTGGGCCTAGCGCCTCAAACCCATGCCGGGCATAAAAAGGCATAGCATGTTTTTGGGCGCTCAATTTTACTTCTTGCAGCCCTTGGCGAAGGGCTTCCTGTAGCAATGCATTCAACATGGCGCTGCCGATGCCCTGGCCGCGCAAGTTCGGCAGCACAGCCATGCGACCAATCTTGCCGCTGTTGAGCAGTCGGGCTGTGCCCACGGCCTGGTGGTTTAACCATGCCACGGCATGCAGTGCGTTGGCGTCGTGCTCATCCCACTCTTCGTGTTCTGGAATACCTTGCTCTTGTACAAAAACACAACGGCGAATGGTTTTGGCCCATTCGCCGTTTGTTTGCCAGTTGTTGCAGGCGATGGTCAGCAAATCAGCCCAAAGCGGCCAGATCTGCGTCCACGGCATCCAGCATTTCCTGGGTGATCATGCCGCCCGAGAAGTTGGCCACCACAGCCAAGGGAAAGCCTTTGCCCATGCCAATTTGTGGGTGAGTAGAAATGCCGGGCATGTGCTTTTCGAGAATGGCCAGCGTTTGCTCGTTGTCCAGCAGGTCGCCCAGTTTGGATTGGGTAGAAAAAGCCATGAAACGTGTCTCCTAGAATAGATTGGAATTTAATTCAAACAAACGCTTGAATTATTACCCGATTCTAGACCAAGAACGCTCATGGCGTCATGTGTTTTTAGTGTTGCCTTATTCCACTTGGGTGACCAGGCTGAACGAAAACACGTCATCCGGGCTGGCGGTGCTTCGGCCACGGGTGTAACCAAACTGCAGCGCTGAGGTCTGGCTGAGCGAATACACGGCAGACATTGCCCGCTCGCGGCGTTTTTCGGTGTTCGCCAGCAACTTATCACGTTCTGAGGTGGTGAAGTTGATGTACAGGTCGTCACCGAACGGGAAGCCAAAGCCCAGGATGGAGTAATTGCCGTGCAACAGGCGAAGGGTGGGTGTGTCGCCATACAGGGTGCGGCCAAATACACCGGTGAGGGCAAAGTTGTTTTGGAAGCGGTAGGCCAGGTCGGCCTGAATGCCGTAGTCGGTTTTGCCGGTGCCCAGGCCATCGCGCTCATCCCCGGTGGCCAGCTTGGCCAAGCCAGTGACTGACGCAGCAAAGCCTTTGCTTTGCAAATCACCCACCACATCGCGGGTGTAGGTGGCCACCATGTCGCCCAAGCCTTTGGCCTTGCGGGTGGGGGCCCCGCCAGCGGGGGTCACGGTGCCGTTTACAACCGTGCCTGGCCCTTTCAGTGAGATATAGGGCACAAACAGCGATGCCCGGTAGGTTTCGCCCACCAGGGTGGCGCCAAGGGTGAAAGATTTTGCTTCGGTTTCCCGACTCTGGCCAAACTTGCCCGTGAGGGAGTCAAAGCTGTAGGTCATCAAGAGTGCGGGTGGTTGCGCCCATGCGGTTGAAAGGGTTGCGCCCAATGCGCAGCCAAGCAATGTGCGAATAAAAGTATGCCCCATGTACTGTCTCCTTTTTTGACACAGTATAGGGGCAAAACCGCTGTGGCTGGGATCCTTCAAATGGTGAGTAGAAAAGTACCTACTTTTTTGGGCGGTATTCCGCACGGAGCGTGCGTGCTTTTTCACGTTGTTCGGGTGTTAGCACTTTGTAAATGTCATGCTGGGTTTGCAGCATGTCCAGTTTTGCATCCAACTCACGGGCTTGTTGCTTTTTAATCAACGCGGCTGCCTTGGCGCGGTCAAATTCAGGGGCCTCAACCAGTGTGCGCACCTCTTCGCGGTGGGTGCGCCGCTCGCTCATGGCGTCTTTCATGGTGCCCCGTTGTTTGTCCAGTATGGCTTTTACTTGTGTTTTTTGCTCTTCGGTCAGGTCTAGTTGCTTCAACATGCCCATGCCGTGGTGATGCATTTTGCCGTGGTGCTCGGTGTGGTGGTCGTCGTGTGGACTGTGCGCTTGATCGGGCATGGCCTGGGCTGCCAATGGAATGGACATGGCCATGGCTGTGATGGCAATCATTTTGTGAATGGTGTGTCGACTTGAATTCATGGTTTACTCCTTTGATTAAAAAGCCCGAGGGCTTTGGTGCAGCTTCATGGTGCGCAAAAGCCGTGTTAACGGGGATTCAGGCAATGTAAAGATGGGTAAAGGAAGAACCTCCCGCTGCATGCATTTGGACTTGCCCATTAAGATAAACAGGCCGGTTAAAGGCAAAACCCGCTTGAATGCCGCCTGCCGACCACTGAAGGAGTGCGAATGGCCCGAATTCTTCACATTGATGATGACGTTGAACTGGGTGAAATGCTTTGCGAGTACCTGCAGGGCGAGGGCTTTGAGGCCGAGCACTGTGCTAACCCTCTGGAGGGTTTGAGCCGCCTGGCCGAAGGGGATATCCAATTGGTTGTGCTTGATGTGATGATGCCCCAACAAAGCGGCTTGGAGACCCTGAAACAGATCCGCAGCAAGCACTCGGTGCCCGTGCTGATGTTGACCGCACGGGGTGACAACATCGACCGCATTGTTGGCCTGGAGCTGGGTGCCGACGATTATGTGCCCAAGCCCTGCTTGCCCCGTGAAATTGTGGCTCGCATCCGGGCCATTTTGCGTCGCAGTGGCGAAGCCAGGCAGCCAGCCGGCCAGGCTGTGGTGCTGGGGCCTTTGCAGGTGTTGCCCAGCAAACGCAAGGTTTTTTGGCACGAGCAGGAGGTTGATTTGACCAGTGCGGAGTTTAATGTGCTGGAGGTGCTGGCTGCAAACGCCGGGCAAGTGGTGAGCAAAGCCACGCTGAGCGAACAGGGCCTTGGTCGACCTTTAGAACGCTTTGACCGCAGCATTGATGTGCACCTCAGCAACATTCGAAACAAATTGGGCTTGACCGGTGAGGCCGCCCTCACCTTGCACACCATACGTGGCAAGGGCTACCAATTGAGCTTGAATTAAGTGATGTTGAACTAAGCATTCGGCCGTTGCCATGGGCAAATTGTTCTGGAAGTTTTTTTTTGGTTTTTGGCTTTGTCTGCTGGTGGCTGCGCTGGCCACGGGCACGGCCTTGTACGTGCTGCGTCAAAAGCCCGGCAGCACAGACCTGGCCGAGGGGCCACGTGCCCAGTTCCTGCTGGAAACCATGCAAAACGTGCTGGAAGGCAAAGGCCCCAATGCCCTGAAGGACCTGCTGGAACGCAATCGCCTCAGAACAGGCACGGCCATCCCGGTGTTTGCGGTGCGGGAAGACGGGCAAGAATTACTCGGGCGCGAGGTGCCACAAAACATCGCGCCGCGCCTGGCCGATGTATTCACCAGCGACGGGCCAGCCGAGGCGGGCATGTTGTTGGTGAATGCTCAAGACGAATCGCGTTGGCTGTTGTTCATTCCCAGGCACCGTCGGCCCCCACCCCCCGCCAGCACCGAAGATGTGGTTGAGCCCCATGCAGAAGCTGCCTCGCAGGGTGCGGCGTTGCGCCGACAGCGCGAGGCCCTGGAGCCTCCTTTGCCCCCTTTTTCTGGCCCTGGGTTGGTGGCGGCTCTGCTGGCCAGCCTGCTGTTTGCCGGGGTGCTTGCTTACACATTCAGTCGCCCATTGAACAAACTGAAAAATGCCTTCCGCGAGGCGGCCAAGGGGCGCTTGGGGGTACGAATTTCAAAAGGGGGCAAACGCAAAGACGAAATCGGCGAACTGCTCAGCGGGTTTGATCAAATGGCCAAAGAAATTGAGTCGCGCATTCAACAACAAAAGGCCCTGTTGCATGATGTGTCCCATGAATTGCGCTCCCCATTGGCCCGCTTGAATTTGGCGGTGGGTTTGGCGCGTCAGCGCCCGGACCATTTGGAGACCAGTTTGTCTCGCATTGAAACCGAGGCCGAGCGTTTGGATTCGCTGATCGGTGAACTGTTGAATCTGTCAAGGTTGGAGTCAGAAGAGCTTGATGGCGCAGCTCAAGCTAACAATGCGTTGGAACTGTTGGCCGGTGTGGTGGACGATGCACGGTTTGAAGCCGAGCAACAAGGCAAACAGGTGCAGTGGGGGTGCCCCATGGACGCCCACTGGCTGCCCTGTGAGCCTGATGTACTGCAAAGGGCGTTTGACAATGTGATCCGCAATGCGCTGAAGCACAGCCCCGCTGGCGGCGTGGTGGAGGTGAGCTGTTCCCAGCGCGGGCCAGCCGGCTTGCAGGTGGATATTTTGGACCGAGGTCCTGGAGTTCCGCCAGAGCACATGAACAAATTATTCACCCCATTTTTTAAGCAAGGGGAAAAATCTGGTCATGGTTTGGGCCTGGCCATTGCCAAGCGCGCCATAGAGCGTCACCAGGGGCGCATCTCTGCCCACACGCGCCCGGGGGGTGGCATGGTGTTTCGCATTGAACTGCCGGGCGCTGGCGTAAAACCTCGAGGAAATTAGCGTGCGCTGGTCTCGGCCAAGGCAATCGTGGTGTCGCGTTTGCCAAGCATGTGGTTGGCAAAGGCCACACCCTCCAAGTTTAGGGCTCTGGCGCTGTCGTGTTCGGGGTCCCGTGATGAAAAGTCGGTGCGAATGGACTTCACACGGCGCAGCACAGGCTCAAACGCTTCGGGTGCCACTTTGGCCACATAAGCCAGGCCTACCAAATCGGCCAGTGTTTCTTCAAAGTGCACATTGTTTTTGAAGCTCAATCCCAGATGCTGCTCCAGGGCCTTGCGTGCACTGCTTCGTTTGCCGGGCTCAGACATGATGCAATGGGTCAACTCGTGCGCCGAGGTGAAGGCAAGAAAAGCGTAGTCCAGGTCGTTCTGCCCGGCATTCAAAAAGTGTGACCAAACGCGTTTGGCATCGGCATGGTGGTTCACATGCACCACACAGGTTTTAATTCCGCTGTTGGTCAGGAATGGCGAGGGGTTGTTCATGGTGGTTTCGCGCACATGGACCCGCTGTGTGTCGATATTGAAATGCTGGGCAAACAACTGCACTTCTTCGCGAACCACGGCCGTGTCGGGCAGGGACGATTGTGGCGTAAACAAGCTGACCAGCCCAAAAAACAATCCATTCCACATGACAGGCTCCGGTAAATTACAAGGTTCTGTGATGTAGATCGGCTTGTTTGGGCCGAAAAAAGATTGCCCCAATGCGTTGCCCACAAAGGGGGCACACAAAAGGGTTATGTCAAAATCGCGTCAAACAACATGGCAATCGAGGTGAAGCAATGAGCAATCCAGTGGTCATCGTGACCGGTGCTGCAGGGGTGTTGGGGCAGGCTGTGGCAAGCCATTTGGGGCAGGCGGGTTACAGGTTGCTGCTCGTGGATTTGAATCAGCCCGATTGGGAGGGTGACAGCGACGCCGTGTCCATCGGCAATGTGGATTTAACCCAGCCCGAGCATGCGCAAGAGGTGGTGAACCAGGCTTGGGAATACTTTGGCCAAATTGATGGCGTGGTGAACCTGGCCGGCGGCTTTGTGTGGGAGCCCCAGGCCGAAAGTAGCCTGGAAACCTGGGACAGGATGTACGCCATGAATGTGCAAACCACAGTCAACATGTGCCAGGCGGTGCTTGCTCAATTCCAGGACCAGCAAAGCGGGGCCATTGTGAACGTGGGCGCGGCCGCAGCCATTAAAGCCGGCGCTGGCATGGGGGCCTATGCGGCTTCAAAGTCGGCGGTGCTGCGCCTCACCGAGGCTTTGGCGGCAGAAAACAAGCAATTCGGCGTGCGGGTCAATGCCGTGCTGCCCAGCATTCTGGACACGCCGGCCAACCGGGCGAGCATGCCCGATGCCGACCCGGCAGATTGGGTTGCTCCAGCGTCACTGGCTGGCGTGATTGAATTTTTATTGTCTGACCTGGCCCGAGACATTCATGGGGCGGGTATCCCGGTGGTGGGGCGGGTGACCATTTAATTTGAGCGTCCCCGCTGGCGCAGGCCTTCCAGGTAATTGTCGATGGTAAATTCGGCCTGCGTCATCAAGTCAAACAAAGCCGGGCTTAGCACGTAGTTGGCAAACAGCCCGTCAATCAAGGCGTGTAAACCCACCGCCGCTTGGCGTATGTTGGTGTTTGCGCTCAGCTCGCCCTTGGCCACAGCTTGGGCAAAATCTTTCTCGATGGTTTGAATGCAGCCCTGGATGGCTTCAAGGTGGTGGTCTCGAATGGGTAGCATATCGTCCACCATCTCGGTTTTGTGCATCACGATGTCAAACACCCTCTGGGTGCGCAAATCGTTGGCCAGCGTACGCACCACGTGCATGGCCCGGTCCCGGAGGCGCGCCAGGGCCGTGTTGGCCAAATCTTGCTTGGGCGAGGCAATGTATTCGTCCATGGGCAAGATCACCCGCTGCAGCATGGCGTCAAACAAGTCCGCCTTGTTTTTGAAATGCCAGTAAATGGCGCCGCGCGTGAGGTTGGCTGCCTTGGCAATGTCGTTGAGCGTGGTGCGCGACACCCCCTTTTCTGAAAAAACAGCCTCAGCCGTGTCCAGGATCAGGTTGCGCGTCTCCAACGCCTCTTCTTTGGTTTTTCTTACCACAGTGGTTCTGTCACAAAATTAAAAAAATGTTTACATACACTCGTGCATGTATGTAT
Source organism: Limnobacter sp. (assembly GCF_964228395.1). GTDB lineage: Bacteria > Pseudomonadota > Gammaproteobacteria > Burkholderiales > Burkholderiaceae_B > Limnobacter. The sequence continues at coordinate 81,274 of NZ_CAXQZX010000129.1, forward strand.
TATCTGACCTCTCGGTCAGTAAATCAAGTTCATTCGCATCAAGCACGAACCCAAGCAGGGGCAAATATGCACACCAACGCCTTGAAAATCAAACAAAATCTTTCTCCATACGCCCGCGGCTTTGCAGGCGCAACCTTGTGGCCTGCCGTGCTGGTTACCCTGCTTTCAAGCGCGCTGTTGTTGGGCTGCGGCCAGCAAGGCAGCGCGCAGGCCCAGAGCGCACCGGGCGAGCAGCAGGCCGCACCCGTGCCTGTGGTCGAGGTTAAGCCCCAGGCCCTGCCTTTGGAGTTTGAGTACCCCGCCCAGGTGGCCGGGTTTCGCGAGGTACAAATTCGCGCCCGTGTGCAAGGCATTATTGAGCAGCGTTTGTTTGAAGAAGGTGGGCGGGTAAAAAAAGGTCAAAGCCTTTATCGCCTGGATGATGCACCCTATCAAACTGCACTGGCCAAGGCCTTGGCCGACGAAAATGCAGCCAAAGTGCGCGCCGCGCAAGCCGAACGCGACTTTAAACGCATTCAGCCTTTGGTGCAAAGCAAAGCGGTATCCCAGCAAGAGTTGGACAACGCCCAGTCGGCCTTTGAAGTGGCCAAAGCCGACGCCATGGTGGCCAGTGCAGCCGTGCGCCAAGCGCGTTTGAATTTGGAATATGCCCGTGTGGAGTCGCCGGTCAATGGCTTTGCCAGCCGGTCTTTGTATTCCGAAGGCAGTTTGGTCTCGGGCCCCTCCGAGCTTTTGACCACCGTGACGCAAATTGACCAGGTGTATGTGAACTTTGGCATTCCCGAAAAAGACCATGAACAACTTCGCAAAGGCTTGGCCAGCGGCGACGTAACGATGCCCAAGGGCGAGTTGTTGGTCGATGTTCTGGGTGCCGATGGCAAACCCACAGGCCTGCAGGCCAAGCTGGGGTTTCAGGATGTTCGCGTGAACCCAAGCACCGGCACTGTGGATGCCCGTGCGGTGATTAAAAACGACAAGGAAGTGCTCAGCCCGGGGCAATTTGTGCGTGTGCGGGTGAGTGGCGCTGTTCAAAACCAGGCCGTGTTGGTGCCCCAACGTGCTGTGCTTGAAAACCCTGCGGGCGGAAAAATTGTGATGACAGTGAGCCCAGAGCGCACGGTGGCGCCCCGGCCTGTACAGGTGGCGCAGTGGAGCGGCGACCAATGGTTGATTACCAACGGTTTAAAAGCTGGCGACCAAGTGATCACCGATGGTTTTATGAAAGCGCCACCGGGCACCCCCGTCACCCCCGTGCTGGAGGGCGATGCAGCATCGGCTGCAAAGCCGGATCAAGCCACAACCGCGGCCAAGCAGTAAGGGGGCCAGCACATGTTTTCAAAGTTTTTTATCGACAGGCCCGTGTTTGCTGCGGTGCTGTCCATATTTATTATGCTGGCTGGCCTGGCCGCCATGCGGGGCTTGCCGATTGCGCAGTACCCAGAAATAGCGCCACCTGTGGTGCAGGTGCGGGCGATTTACCCCGGCGCATCGGCCCAGGTGATTGAAAGCACCGTGGCTGCCCCCATTGAAAATGCCATCAATGGCGTGGAAGACATGATGTACATGAGCTCCACCTCGGCCTCCAGCGGCGTGGTGGAAATTGCCGTCACCTTTGAAATAGGCACCGACCCCGACCAAGCGGCCTTGAACGTGAACAACCGTGTGAAGCAGGTTGAAAACATTCTGCCGCAAGAGGTTCGCCGGCAAGGTGTGACGGTGAACAAGGGGTCGTCGTCGTTCTTGCAAGTGCTGGCTTTTTACTCGGAAGACGGCCGGTTTGACGACTTTTACACCTCCAACTATGTGACCCTGAATGTGCTGGATCGAATCAAGCGCATTCCCGGTACCACCAATGTGCAAATTTTTGGCGCCAAAGATTACGCGATGCGCATCTGGATCAAGCCCGACCGCATGGCGCAATTAAAGCTGACTGCACGCGACATCGTGGCAGCGCTCAACGAGCAAAACGCCCAGTTTGCAGCGGGCAAAGTGGGGCAGGCCCCCAACAACAACGGGCAAGAACTGGTTTACACCATCACCGCTCAGGGTCGCCTGCAAAATGTGGAGGAGTTCGAGAGCATCTTGCTGCGGGTCAATCCCGATGGGTCTTCGCTGCGCTTGAAAGATGTGGCTCGGGTAGAACTGGGCTCCAAAGATTACGACTTCATCGGGCGAATCAATGGCAAGCCTGCCACCCTGGTGGGCGTGTTTCTGCAACCGGGGGCCAATGCCTTGGCTGTGGCCGATGCGGTGCAAAGCACGGTTGATGAACTGGCCAAAGATTTTCCTGAAGGCCTGGACTACGCCACCCCCTACGACACCACAAGGTTTGTTGAGGTGTCCATTCGTGAGGTGGTTAAAACCCTGGTGGAGGCCATGATTTTGGTGTTCATCGTGGTGTACGTGTTTTTGCAAAACTGGCGCGCAACGCTCATCCCCATTTTGGCCGTGCCGGTGTCTTTGCTGGGTGCGTTTGCAGGCCTGTATGTGCTGGGTTACTCCATCAACACGCTCACCTTGTTTGGCATGGTGTTGGCCATTGGCATTGTGGTGGACGATGCCATTGTGGTGCTGGAAAACGTTGAACGCATCATGCACGAAGAGGGCTTGAGCGCCCGCAAGGCAGCCATCAAGGCCATGCAAGAGGTCACCGGGCCTGTGATTGCCATTGTGCTGGTGCTCTCGGCGGTGTTTATTCCAATTGCATTTTTGGGTGGGCTCACCGGGGAGTTGTATCGCCAGTTTGCCATCACCATCTCGATTGCTGTGATCGTCTCTGGCGTGGTGGCGCTTACGCTAACACCCTCGCTGTGCGTGTTGTTGCTCAAGCACGAGCACAAAAAGCCAGGCAAGTTTTTTACATGGTTTAACGACTGGTTTGGCCGCGTTACAGGGCGTTACGTCAGCGGCGTGAAGTTCATCAGCCTGCGACCAGCCATCGGCCTTGGTTTGTTTGCTGTGATGCTGATTGTGACCGCGGGCTTGTTCAAGGCCACGCCGGGCTCGCTGGTGCCCGATGAGGACCAGGGCTACTTTATTGCAGCTGTGTTTTTGCCCGACGGTGCCACACTGCAGCGCACAGACAAGGTGGTGGCTGAGGTGGTCGATGCCGTGGCCGCCAACCCGGCCAACGAATACTCGGTGGCGTTCACAGGCTTTGACTTTTTGGGTGGCAGCTTTAAAAACAGCGCTGCGACCATGTTCATCACCCAGCGCCATTGGGATGAACGCGAGGCCGTGACCCAGGATTTGGTGGGTGAACTGTTTGGCCGCACCGCTGGTGTGCAAGAGGGCTTGGTTTTGGCTTTTGCACCCCCTCCCATTTTTGGCTTGGGCAATGCTGGGGGCTTTGAGTTTTACATTCAAAACCGCGGCGAAGGTGGACCTGCCAAACTGGCCAAAGTGATGAACGAGTTCATGGCCAAGGCCAACAAGGACCCACGCTTGGCTGGTGTGCAAACGCTGTGGCGCCCGGGCACCCCCCAACTGTATGTGGATGTGGACCGTGAGCGTGCGCGTGCCATGGGGGTGAATGTGAACGATGTGTTCGATACCCTGTCTGCCACTTTGGGGTCGTACTATGTGAACGATTTCAACAAATTTGGGCGCACCTGGCAGGTCTTGATGTCGGCCGATGCGCAATACCGCAAAAGCCCCGCCGACATTGGCAATATGTATGTGCGTTCCAGTTCGGGCCAGATGATTCCAATCTCGGCCCTGGCCAAAGTGGAGTACTCTCAGGGGCCAGAGACGCTGGAACGTTTCAACAACTTGCCTGCCGTGAAGTTGTTGGGCAGCGGTGCGCCGGGCATTAGCTCAGGCGAGGCCATTGCTGCCATTGAAGACATTGCCGCCCAAGTGTTGCCAGACGACTTTAGTTACGAGTTTTCGGGGGCCTCTTTCCAGGAAAAACGCTCTGCCGGGTCATCAAGCTTCGCCTTGGTGCTGGGGGCTTTGATGGTGTTTTTGATTCTGGCAGCGCAGTATGAAAAATGGACCCTTCCCTTCTCGGTGTTGCTGGCCATGCCTTTTGGCTTGTTTGGTGCCTTGCTGGCAGTGTGGATGCGCGACATGACCAATGACGTGTATTTCCAGATTGGCTTGGTGACCTTGTTGGGCTTGGCGGCCAAAAACGCGATTTTGATTGTGGAGTTTGCCGTGCTCAAGCGCGAGGAGGGCATGGGGGCTTTGGAGGCCTCGCTTGAGGCGGCACGTTTGCGCTTCCGTCCCATCTTGATGACCTCGTTTGCGTTTATTCTCGGGGTGGTTCCGCTGGCGTTTTCAAGCGGTGCAGGCGCAGGTGCTCGCACGGCGGTGGGCACCGGCGTAATGGGTGGCATGACCGCGGCCACTCTGTTGGCGATTTTCTTTGTGCCTCTGTTTTATCGGTTGATTGACCGCAGCAAAACTGGAGGCAGACACCATGGCGATGAAGAGGAAGCATATGATTCATCCAACAAAAACCACTAAGGGGGCCACCATGAGCCGCTCCCTCCCCAAACGATTGGCCTCGGTCAGCGTGTTGTGTCTCGCGCTCACAGGTTGCGCCTCGCAAATCCCGCTGCTGGACCGCTTTGTGCCCCAGCCCGATGCCGCCCGCGTGGCGGTGCAGGCCCCCGAGAACACCCGTGGCGTGGACATGAGCCAGGTCAAAGACGAGGCTTGGTGGCTGTTGCTGAACGACCCAGCCCTGAGCGCCACCATCGAAATGGCCTTAAAAAACAACACCGATGTGCGGCTGGCCAATGAGCGCTTGAATGAGGCAGGCGCGCAACTGGGCATTGCCAAATCGCAGCGCTGGCCCTCTGTGTTTGGGCAAATGACGAGCGGCAGAAACCGCCCAACGCAAGCGGGCAATGTGCCGGTGTTTGGTGGCCAAAATGTGTACGAAAGCACCCGCCTGGGCGCAGGCGCCAGTTGGGAGCTTGATCTGTGGGGTCGCGTGGGTGACCTCACTGATGCTGCCCGTGCCGGTTTTATGCAGCAAGGCTACAACTTGCGTGGCGCTCGCTTGAGTGTGGCGGCCACTGCAGCCAGCCTGTATACGCAGGTGCGTGTGCTTGGCTTGCAAGTGAAGGTGTTGGAGCAAACCCTGGTGAGCCGCGAGGCCGCCTATGCCTTGGCCAAACAACGCTACGACGTGGGCCTGAGCAATGAATTGCAGCTTCGCCAAACCGAGGCGGAGTATGAATCGGTGCGGGCCCAGTTGCCAGACACGCGCGAGGCCCTGGCCCGGGCGCAAAATGCCTTGGCAGTGATTGTGGGCGGTAATCCGCCAGAAGCCCCAGCCCTGGCGGTTGATCAACTGCAGCTCACCAAACTGTTCATATTGCCGGCCGACACCCCCTCGGAACTGCTGTTGCGCCGGCCTGACCTGGCTGCTGCTGAGCAACAATTGCTGGCGGGTGAGGCTAATCTGGAGGCCGCACGCAAAGCGTTTTTCCCGTCGATTTCCTTGAGTGGATTTGCAGGCCGCGAGAGTGCGATGCTGGATAATTTGTTTACCGGGCCTGCGAAGATCTGGAATTTCCAGGCGCAAATTACGCAGCCAATTTTCCAGGCTGGTCGACTGTTTGACGAGCGCGATGCGGCAGTGGCACGCCGCAATCAGGCGGTGCTGCAATACGAAGCCAGCGTGCGCACGGCCTTTCAAGAGGTGTACGACGCCATCGTGGCCCAGCGCGAGGCCCGCGAACGGTTGGAAGCTCGCCAAAAGCAAGTACAAACCTTGCAAGAGGTGGTGCGCCTGGCCCAATTGCGGGTGGACAACGGTGTGTCCAACCAACTGGAACTGCTGGACGCCCAGCGCAACTTGTTGGCAGCGCAGCTAAGCTGGGCCTCGGCTTGGCAAAGCCAGCAAGGGGCGAGCCTGGCAATGATTCGTGCCTTGGGTGGTGGGTTTGATGCCACCAAAGTGGCCAGCATCGATTGATGCTTGGGGGCTTGCCCAAAAAGGCAAGCCCGGAATACAAGCTCGTGGACGGCTTATGGTTTTCCCCCCAATAAATTTGGGAACCAACCCGTAACCTTGTGCAAGCCCTCAAACCATCCCCACTGAGGGTATTCGCCTTTGTTGTTGTAGCCTCCAGATCTCCCTGGATTCATACCGTCTTTCTCGTGGCCGTCGTTGTCATTCAAGGAAGTCATGTGCACTGCATTGGCGAGGTCGCGATTCCCGAACAATATGGCGTGTAAGTTGTTGTGTTCGTTGGTGCCCCAAATTTTGGTGAGTTCGGTGTCGGTCAAGCCAAAGTCCAGCCCACCTTCGCGTTTTAGCAAGTTGCGAATACCGTCTGCATCATTGTTCATGGCCATCAGTTTAAGCTGCCCATAGGTGAGGCCTGCCTCCGTTTCGTTGCCAAATTGACCAGGTGGCATCATGGCGATTTTCAAGACCAGGTTGGCAGCCAAGTACGCGCCGATGGTTTTTTGTTCTGTGTTTTGCCCTTTGTTGTAGGCGCCGATTCCTTCTAGTATTTTGGTGACGTAAGTAATGACTTCCTCGGGAGGTTTGCCGAACGCTTTGCTGAAAGCTGAGTTGTGCGCATCGGCATCCAAAAGGAAACCATGCCCATGTTTACCCACATGGTCGTAGTGGTGGCTGCTGCCCTTGCCAGCCGGAATCTCGCCGGTCATGGGCCCGCCGGCTGAGTATCCGAAAAATGGTGGATGTTGACCTACATTGCTTTCACAGGCAGCAACATGGTTTTGGGGTTCTTGTTCCGTTTCGCTGAAGTTACTTCGCTCCTCTGGTTGATCGTCGCCACCATGGGAGCCGCCGCTGCCGTGATGCTCTTCTAGATGATGTGTTTGTTCACTATCTTGGTAGCCTGTCGCCTCGCAATCGTCGCTAATATTGCCCAAGGCGTGATCAGGGTTCTCTGGGTCGCCTGTTTCATAGTGGTTGACCGCTTTTTGTAGATCGCCATCGTAATGATCGACTAATTGCCTCAAATGCTGGACCCCCGCCCGAATACCCATGGCCGGGTTGTTGAGAAGATCATCTTCGTTAAGTGGCTCGCCATTATCATCGACTAGACCATGTTGCCCTGGGGCGGCCCACTGCCCGTCTTCAAGTAAACCGCTGTGCACTAGCATTGGACCGTAAAGTTTGCCACCCGAACCGTCCAAAGCCGGTTCACAACCGCTGAAATTCGCTGGCCCTTTGCTTTCGATTAACGCCACCACCAAATGCCCCGGAAGGCCATGGGCTTCGGCAACCCTGAAGGCGTAATTTAACCAATCTGCTTCATCGGCGTTTGCCGCGGGTGGCGTCGGTAGAGTGACTTTTTTAGGTTCGGTTTGATTGGGTTTGATATGGCCTGAGTGGGCAGATGGTCTGCACGTTTCAACACACATGTTCCAATGCTCGTCATTTAAAGTGATTCTAGTCTTTGAGTGGATAACTTGTTGAAGTAGTTCGTAGCCCGTGCGTGGCAGGCCGGGGTCACGGTTGCGAATTGAATAATGTGGCCACTGGAATGTTGACATTGTTCAATGTAACATTCAGTGAAAACCTGAATGTCGATCAATCCGCCCTCGGAGACTCCACGTGAAAAGCGTTAATAAAGCAGCCCAGCGCCCCGCATCCAACACCGATGTGCCACTCAAACAGCGCAATGTGAAATTCGATTGGTCGAACACGCCCCTGGACTGGATTCCCAACGAGCCCTATGCGAGTTATTTCATCAACGAAATCAACTTGATTTTGCCCGCTGGAGAGTTTTGGTTTTGCCGCCTCTACAACAAGGCCTTGCCACTGGTGACCGACCCCAAGCTGCGGGAAGATGTGCGCGGTTTTATCAAGCAAGAGGCCATGCATGCCCGTGGGCACAGCTCGGCCATTGAAGAATATCTGGCCGCGCGGGGCATCAAAACCGAGCGCAACCAGCGATTGATGAAATGGTTGTTCGAGGTGGTGCTGGATGATCAACCCTTCGGGCGAAAAATGCCGGTCTGGATGGAAAAGCGCTGGCTGTTGTTGCGTTTGGGCTTGGTCGCCACCATTGAGCACATGACCTGTGTGTTGGGCATGTACGCATTACAGAACCGCAAATGGGATGAACTGAATGCCGATGAGGTACTGCTGGATCTGATTCGTTGGCACGGGGCAGAAGAAGTAGAGCACCGCTGCGTGGCCTTCGATCTGTACAAGCACTTGGGGGGAGATTACCTGTCCCGCTACTATTTGGCGGCGGTGGTGGTGCCCATGATCATCGGCCTGTGGGTGGATGGTGCGGCTCACATTGCGGGCCAAGACCCCCGCTTTGCATCCAAAAAGCCCGCCGTGTACAAACCTTGGGTGTGGGTACAGTGGTTCAAGGCATCGCGCAAACAATTGTTGCCCAACCCGCTGTGGTTGGTGGCTCAGCAATTGCCCTACTTTAGCCCCTGGTATGACCCTTCCAAGGAGGGGTCCACCCAGCTCGCGCAGGATTACCTCAAGCAGTCCCCAGCGGCCATGGCGGCCAGCGCCATTCAAGCCAAAATGAGGGCTGCAGCGTAAAGGCAGCTTATAAGCCGAAGGCAGCATGGATTGGAACTTTCCCCAGCTTGCGCTGTCTTAATAGGGCTGATAACGTGCCAACTATGCGAAAAATTGTCCGATTCCTGTTGATGTGCTTCATGCTGGTCGCGCTGCCTATTCAGGGCATGGCGCAGGCCAGCATGTTTGCTTGCCATCTTCAAGACTCCGGCAAGGCTTCGTTTACCGAGCACCACCAGCATGGTGAGGCAGGGCAAGAGCATCACGCCCACACCGAGCATCACGCACACGGCGAGCCGTCAAGCGACGATTCTTCACCCATCGTCAAAGCCATGCATGGGTGCTGCCACTGCGCGCCTTCGTGTGCAGCCGTGGTGGTTCCCAACACCTTGACCAAAATCAACGAGCCTTTGCCAAACGGCCCCGTGCTCGCCATGGCTCAAACTCCCCCCCACTCCGCTGATTCGCGTCGCTTGGAGCGACCCCCCAAGTCACTCTCTGTTTGATCAATCGCCAACAGGCATCGCATGCATGGTCATGCGGGGCCTGTTCGTTCTGTTCAACCATTGAGGGGACTCATGAAGTTCAAATCCTTGAAAGCATTGCCGTTGATGGCATTGACCATGCCTTTATCGGCCATGGCCAGCGCTGAAAATGTGCTTGGGTATAGTTCGGTGTTCGAGACTTACCAGGCCTATTCCGAGCCCGAGTTGCAAAACTGGCCCAAAGTAAACGACACCGTTGGTGACATTGGTGGTTGGCGCGTCTACGCCCGCGAGCCTTATGAGACAGGTGCCACAGAGCAAAGTCCACCAGCCGATGGGGGCAAAGGGCATGCCCAAGATGCGCCCCACCACCACGCGGGGGGCAAGCCATGATGATTCAACCACGCCTTAAAAAAACAGCTTTGGCGCTTGCTTTGGTGGTGCTCAGCGGTTGCGCCACGGTGAACATTGACGAATCGCTGAACACCAGCAACCAATCGCTGGCGGGTTTTAAGCAAAGCCAAGCCACGCTAATCCAGACCGATGAGCAACGCCAGGCCATGCAGGCCAAGGCTGACGATATTTTGAAGTCCCCGTTGACCCAGCAAGCCGCGGTGGACCTGATGTTGACCTACAGCCCGCAGTTTCAAACGGTGCTGGCCGAGAACTGGGCTTCCGCTACACAGGCTGCCCAAATTGGGCGCGTGCACAACCCGGTGTTTGCCTTTGAACGGGTTCGCATCAAAGATGAGCTTGAGTTGGGTCGATTGTTGAGTTTTGGTTTGCTGGATTTACTCACCCTGCCAGCCAGGCAAGGCATTGCCCAACGCGAGGTGGATCGGGCGCAGTTGCAATTGACCAGCAGTGTGGTCGAACAAGTGACGCAGGTGCGCCAGGCCTGGGTGGATGCCGTGGCCGCTCAGCAGGCTTTGCACTATGCGCAGCAGGTGTTTGAAAGCGCCCAAACCAGCGCCGAACTGGCTCGCCGTATGCAAGAGGTGGGCAACTTTACGCGTTTGCAGCGAGTCCGCCAGCAAAGTTTTTATGCCGATGCAGCCTTAAACCTGGCCGCGAGCCGGCACAAAGCCACCGCCACCCGCGAGGCCTTGGTTCGCATGCTGGGCTTGAACACCGAGCAGGCGGCTGCACTGAAGTTGCCGGAGCGTTTGCCCGATTTGCCGCAAAGCCCCAAAGCACCTGGCGATGTGGCCAAACAGGCTGAAAACCGGCTGGACATTCGCATGGCCCGGCTGGGGTTTGAAAGCAGTGCCAAAGCCCAAGGTTTGGGCAATGTGGCAAGCTTTTTGGACGTAGAAGCCGGGGTGCGCTATGACACCATTTTTGAAAATGACACCGGTGAACGCAACAACAAAAAAGGTTGGGAGCTGGAACTGGCCCTGCCCATTTTTGATTGGGGTGGCTTAAAGCGCGACGCCTTGAATGCCAGAACGCTGGCAGCCGCCAACCGGCTGGAATCCACCTTGCGCAATGCACAGTCGACCCTGCGCGAGAGCTACTCGGCCTACCGCACCACTTACGACATTGCACGCCATTATCGCGATGAAATTCTTCCGTTAAAGCAAACCATCGCTGATGAAAACCTGCTGCGTTACAACGGCATGTTCATCGGTGTGTTTGAGTTGATGGCCGACAGTCGGGACCAGGTGAACACAGTGCTGAAAGCCATCGATGCCCAAGCGGAATTCTGGCGAGCCGATGCCGCCCTGCAGTCCACCGTGGTGGGCAAGCCTGTGGTGGTGGCTGTGAGTGGTTCGTCACCTGCTGCAGGTGGCGATGCAGGCGCGGGCCACTGATGCGTGGCACAAACAAAAGGATTTTAAATATGACTTCCAGACGAGAATTTTTTAAGGCTGCTGCGCTCACAGGCGGCGCTGTGGCTGCAGCCAGTGTGAGCAAGGTGGCCATGGCCGCCCTGCCGGAGCCTGTGATTCAAACTTCCGCAGAGACCATGCCTCCGCTGGTGCCCAACACAGGCCGCCCCTACAACCCAGTGGTGACCTTGAACAGTTGGACCCTGCCTTGGCGCATGAACAAGGGGGTGAAAGAGTTTCACTTGGTGGCCGAACCCGTGGTGCGTGAAATGGCCCCCGGCATGGTGGCCCACCTGTGGGGTTACAACGGCCAAAGCCCCGGCCCCACCATTGAGGTGGTTGAAGGCGACCGGGTGCGCATCTTTGTGACCAACAAACTGCCCGAGCACACCAGCATCCACTGGCACGGCCAGCGTCTGCCCAATGGCATGGACGGCGTGGCGGGGCTGAACCAGCCGGCCATTCCATCGGGCAAAACCTTTGTGTACGAGTTTGAGGCCAAGCGGCCTGGTACGTTTATGTACCATCCGCACGCCGACGAAATGGTGCAAATGGCCATGGGCATGATGGGGTTCTGGGTAACTCACCCCAAGAACAAACACCCTTTGATCAGCGAAGTGGATCGCGACTATTGCTTCTTGCTCAATGCCTACGACATTGATCCAGGCGCTTACACACCCAAAATCATGACCATGCTCGATTTCAACTTGTGGACATGGAACAGTCGCTTGTTTCCGGGCATCTCCCCCCTGGTGGCCCGCAAAAACGACCGCGTGCGCATACGTGTGGGCAACCTCACGATGACCAACCACCCCATACACATTCACGGGCACGAGTTTGAGGTGACAGGTACAGATGGCGGCCCTACGCCCAAAGGGAGCCGCTGGCCAGAAGTCACTGTAGATATTGCGGTGGGGCAAATGCGGCAGATGGAGTTCATCGCCAACGAGGAGGGTGATTGGGCTTTCCATTGCCACAAGAGCCACCACACCATGAACGCCATGGGCCACGATGTGCCCACCATGATTGGCGTGGACCACCGGGGCATGACCAAAAAGATCACCAACCTGATCCCAGACTACATGGTGATGGGCGAGCGTGGCATGGCAGACATGGCTGAAATGCAGATGCCTCTGCCCGACAACACCGTGCCCATGATGACTGGCGATGGACCGTTTGGCTCAGTGGAGATGGGCGGTATGTTCAGCATGCTCAAGGTGCGCAAAGACCAAAAGCCCGGGGATTATTCAGACCCGGGCTGGTTCAAGCACCCCCCGGGTACTGTGGCCTATGAGTTCACTGGCGAGCTGGGCAAGCCAACCCGCAGCAGCCACGCTGGGCAGCCGAGCATGGCGTCTACCCAGAAGGGGCAGGCCACCATCGAGTTGCAGGTGCGTAAACCGACCGGCCACGCTGGGCATTAATACAAGGAGCATTAAAAATGAGCAATGGATACACCATGATGCTTAAAGCGGGTTTGCTCTTGCTTGCAGCGGTCTCGTTTGCTTTATTCACCAGCGCCTCGGTGCTGGCGCATGGCAGCAAGCCACACGGCAGCAAAGCCGATGACGCGGGGCCGGTGGTCAAAGAACAAACCCTCTGGGGCATTGCCGGCGATGCGGCAGACGTGGTCAGAACTGTAGACGTCACCATGGGCGATGACATGCGCTTTCAGCCTGCCTCATTGCGTGTTAAGCAAGGTGAAACCATTCGATTTCGGGTGAAAAATACCGGCGTACTGTTACACGAGTTTGTGATTGGTACTCCCGAAGAAAACGCCAAACACGCCGAGTTGATGTTGAAGTTTCCCGGCATGGAACACGATGAACCCTACATGGCCCACGTGGATCCGGGTGAGGTGGGCGAAATTGTGTGGACCTTCAACCGTGAAGGGACGTTTGAGTTTGCCTGCCTGATTGCAGGTCATTTCCAGGCAGGCATGGTGGGCAACATCACCGTGGCTGCTCAATAAGTTTTGTAAGGAGTAAAACCATGAAAAAAACCATTCAACTGAGCATTACAACCTTGGCTTTGTTAACCGGCGGGGTGGCCTTTGCAGGCAACCACGCGGGTGGCCACTCGCACGACCACGGCGCCGCCGGCGCTAAGGCTGCTGACGCCAAACCCGCGAGTGCAGAACTGGCCGACGCCGAGGTTCGCAAAATTAACAAATCCACTGGCAAAATCACTTTGAAACATGGTGAAATCAAAAGCGTAGCCATGCCCCCCATGACCATGGTGTTTGCTGTGGAAGACAAAGCCATGCTGGAAGGTTTGAAAGAAGGCGACAAGGTGAAGTTTGATGTGAAACAAGAAGGCACCAACTACACCGTCACCACCTTGCAAAAGGCCCAGTAAACGCCTTTGCCTTTAGCGGTAAGAGAGCATGCCGTTGGGCTTGGCGGCGTAAGCCTCCAAGCCCTGTGCTTGCTCTGGCAAAACACCAGCAATTTCCCCTTCAAAATGGGCTTGCTCATTGAAGCTGGCCAGCTTGGGCCCTTGCGCGCCCACCAAAATTTTACTCACGCTGCAGTTGGTGATCACCCAATTCAGGGCAAAAGCCTGTGGGTCTGCAATGCCCAGCAGCTGCTGCACCATCACGCTGATGGGGCCGCCCGATGTAAACACCGCCACATTGGCTTTGCCGCTGGCCTGTTTCAGTTGCATGGCTTGAGCGCACACGGTGCCCAGGCCCGCCATGGTTCGGGTTTTAAAGGCAGGCCAACTCTCTGGGTAGTCAGCGTCGTGTTTTCCGGCCACCCATCGGGCCATGGCCTGTTCAAACATCAATTGGAAGGCACGGCGCGGATCAGCGTTTTGCATCACTTCTTTGTCAAACACGTCGGGGTCGCTGTATTGACCAACGAAGGCCTGCAAGATGGCTTCATGGTCATACTCGTTCAAGCCCTCATGCTCCACGGGGTCCAGGTTGATGCCGTAGCTGCTGGTGAAAGCCTGTGCCGTTTGCCGGTGCCGTTTCATGGTGCCGCTGAACAAACCATGAAGGCGAATTTTTCTGGCCTTGAACCATGCGCCCAACTGGGCGGCTTGGGTGTGGCCCAAGGGAGATAACTCATCGTAATTGGCGCTGTCAAAGCTCGCCTGCCCGTGTCGTATTAGGTAGATCACTGCCATGCCTCACACCCCCGATTGTTTGATGAGTTGTTTGCAGCGCCAGTCAAAGTAATTCACCATAATCCAAAAATTTTTAAACGCCGGGTTTCGGGTCTGTTTGTGGTGGTATCGGTAATAAATTTGCTGGGCAATCACGGCCAGGCGAAACAGGCCAAACACCTCATAGAAAGCCCAGTTGTTGGTGCTCAAGCCAGTGCTTTTTAAGTAATGCTCAACAATTTCACGGCGGGTCATCATGCCCGGCAGGCTTGATGGCTGGCGTTGCAGCATTTTCATCAAAAAATTGTCGTCTGCCTGCACCCAATAGGCCAGTGCGCTGCCAAGGTCCATCAAGGGGTCGCCCACCGTGGCCAACTCCCAGTCCAGCACGCCGATCACCTCGGTGGGCATGTTGGGGTTTAGCACCACGTTATCAAGCCGCCAATCGTTGTGGATCATGCAAAGCTTCACATCTCCGGGGCAGTGCGCGTTGAGCCATCGGCGCACCTTTTTGAAGGAGCTGACATTCCATGTGCGGGCCTTGTCGAAGCGCTGGCTCCAGCCATCCAACTGGCGGCGGGTGTAGCCCTCGCCCTTGCTTAAAGCCTCCAAGCCGCTGCTGTGGATGTCCACTTGGTGGAGCTCTATAAGCTTGTTCCAGACGTTGGTACACAAGGTTCGGGTTTGCCGCGCATCCAGAGCCAGCCCTCGGGGCATGTGTTTGCGCAGAATGATCCCCTCAATGCGATGCATCACATAGAATTCGCTGCCAATCAATGATTCGTCGCTGCAGTGACCCACCATGGTCGGTACACCGGGGTAAATCGGTTTTAGCATGGATTGGATGCGGTGTTCGCGCCCCATGTCGTGCGCCCCTTTGGCCTTGGTGCCCTTGGGTGGGCGGCGCAAAATGAGGTCAGCTTGCGGGTATTTCAGGCGATAGGTCCAGTTGGAAGCACCGCCTGAAAATTGAGTCACCTCCACCGTATCGTCCACCTCGACACCTTGCGTGCGAAGCCATCCGGTGACGGCTCCAACATTCAATTCTTCGCCGGGTCGAACCGCTCCACCTTGATCAATCACGCTTTGGCTTGCGCTCATTTAAAACCCCGCTTCATCAATTCAATGCGGGCAATCAAACCTTTGTGCACTTCATCCGGTCCATCGGCCAGGCGCAAACTGCGCGCTTGAATGTAAAAGCCAGACAGGGGCGTGTCGCGGCTAACACCAGCGCCCCCGTGCATTTGTATGGCCATGTCCACCACTTGCTCCAGCACATTAGGGGCCACCACTTTGATGGCCGCAATTTCGGTCATGGCACCCAGTGCGCCCAATTGGTCCAATTTCCAGGCGGCGTATAGGGTGAGCAGGCGGGCTTGGTCGATGGCCACACGGGCTTCTGCCACCCGTTCGCGGTTGCCGCCCAGGTTGATGATCGGCTTGCCAAAGGCCACGCGGCCCATTCCGCGTTTGATCATGAGGTCCAGCGATTCTTCTGCAGCGCCAATGCAGCGCATGCAGTGGTGAATGCGCCCTGGTCCCAGTCGGCCCTGTGCAATTTCAAAGCCCTTGCCCAGCCCGGCAATCACATTGCTCGCAGGTACCCGCACGTTGTTGAATTCCACCTCGCCATGGCCGTGCGGCTCGTCATAGGTGCCAAACACGGGCAGCATGCGTTTGATGGTCACCCCTGGGGTATTGAGCGGCACCAGCACCATGGTGTGTTGGTGGTGGCGATCCAGGTCCGGGTTGTTGGTGCGCGCCATCACAATGGCGATTTTGGCGCGCGGGTCGCCAATGCCACTGCTCCACCACTTGGTGCCGTTGATCACCACTTCCTCACCGTCCAGTGTGGCAGTGGCCTGCATGTTGGTGGCATCGCTGCTGGCCACATCGGGTTCGGTCATGCAAAAGACCGATCGTATTTCACCGGCGAGCAGAGGCTCTAGCCATTCTTTTTTTTGTGCGTCGCTGCCGTATTTCCACAGCACTTCCATGTTGCCGGTGTCTGGTGCGTTGCAGTTAAACACCTCAGGGGCCATCAGGCTGCGGCCCGTTTCTTCGGCCACCAATGCGTATTCCATGGTGCTCAAGCCTGCGCCCAGTTTTTCGTCGGGCAAAAACATATTCCACAGTCCGGCCTCGCGGGCTTTGGATTTGAGGGCTTCCATTTCAGGTGGAATGCGCCAGTTGACCCATTCACGGCCATTGCATTGGGCTTCAATTTTGTCCCAGTAGGCCGCTTCCAAGGGGGCGATTTCAGTGCGCATAAAATCGCGCACGCGTTTCACAAAGTCTTTGGCTTTTGCGCTGGGCTCAAAATTCACACCGTGTCTCCTTGTTGTTTGTGTTCGGGGTGTTGTCCTCCGATATGATGCATGCTAAATCAAAAACTGGAGGCTCAACAGCATGCGTGTTTTGGTCAACGTGTTTGCGGCCTTGCTTTTGCTCGTGATTGCCTTGGTGTTGCTGCTGTTTTTGCTGCCCTCGCCCATCCAGGCGGTGGCTTGGCAAGCGCCCGCGGCCCCTGGGATGGACGATGGGCCATACGCGCGCAACGCCTTGCTTGGCGATGCCACCGTGCATGGCAGGGCCAATGTGTTGCATGCCGAATCGTTTGCTATTGGTCCCGATGGAGCCGCCTACACGGGCTTAAGCAATGGCGACGTGGTTCGCGTTGAACGTGAGGCCCTGGCCGTGCCGCAAGCAGCGCAGCAGTTACCCATGAAGCGGGTGGGCAACACCGGTGGGCGACCATTGGGTCTGGTGTTTCATCCCGATGGCTACCTGGTGGTGGCCGATGGCGTGCGCGGTTTGCTTAAATTAAGCTTGCAGGGTGAAGTGGCTGTTCTTAGTACAGCATCTGAAGGATTGCCCTTTGCATTTGTAGACGATGTGGATGTGAGCGCCGATGGGCGCTACGCCTACTTTTCTGATGCATCCAGCAAGTTTGGTTTAAGCCACTACACGCTGGACATTTTGGAACATGCAGGCAACGGTCGCTTGTTGCAATACGATTTTGAGACTGGCCAAACCACCACCTTGTTGCACGGTTTGCAATTTGCCAATGGCGTGGTGTTGTCTCACGATGGGCGCTATGTGCTAGTCAACGAAACTGCGGCATACCGCATTACCCGTTATTGGTTAAAAGGCGAACGCGCTGGGCAGGCCGAATCGTTTGTCCAAAATTTACCTGGTTTTCCAGACAACATTCGACGGGGGGCCGATGGGCATTATTGGGTTGCCATGCCCTCGCTGCGCGATCCGTTGGTGGACAAACTTGCAACGTACCCCGCAGTGCGCAATGGTTTGGCCACGCTTCTGCAGCATATTGAATTCCCCGTAAAGCCCCACGCCATGGCTTTGGCTTTTAATGCGGAAGGAAATGTGGCGGCCAATTTGCAGGCGCCCAAGGCGGGCGGTTACTATTACTACATTACTCAGGTAACGCCATGGGGCGATCAGTTGTTGATGGGGTCGGTGCACATCACTGGCCTGGCTGTGGCCCCCAATCCATTGGCGAAATAATGTTTTGGCCCTCATCCAACGGCGGGTGAGGTTTTGCATCCAGCAGGCCGCCTTTGGCGTAGTAAATACGTGAACGAACCACTTCAACCGGACCCCAGTGACTTTGATTACGAGGCCGCCCTGTTGGCTTGTGCCCGGGGCGAAAAGTTTGCATTGCAGGCCATTTATGCGCGAGACAGCCGATGGCTGTTTTCAGTGGCCTACCGCATTGTGAAGCGCCGTGAATTGGCTGAAGAAGTACTTCACGACGCCATGCTCAAGGTGTGGAACCGGTCCAGGTTATACTCCCCGGCCTTGGGTTCTGCCCGCGGGTGGGTGTACACCGTGGTGCGCAACCAGGCGTTGAATGCGGTGCGAAAAAAATCGCTGGAGGTGTCTTCTGAGGAACATGAAGTGCCCGACCTGCCCGGGCGGGACAATCTTGAATTGGCGCAAGACGCCCAAAAATTAAGTGCATGTTTGGCCAAACTGGATGACACCAAACGAAATGCCATTGTGCTGGCGTTTGTGGATGGCTATACGCACGAGCAAATTGCGAGCAAACTGGAATCACCCTTGGGCAGTGTGAAGTCGTGGATACGCCGAGGGTTGCTGAAATTGAAGGAGTGTTTGTCATGACCGAGTCGCAAGCAGACGCCAAGGTGGTCGAGGCTGGCGAATATGTGCTCGGCGTGATGTCAGACGCCGAGCGCCAAGAATTTGAACGTCGCATGGCCCAAGACCCCGAGCTGGCGGCCGAGGTGCGTCAGTGGACCGAGCATTTTGCTGCCATGTCCCGCAAGTTGGAGCAACAGCCAGTTAGCCCCACGGTGTGGCAGCGGGTAAGCCAGTCTCTGGATCGCCAAAGCCCGCCGCCTAACCATTCAAGCAGCCAAGGTACCTGGGCATGGTTGTGGAAAGGTTGGGCCGTGGCCGCCAGTGCAGCGGTGTTGGTGTTGGCCATGCAGGTGGGGCAGCAAGCCGCCACCGAGCAGGCGGGTCCACGCTACGTGGCAGTGATGAAAAGCCCCGATAAATCCAGCGAGTGGCTGGTGGAAGCCCGCCCCAAAGGGATGCTGCGTGTGTACCAAATTGGCGGTTTGCCCATTGAGGGCGACCCAAGCGCCATGGGCAAATCCTTGCAGTTTTGGACCAAGGCGCCGGGCGATGCCACCCCCACATCCCTGGGTTTTGTCAAGTTGGGCGAGCCCCTGGAATTGCCAGCCGACGTGTTGCACAAGTTGGTGGACCAGCAGTTGTTTGAGGTCACGCTTGAACCTGAGCAAGGCTCGCCTTATGGAAACCGTCCTTCGGGGCCTGTGATGTTTATTGGCAGTGCGGTGGCTTTGGCAAAATAAAAAAAGCCCAGCTAAAAGACTGGGCTTTTTAAGACTACAAATTTTAGAATCGAACTGAAAGGGCACGGACATCCGTGCTGACCACACTGCCGCTGCCAATCTCGTTGGTGCCGCTTGCAACAGCGGCTGCACTCACCGCGCCAGTGCTCAAATCGATGTTGAACAAACTGAAGGCGCCTGTGGTGCCGCTCCGCCCGGCAATTAAGCGCATGCCGTTGTCACCGCCAGACACGTCAAAACCACCATAATCGTTGAAGGTTTGGCCTGTTGAACCAATCACGGTTTGTGTGCCGTTGTTGGGTGGGTTTTGCTGCAACAAACGGTTGTTGTCTGCATCGATATTGAACATGCGGGTGGATGTGGGCTGCGGGTTGGCAAAACTGTTGGTGTATGCAATTTGTGCAATGCCAAAACCCGTGCCTGATCCGCTCAGGGTCAAATCTGTGTCTGTGGTTGTGGCGCCTGTGCTCTCTAGGTTGGCACCAGGCACACGGTAGTTCTTGGACACATTGTCACCATCGCCCGAACTGACAATTCGCAACGCATCGGCCACTGGGTTGAAGTCGATGGCGTAGTTTTTACCCGCGGCCACGCCGTTGACAATTTCGGTGGCCACACTCAGCGTGGAGCCCAAAGTGGCTGCGCCAGTGTCAGGGTTGATGGTAAAAATTTTCCCCGCGTTGCTTAGACCGTACAAGCGACCATTGCTGGGCCGGAAGTCAATCGACAACAAGCGCTCGCCACTGGGCAAGCCCGTGATGGTGGACGCTGTGGCCGTGTTGGGTGTGCGTATGCCAAATCGGAGCAGCCGCTGGCTGCCCGCTGTGTCGCCATCCAATGCCACGGCTTGTGGGGCGGTTTCTAGGGCCAAGGTCATGCCCACCACGCCTTGAATATTGATGGCGCCCACTGCAGTGGCCGCAGGCCCAGCAACAGGCAAGGTGGCCGTGGAGTCGGGGATGGCGATGGAGTAAAAGATGGTGGAGCTGCCCACGGTGAGCAGGGCAAACCCCCGGTTGTTGCTGGCGTCAATGTCAAACCCAGTGGTGCCAGTGATGGCTGTGGCCGATCCAAACAAAGGAGCTGCCACCGCGGTTGCACCACCATTGGGGTTGGTTTGTTGAATCAAATTTCCATTGGTGATGTCCAGGTTGAACATTCGGGTGCTGGTGGTGCCATCAAAGGAATTGGTGTAGGCGGTCGCTGTGTCGGCAAATGGCGTTGCAGATGCGTCAGTTCGAGCCAGGTTGCCGTCCAAAAAGGTCGAGCCCAGCACATTGCCCCCGCCGGCGTTCATCACAATGCGCAGGTTTTGCCCGGTGTTGCTGATGACACGCAATGCATCGGCGGCCGGGTTGAAGTCCACCCCAAAGGATGTGGCCGCGCCGTCGATGCTGGTGTACATCGAACCTACTGCCGCGGTCAGCGTGGCCACGGCTGT
>NZ_CAXQZX010000130.1:0-2669 GCF_964228395.1 Limnobacter sp.
TGAACCGGTTTTTGCCTCCGACCATTTGTGTGACTGGGGCTGCGCATGTTGACGACAGTTTTCATGCCCGTTTTAGCGCGATCTCGCGCACCTACCGTTATTTTTTCTACAGCAGTCAGGTGCGCGATCCATTCAAACCGCACATGACCTGGGTGCATTACCCGCTCAAGCTGGATGCCATGCGCGAAGCGGCGCAATGTTTGGTGGGCACCCATGATTTTTCTGCATTCAGAGCATCGCAGTGCCAGGCCAGCAGCCCAGTGCGCACCATTCACAGCATTTCCTTGGTAGAGCAGGGCGACCATGCTTACTTGGAGGTTCACGGGAATGCTTTTTTGCACCACATGGTTCGAAATATTGTGGGATGCCTCATGGAAGTTGGGCAGGGGCGGGAAACCGTGGAGTGGATGACCACTGTTTTGGTCAGCAAAAACCGCAGCATGGCCGCCAAAACTTATGCTGCGCAAGGATTGTCCTTGTGGCACATTGAATACCCTGAGCACTTTGAAATTCACCGTTTGTTTGAGCCGCTTCCATGGATCACCTAAGAACCCGCATCAAAATTTGTGGCTTGATCAATGAAGAAGCCGTCAAGGCCTGCACCCAAGCGGGTGCTGATGCTGTGGGCTTTGTGTTTTACCCACCTTCAGTGCGCAATATTGAGCCTGCTGCCGCGGCAGCGCTGGCCCGCGGCCTGGGGGCTTGGCAAACACCCGTGGCTTTGTTTGTGAACGCACAGCCCCAGTTGGTCCATCAGGTGGTGCAAGGCATGCCCAACGTGCTGTTGCAATTCCATGGTGACGAAACCCCTGATTATTGCGAGTCGTTCGCCCGCCCGTATATCAAGGCCATTCGCATGCGGGGGGGGGTTGACCTGGCTCAAGAAAGCGCCCGTTACGCCAGCGCGCAAGCCTTGCTGGTGGATTCATGGAGTGAATCTTATGGTGGCAGTGGCCATACTTTTGACTGGTCTTTGCTGCCCGGGCAGGGCGCTTTGAAGCAGGCTTTGGTATTATCCGGGGGGTTGGACCACGCCAACGTCGCACAGGCGATTGCCGCCATTCGGCCCTATGGGGTTGATGTGTCCAGCGGGGTGGAATCCACCCGGGGCGTTAAAGACCTGAACAGAATTTTTGAGTTTTGCAAGGCGGTCCACCGGGCCGATGCAACGAGAGCAGCAACATGAACAAACCCTACGAATTTCCCGATGCAACTGGACACTTTGGCCCCTACGGAGGCACCTTTGTGTCTGAAACGCTGGTGCATGCGCTTGAAGAACTAAAGGCCGCGTATGCCCATTACCAGAACGATCCGGAGTTTGTGGCCGAGTTTGAAAACGAACTGAAGTATTTTGTGGGTCGTCCCAGCCCGATCTACCACGCCAAGCGTTGGTCTGAATTGCTTGGCGGTGCTCAAATTTACTTTAAGCGCGAGGATCTGAACCACACGGGCGCCCACAAGGTGAACAACTGCATCGGGCAGGCCCTCTTGGCCCGTCGCATGGGCAAGCCGCGCGTCATCGCAGAAACTGGTGCTGGCCAGCACGGCGTGGCCACAGCCACCGTGGCCGCTCGTTATGGCATGAAGTGCGTGGTGTATATGGGCCAGGAAGACGTGGCGCGGCAAGCGCAGAACGTGTTTCGCATGAAATTGCTGGGCGCCGAGGTGGTGCCGGTCACCTCGGGCTCCAAAACCTTGAAAGATGCGCTGAACGAAGCCATGCGGGATTGGGTCACCAATGTAGAAGACACTTTTTACATTATCGGTACAGTGGCCGGGCCACACCCTTACCCCATGCTGGTGCGCGACTTT
This sequence comes from Limnobacter sp., assembly GCF_964228395.1. Lineage (GTDB taxonomy): Bacteria > Pseudomonadota > Gammaproteobacteria > Burkholderiales > Burkholderiaceae_B > Limnobacter. The sequence continues at coordinate 1,813 of NZ_CAXQZX010000130.1, forward strand.
CAGAGCGTGATTGGCCGGGAGTGTTTGCAACAGATGCCCGAGCAAGTGGGCCGCCAACCCGATTATGTGTTGGCCTGTGTGGGCGGTGGCTCCAACGCCATGGGGATTTTTCACCCCTACATAGGCGTGGACGGGGTGCAACTGGTGGGTGTTGAGGCCGCCGGCGAAGGCATTGAGACTGGCAAACACGCTGCTTCCCTGTCGGCGGGCACACCCGGCGTGTTGCACGGCAACCGCACTTACCTCTTGCAAAGCGACGATGGCCAAATTGTGGAAACCCACTCGGTGTCTGCCGGTTTGGATTACCCAGGGGTCGGCCCTGAGCACGCCTGGCTCAAAGACAGTGGCCGTGCCCAGTATGTGGGCATCACCGACACCGAAGCCCTGGAGGCCTTTCACAACTGCTGTCGAATTGAGGGCATTATCCCTGCATTGGAAAGCAGCCATGCTTTGGCTCATGCGGCCAAGTTGGCCAAAACCCTGCCCAAAGACAAAATCATTTTGGTGAATTTGTCAGGAAGGGGGGACAAAGACATGCACACCGTGGCCCGCATGAGCGGAGCGGAGTTTTATTGCCACCCCGATTGCAAAACAGGCGCCGCTGCGGCCTGCAACAAGAAATAATTCACCACCATGTCTCGCATCAAAGCTGTTTTTGAAGAACTGAAAGCCCAGGGGCGCAAGGGCTTGGTGCCCTTTGTTACTGGAGGCGACCCCGACCCTGAACAAACCGTCGCAGTGATGCACGCCCTGGCGCAGGCTGGTGCGGATGTGATCGAACTCGGTGTCCCGTTTTCTGACCCCATGGCAGATGGCCCTGTGATTCAGCGCTCCAGTGAGAGAGCGCTGGCCAAGGG
>NZ_CAXQZX010000131.1:0-8932 GCF_964228395.1 Limnobacter sp.
GATGCGCACCACATGCCCATGTGCATCGTATTGGGTGCGGGTAATGGCCCCCAGCGGGTTGCTTGCCTGTGTGCATTGGCCTTGGGCATTGAACTGGTATTGCCAGCGCGCGCCCCGGCTGTCAGTGGCGGCGTTGCACAGGGGGTTGCCGCCCACAGCCCATTCAAAGGTGTAGTGGTAGGTGGGCTGGCCTGCAACAGGTGCGCCCCACTGGGCCAGGCAAGGGGTGTTGCCTGCATGCCCGGGCTGCGTGGCCCATTCAAAGCAAATGGGGTAACCACTTTTTAATGTGCGTTGGGTAAGCAGGTTGGCACTGTTGTATTGGTAATGCTCGCTGTGGCCTGTTGCATCGGTCACGCACACCAGTTGACCCGCTGGGTTGTACTGGTATTGCACCAAGGTGATGTGGTTTAAAAGCGGGTTGTTGGCATTGCCCTGCCTGGGCACTTGCACAATGCTGGAAAGCAAGCCTTGCGCGTTGTAATGCAACAGCCAGGTAGCTTGGTTGCTTTGCACCTCTTCAAGCTGGCCTTGCGCATTGCGTTTAAAAACCAAAGCGTTGCCAAAGGCATCCACCATGCGGTGCAGTGCCAGGGCTTGGCCTTCAAATTCTATGGCCATACCCAAGCCACTGCTGTGGGTCAACGTGTAACTGTGCTCACCTGTGCGGCACAGGGTGAGTTGCTCGCTGTGGTTGGTGCAAGCTTGCCCAATGTGCAGGGGCTCAAAGTAAACTGTGCGGCCCTCGCCATCGAGGTAGTGCAATTGCTCACCCACGGCCACAATGCTTTGTGCCACGGGGTGGGCCCACCCCGCACCCAGGCCGGTGTTAAAACCTTGCTCGGCCAGGCTGCTGCGGTAGGTGCGCTGCATGGCTAGGTCTACCGTGCCAGGCAGGGCGCAGTCGTGCAGTTGCAGCAGCTCTTCGCCATTGAACATGCTGATGGGCTCGCCTGCGGTGGTGCTGTTGTTCACCTTTTGTGCGCTGGCACCGGTGCTGGATTTGTGATTGCTTTGGGCGCGGCTGTTGGTGGGACGGGCGGCGCTGCTTTGCCCCTGCTTTGTGGGCGCGGCTGGGGCAGGGCCCGTGCGGGCGCGGCCGCCTTGTGCCCTGGCCGACGCACTGGGCAATGCCCGCAGCTTGGAGGCTTGCGCTTTGTCCATGTTGCGCGCCACATTGGCCAGGTGTGCCAGGGCTTTGCGGGTAAATGGGCCAATGCGCGCAGCCTGGCTGCCCACACGGGCCGCCCCCGCGGCCACGCTGCCACCCATGGTGGCCAGGGCCAAGGCCACCTCAATGCCCACCACGGCCACCACCCCACTTATATTGCGTATGCGCCGCAGGTGCGGCACGCTCTCGGTGTAGCCATCAAGAAATTCCATCAAGCCCACCCGCAGCAAAGGGTCGCTGCCAATGCGTTGAAGCATGCGCATGCCCTCGGCAATGCTGGCGCACAGTTCGGCTGCGCTGTTGTATAGGCCAATGCCAGCCTGCATCAGCATGTGCTTCATTTGCTCAAAATTGGAGTTGACCACCTTCACAAAGGCATCACAGCTTGCCTTGAACGCGTTGGCGCTAACCTCGATGGTCAATTTCAGCAGTTGCCACAAGCCCTCCAGCGCATTCATCAGGCCAGCGCCTGCTCCCTGGCCCACAGCCACGGCCTCGGCCCACAGTTCTTGAAGCCTGCTTTTGGATTTGAATTCGAGGTTCTCCAGGTCGTGTTCGCGCCAGCGCGAAAGCAGCACATTGGCCATCTCGACCAGTGCGCTATTACGCTCGTGCTCGGCAGTGCCCGGTGCGGTGTGTAGCAAGGCGTGTTGGCTTGCCCAGTAAATGCTGTTGGGGTTGCGAAGATCGCTCTCTAGCCCTCGGGCCAGGGGCAATTTAACAACCTGCAGTGCGCCTGTGAACACGGCGTTGCGCCGCCGCTCGTTGAGCGTAACCGTCCAACTGGGCTCGTAAAGGTCACCTTCGACCAGGCCAAAATGCTTGAGCACTTTGCAATCCACATGGTCGGCGGTGCGGCTGCGGGGCATGCCAAAATCCAGCAACATGGCCAGTTCGGTGTCGTTGATGGACTCGCGGTGCAGCACAAGCCAGGGCGGCAACTCGGTGCGCTTGTCGAAAAACACCCAGTAGTGGGCGCTGTAGCGTATGCCCAGGGCGGGTTTTACGCCTTGGCCAAACACGGGAATGACGCTGAAATCCATGCAAGTGCACGCAAAAATGACAATGCACGCACGCTACTGAAAAGCCACGCTGGCCGCCAATTTTGCAAATTCGGGTGATACCCCTTGGGGGGCGATGGGTGGCCTGGTTTTTTATGCCATCAAAGCGCTTAAACTGTCGCGCAGTTGGGCTGCACTCAATGGCTTGTGCATGATGAGGTGGCCAGACTCTTGCGCCTCCACAATTCGGTCAGTGCTGGTGTCGCCAGTGAGTATCACGGCCGGAATATGCCCCAGTTGCTTTTGCAGGGCTTCAATGGCCTGCACGCCATTGGCGTTGTTGCCCAGTCGGTAGTCGGCCACAATGGCGTCGGGCACCACGCCTTGGGCCAATAGCACTTGCAAAGCCTCTTCAGCGCTTGCTGCAATCACTGTGCTGCAATGCCAACGTTTAAGCATTTCCACCACGCTGGTTCGAATCACGGCATCGTCGTCAATCAACAGCACGGTTTTGCCGCGTATGGGTTCAGCAGGGTTGTCTGCCTTTTGTGCAGATGCTGCGCTTGGCGTATCAGCCGGTGCGCAAATGGGCAGGCCAATAAAAAAAGAGGAGCCTTGACCCGGCACGGAGTGCAGGCCCACTTGCAGGCCCATGACGCGCGCCAGGTTTTTAACAATAAATAGCCCAAGGCCCAGGCCCTTGCTCTTGTCGTGCTCAGGGTTGCTCAGTTGATGGAACTCGTTGAACACCAGTTCTTGCGCCATGCTGGGTATGCCAATGCCAGTGTCGTGAACCTCCACGCGCAGCGTATCGCCATGGCGGCGGCAACCAATCAACACGCGCCCATGGGGGGTGTATTTGATGGCATTGTCTACAAAATTTCTGATGATGCGCTCCAGCAGCTGGGGGTCGGTGTACACCCACAAGCGCGTGCTGCGCAGGCGAAGATCCAGGCCTTTTTGGGCGGCGGCGGGCGCAAAGTCGTGTTGGACACGGCTTAACAAGGTGTGTAATTCAATGTGCTGTGGCTTGGTGTTGATGGCCGAGGCATGAATGCGCGAGCTGTCCAGCAGACCGTTGAGCAAGTCGCGAAGCCCCTTGCCCGCGTCTTGAATCAGGTCGAGTAACTTGCGGCTGGGGTGATTGGCGAGGTCGCGGCCAAGTGCATCGGTCAACAATTCGATGGCCTGAAGGGGTTGGCGCAGATCGTGGCTGGCGGCTGCCAAAAACTGGGTTTTTGCCACATTGGCTTGCTCGGCGAGTTCTTTTTGACGGGTCAGTGCATCCACAAGATCGCTGTTTTGAAACCGCAGCCGAATAGAATCCACCACTGTTTTTTCCAGATTGCGCCCATAAGAAATATTGGCCAACACAAACACCGATGCGCAAATGGCCAGGGCCGTGTAAAAGGTTTCGCCCTGAAAAAGGCAGACCACAATGTAGGGCAGGGCAGTGGGCAAAGCGTAGGCCAGGTAGGCTGGTGAATAACACGAATGAGACGACACAGCGCCCGCCACCATGGCCGCCAGGAATGTGGCCAAAGCCATCACAGTGATGGGGTCGTTGTTAAAAAATACAACGCCTGCAGTGCCCCACAGCACACCCGAGACCAGCGTGCCGCCGATGGCAAAATTCATCCAGCGGTTTGGGCAAAACTGCCCTTGCAAAGAAAAAAATTGGTGGCGAAGCACCAGCCGGGCCACGCAGGTGGCGTAGATGCAAACCAACCATGCGATCAAGGCGGTGGTGTTTTGTCGGCTCCACAAAATGGCGACCAAGCCACTGGCCGAAGCCACATTGCCCATCAGAATGAACGGCAGGTGCTGAAAAAGAAGTTGGACTTGTTCTTTGCGAACAAGGCTGGTGTGCGGCTCTGTCAAACCCATGGCAATATTGTTTTAAGTGTTGCACTAAGAATACGATGTAAATATTTAATAAAGCAAATGTTTTTTGGCTTAAATTTTTGTGTTGTCACCCAAGGCAGTGTTTTTCAAACGGGCTTGGGGCGGGTAGCCTAGGGGTTTGCACAACAGCAACATTCCCCATGAATCAGCCGATGTACGATGCCATGCGCAGCGCGCTTGAAGACGTGTTTGCCGTGCTTTACCTGGTCGATGCCAAACAGTTGACTCTTGAACAACGGGTGCAACATCAAACTGCTTTAAGTGCGGCTCACCAAGCCATGGCGCGCATGGAAAAAACACGCTTCTGTGATTTGCCCGCACCGCGGTTGCAGGCCTTGGGGCAATTAAGCGCAGGCGTGCAACAGTTGCACAAGCGATTGCTGAAGTTAAAGCAGCCTGAAGAAAAGTTGCAGGAGGTGAATCAGCATTTGCAGGTGTTGGCTGCGCTTGTTCGGGTGTTTGCGTAAGCCGCTTCAGTGATACATTGCTTGGCAAGACCAACAACTTGGTGGTTTGCGCATGAATCGCAAAGGAATAGTGCTGGCTGGTGGGCGAGCCACCCGGCTTTACCCGGCAACCGCATCGGTGAGCAAACAGCTTTTACCGGTGTACGACAAGCCCATGATTTATTACCCGCTGTCTACCCTCATGCTGGCTGGTGTGCGGGAATTCTTGGTGATTTCCACCCCCACCGACACCCCACGTTTTGAGCAGTTGCTTGGCGATGGCAGCCGCTGGGGCATGCGCATTGACTACGCGGTGCAGGCAGAGCCAGCGGGCGTGGCTCAAGCCTTGGTGGTTGCAGAAAATTTTTTGCAGGGCAGCCCCTCTGCTCTGGTGCTGGGCGACAACCTGTTTTACGGGCAAAACCTGGTGCAGCAAATGCAATACGCCTATGGGCAAAAAAAAGGCGCCACGGTGTTCAGTTACATGGTGGCCAACCCGCAGGCCTACGGAGTGTTGGCTTTTGATGCCGATGGCCGCGTGGTCAGTGTTGAAGAAAAACCCGAGCACCCCAAAAGCAAGCATGCGGTCACCGGTCTGTATTTTTTTGATGGGCAGGCGCCGACCATTGCGAAGGGCCTACAACCCTCGGCCAGGGGCGAATACGAAATTACCGATGTCATTCGACATTACCTGGCCCAGGGGCAACTGGAAGTGCAAATGATGGGGCGGGGCCAAGCCTGGCTAGACACCGGCACAGTCGACCACTTGCTGGATGCAGCCAACTTTATTCAAACCATTGAGCGCCGCCAGGGTTTAAAGGTGAGTTGCCCTGAAGAAATTGCCTGGCGCAAAGGCTGGATTACCTCCGCCCAATTGAAAGCATTGGCGCAGCCCCTGCGCAACAGTGGTTACGGCAATTATTTGATGGGCTTGCTTGAGTCATGATTTGCCAGAAAACACCTTTGGAAGGCTTGCTGCTGCTACAACCCACAGTACACGCCGATGCGCGTGGGCATTTTTTTGAAAGTTTTAATGCGCGTGTGTTTGAACAACTCACGGGCCTGAAGCCCGCCTTTGTGCAAACCAATGAATCACTGTCACATCGAGGTGTACTGCGCGGCTTGCACTGGCAGGTAAAGCCTTGCGAGCAGGGCAAACTGGTTCGTGTGGTGCACGGTTGCGTGTTTGATGTGGCGGTGGACCTGCGGCCAACTTCAAGCACGTTTGGCCAATGGTACGGATGCGAACTAAACGATACAAACCACCATCAGCTCTGGATACCCCCGGGATTTGCGCACGGGTTTTTGGCTTTGTCTAGCACCGCGATCACCAGCTATCAGGTTACTGCACACCACAGCGCACCCCACGAGCGCAGCTTGAAATGGGACGACCCCGACCTGCGCATTCAATGGCCTTTGCAAGCGGCGGGTGTTGAGCAACCTGTGCTGTCAGCCAAGGATGCTGGCGCCGCCGCATGGGCTACAATGGTGCGTTCTAGGCAATTTTGAGTTTTAAAACCATGGCCCAGTGGTTCGTGATGTACACCAAACCCCGCATGGAAACGGTTGCAGAAGACAACTTGCAGCGCCAGCATTATCGCGTGTTTTTCCCCAGAGCCCTGGTGCGAAAAAGACGCCCATCCCAGGGCGCTGTGGAGATTGTCGAGCCTTTGTTTCCACGCTACTTGTTTGTCCATTTGCAGCAAGGGGTGGACGATTTTTCCAAGTTGCGATCAACCAAAGGTTGTGTGGACTTGGTGAAGTTTGGTGGAAGGCCCACGCCTGTGCCCACCGAGTTGGTGGACCTGATTGCGCAGCATGCCTCTGACCAAGGGGTACTGAATTTGCTCGCCAATCAGGAACTGGAAATTGGGGCCAAAGTGCGGGTGGCCGAAGGACCGTTTGAAGGCTTGGTGGGCACCATTGCCAAACAAAAAAGTGCCGACCGCGTGTTGGTGTTGCTCAATGTGCTGGGCGCAGAAAGGTCTGTGGAAGTGCCCAGCGTGACGCTGGAAAAAAGCAGCCAGTGAGGGCCTACTGGGCCAGTGCGCTCATCACCCGATTCATAAAATACTCTGGCTCAACAGGTTTGAGCATCCACCCGTTTACACCGGCCTGTTGGGCTTCTTGAATCAGGCTGCGGTCCGATTGCGCGCTAAGCACCAGAATGGGCACGCTTTGCTCAATGTGGCGCACCCTTCGGCAAAACTCCAGGCCTGTAATACCCGGCATGTTGATGTCGGTCACAATGAGGTCGGGGGCGCCGTGCTCTTGAATGTACTGAAACCCTTCTTCCGCAGTGGAAGCTGTGTGCGCTTCCAGGCCGGCTTTACGAATCAACTCGCCGAACACGCTTCGAACAGAGCGGGCATCATCAAGCAAAAGCACGGTTTTCATGGGCAAGCCCCAGAGCACCCCGGGTAGGGAAGAGCTTAAAGGTTAAATGAATTTAATGGTTAAAAGAAAACTTTTAACCATAATTAACCTAAGCGTGTCTTTGTGCCCCCATGCGCTTTAACGTGTGCGGTTCCAGTCGTTCAAGCAGCTCAGCGCCACTTGGCCGGCAGCCACGGGCCCGGTTTGGGTGAGTGTGCGGGTTTCGCCGGGCATGATGTACAACTCGGTGCCCTGGCCCGCCATGCTCACTTTGCAACGTTTGGGGTGCTGTTTGTGAAGGTTTTCGATGGACAGCGTGGTTTGCTCGCAGCTTTGTGTCAGCGTTGCTTTGGTGGTGCCATCTGATAAATCTTGCTGTTGCTGGCCTTCGATGTTGCACAGTGTTGCGCCCGAGCCGTTGGCGCTAGATTGCTGACCTTCGGTTGCGGGTATGGGGGCCACCGCCACACAACCGGCGGCAAGCGTCGCCGCGCAGGCCATCAAAGCTTTTAAAAAAATGTCTTGTCCCTGTGTTTGCATGGTGAATTTCCTTGTAATTTAAACTTGTGCCGCAGCCTCGCGGTTATGATGTGCGGGGTCTGCCTTCGGCAGAGTACCCCAATTTAATGCGAGTATCTTTTAACTTACTTTCAAGACATTGCGTTTTTTATGACACTTTTGGTCACAGGTTCTGCGGGTTTTATTGGCTCGTGTTTTGTTCGACAGCACTTTCAAATTGACAACGAGCCAGTGGTCAGTCTGGATGCACTCACCTACGCGGGTCACTTGAGCACCCTTGGCGCGGCCAAAGACCGGCCCGAACACACCTTTGTGCATGCCTCGATTGGCGATGCAGATGTGGTTCGCAAGGTGCTGGCTGAACACCAGCCCCGCGCCGTGCTTAACTTTGCTGCCGAAAGCCATGTGGACCGGTCAATTCTGGGTCCAGAGGAGTTTATACAAACCAATGTGGTGGGCACCTACCGCCTGCTGGAGTGCGTGCGCGAATACTGGAGCACGCTGCATGGCACGGCCAAAACTAATTTCAGGTTTTTGCATGTGAGCACCGATGAGGTGTATGGCACCCTGGGACCCAACGATGCACCCTTTGCAGAAACCAACAAATACGAGCCCAACAGCCCGTATTCCGCCAGCAAGGCCGCCAGCGACCACCTGGTGCGCGCGTGGCACCACACCTACGGCTTGCCTGTGCTAACCACCAACTGCAGCAACAACTATGGGCCTTATCATTTTCCTGAAAAACTGATTCCACTCATCATCAACAACGCCCTGCGCGGCAAGCCACTGCCTGTGTATGGCGATGGTATGCAGGTTCGTGACTGGTTGTTTGTTGAAGACCACACCCGTGGAATCCGCACCGTGCTCGACAAAGGGACACCCGGCGAAACCTACAACATTGGTGGTTGGAACGAGATGGCCAACATCGAGGTTGTGAAATTGGTGTGCACCTTGCTCGATGAATTGCAGCCCAAAGCTGATGGACACAGCTATGCACAGCAAATCCAGTTTGTAACCGATCGACCCGGCCACGATCGGCGCTATGCCATCGACGCGCGAAAAATTGAACGCGAGCTGGGTTGGCGACCGCAGGAAACCTTCGAGTCGGGTATTCGCAAGACGGTGCAGTGGTTTCTGCAAAATCAGGATTGGGTGGAATTGGTGATGCACAGGGCCAGTCCGGTTCGGTGATGGTTCGCTTGCTCCCAGAAGCAAGCAGGTCCATGCGCCTGTTGTGTCAGCTTGTTTTGTTCGCTTGCTCCTTGAAGCCAGCAGGCCCATGCCCCTTTGCGACGGCCAATCTGTATTTCCCTCCCTGAGCCTCGCCTGAACTGAGGCCCGCCCTCCAAAACTGAGGTCGGGTCGGGCCTCTGCCCCCTTGGGGGGCACCGTTCATTCTTGGCACGGTCGGGCAGATTGTCCTGAAGGTCGCTGCAGGGGCAATGGCCCCTGCTGGCTTCTGGGCAAGCGAAGGGGCTGAGGTGGCACAGGCCGCGCAGGCCGATTCAGGGCAG
>NZ_CAXQZX010000132.1:0-7407 GCF_964228395.1 Limnobacter sp.
ATGATTAAAGCGGGTGCTGCGGCCATGCACATCGAAGACCAAGTTGGAGCCAAGCGCTGTGGCCACCGCCCAGGCAAGGCCATCGTAACCCAAGACGAGATGGTGGACCGCGTGAAAGCGGCCGCCGACGCGCGCGGCAGCGACGACTTTGTGATCATGGCGCGCACTGACGCTCTGGCCGTGGAGGGTTTGCAATCGGCCATCGACCGGGCATGCGCATGTGTGGAAGCCGGCGCCGATATGATTTTCCCTGAAGCCATCACGGACCTGCAAATGTACAAGCAGTTTGTTGAAGCGGTTAAAGTGCCCGTGTTGGCCAACATCACTGAATTCGGCTCCACGCCCTTGTTTACCACCGAGGAGTTGAAGAGCGTGGGCGTTGGCTTGGTGCTATACCCGCTCAGTGCCTTCCGCGCGATGAACAAAGCAGCTCAGGCAGTTTATGAAGCCGTGCGCCGCGACGGCACCCAAAAAAATGTGCTTGAGCTGATGCAAACCCGCATGGAGTTGTACGACAGCATTGGCTACCACGCCTTTGAACAAAAGCTGGATGCGCTGTTTGCCCAAGGCAAAAAATAAACACAACATACCCACTGGAGATCGAGATGACAGAACAGACCACCACCCCCGGCTTTAAGCCCAAGAAATCCGTGGCCTTGTCGGGCACGGCTGCCGGTAACACCGCCCTGTGCACCGTGGGCCGCACCGGCAACGACCTGCATTACCGCGGCTACGACATTCTGGACGTGGCAACCACCTGCGAATTTGAAGAAATTGCCCACCTGCTGGTGCATGGCAAGCTGCCCACCGTGGCCGAGCTGGCTGGCTACAAAGCCAAGCTAAAAGCCCTGCGGGGCATACCAGCAGGCGTAAAGCAGGCCCTTGAAGCCCTGCCCCCATCTGCGCACCCCATGGACGTGATGCGCACGGGCGTGAGCGTTTTGGGTTGCCTGAGCCCCGAGAAAGACGACCACAACCACCCCGGCGCGCGCGACATTGCCGACAAACTGATGGCCAGCCTGGGCAGCATGCTGCTGTACTGGTACCACTACAGCCACAACGGCAAGCGCATTGAAGTGGAAACCGATGATGATTCCATCGGCGGCCACTTCCTGCACCTGCTGCATGGTGAAAAGCCCCGCGAGAGCTGGGTACGCGCCATGCACACCTCGCTGATTTTGTACGCAGAGCATGAGTTCAATGCCTCCACCTTCACCAGCCGTGTGGTGGCTGGTACGGGTTCTGACATGTACTCTGCCATTTGTGGTGGCATTGGTGCCCTGCGTGGCCCCAAGCACGGCGGTGCCAACGAGGTGGCCTTTGAAATCCAAAAACGCTATGACAACCCGGACGAGGCCGAGGCCGACATTCGCGCCCGCGTTGAGCGCAAAGAGGTCGTGATTGGTTTTGGCCACCCTGTGTACACCGTGAGCGACCCCCGCAATGTGGTCATCAAGAAAGTGGCAGAAGACCTGTCCAAAGAGCAAAACAACATGAAGATGTACAACATTGCTGAACGTCTGGAAAGCACCATGTGGGAAATCAAAAAGATGTTTCCCAACCTGGATTGGTTTAGCGCTGTGAGCTACCACATGATGGGTGTGCCCACAGCCATGTTCACTCCCCTGTTCGTGATTGCTCGCACATCGGGCTGGAGCGCGCACGTGATTGAGCAACGCATTGACGGAAAGATTATTCGCCCAAGTGCCAACTACACCGGCCCAGAAGATCTGAAGTTTGTGCCTTTGAAAGAGCGCAAGTAATCGCGACGCGAAAGGGGAATCTGCGGATTCCCCTTGTTCTTGATACCGACGGAATACGATGACCATGAACACCCAATTCAGAAAAAAACTGCCTGGCACCCAACTGGATTACTTCGACACCCGCGAGGCGGTAGAAGCGATTGAACCGGGTAGCTACGATGGCCTGCCCTACACCAGCAAGATTCTTGCAGAGCAGTTGGTTCGCCGATGCGAACCCAGTGCGCTGACCGACAGCCTGAAACAACTGATTTACCGCAAGCGCGACCTGGATTTCCCCTGGTACCCCGCCCGCGTGGTGTGCCATGACATTTTGGGCCAAACCGCCTTGGTGGACTTGGCGGGCTTGCGCGATGCCATTGCCAAGGAAGGCGGTGACCCATCCAAAATCAACCCCGTGGTACCCACACAATTGATTGTGGACCACTCGCTGGCTGTTGAATGCGGCGGTTTCGACCCCGACGCATTCCGCAAAAACCGCGAAATTGAAGAGCGTCGCAACGAAGACCGCTTCCACTTCATCAATTGGACCCGCACTGCGTTTGAGAACGTGGATGTGATTCCGGCGGGCAACGGCATCATGCACCAAATCAACCTGGAAAAAATGTCGCCGGTGGTGCAGGTTCGCGATGGCGTTGCCTTCCCCGACACCTGCGTAGGAACAGACAGCCACACTCCGCACGTGGATGCGCTGGGCGTGATCTCCGTGGGCGTGGGTGGCCTGGAAGCGGAAACCGTGATGCTTGGCCGTGCGTCCATGATGCGCCTACCCGACATTGTGGGCGTGGAGTTGATTGGCAAGCGCCAACCTGGAATTACTGCCACCGACATTGTGCTGGAGCTAACCGCGTTTTTGCGCAAAGAACGTGTGGTGGGTGCGTATGTGGAGTTTTATGGAGAAGGCGCACGCAGCCTGACCATTGGCGACCGCGCCACCATTTCCAATATGACGCCCGAATACGGTGCCACCGCCGCGATGTTCTACATCGACGAACAAACCATTGACTACCTTAAGTTGACTGGCCGCGAACCCGAGCAAGTGGCGCTGGTGGAGCAATTTGCCAAGCACACCGGTCTGTGGGCCGATGGCATGGCCAAAGCGCAGTACGAGCGCGTGTTGAAGTTTGATTTGAGCAAGGTCACCCGCAGCATGGCGGGTCCTTCCAACCCCCACGCCCACATGCCCACCACCGAGTTGGCCAAGCGTGGCATTGCCGTGAACCTGGACAAAGCCAAAGCCGAAGAAGCGCAAGGTTTGATGCCCGATGGCGCAGTCATCATTGCCGCCATTACCAGCTGCACCAACACCAGCAACCCCCGCAACGTGGTGGCGGCAGGCTTGTTGGCAAAAAAGGCCAATGAGTTGGGCCTGGTGCGCAAACCCTGGGTAAAAAGCTCATTTGCACCCGGCTCCAAAGTGGCCGAGTTGTACCTGAAAGAAGCGGGCCTGCTGGCTGAACTGGAAAAGCTGGGCTTTGGCATTGTGGCCTTTGCCTGGACGACCTGCAACGGCATGAGCGGCGCACTGGACCCCAAAATTCAACAAGAGATTATTGATCGCGATTTGTACGCCACCGCAGTATTGAGCGGCAACCGCAACTTCGACGGTCGCATTCACCCTTACGCCAAACAAGCCTTTTTGGCCAGCCCGCCGCTGGTGGTGGCGTACGCCATTGCGGGCACAGTTCGTTTCGATATTGAGCAAGATGTGTTTGGTGTGATCAATGGCAAAGAAATTCGCTTGAAAGACCTTTGGCCCAGCGACGAGGAAATCGACGCCATTGTGAACAAACACGTAAAGCCAGAGCAATTCAGGCAGATCTACATCCCCATGTTCGACCTGGGCGCGGTGGAAAAAGCCCCCAGCCCTCTATACGACTGGCGCCCACAGTCCACCTACATTCGTCGCCCACCCTACTGGGACACCGAGGGCCAGGGGGCCCTGGCTGCACGCCCACGCACATTAAAGAACATGCGCCCACTGGCCGTGCTGGGCGACAACATCACCACCGACCACTTGAGCCCGTCCAATGCCATCTTGGCCAGCAGCGCGGCGGGGGAGTATTTGGCAAAAATGGGGCTGCCCGAAGAAGACTTCAACAGCTACGCCACGCACCGGGGCGATCACCTGACCGCCCAGCGCGCCACATTCGCCAACCCCACGCTTCTCAATGAAATGGTTCGCGATGCAGATGGCAAAGTTAAAAAAGGCTCACTGGCCCGCATTGAACCCGAAGGCAAAGTAACCCGCATGTGGGAAGCCATTGAAACCTACATGGACCGCGCTCAGCCACTCATTATTATCGCGGGCGCAGATTACGGCCAAGGTTCTTCACGCGACTGGGCGGCCAAAGGTGTGCGCCTGGCAGGTGTTGAGGCCATTATTGCCGAGGGCTTTGAGCGCATTCACCGCACCAACCTGATCGGTATGGGTACCCTGCCCCTGGAATTTAAGGCGGGCGAAACGCGCCACACCTATGGCATTGATGGCAGCGAGGTGTTTGAGGTGGTGGGCGAACGCACACCTCGCGGCACACTCACCGTCATCATGACTCGCAAAAATGGCGAGCGTGTAGAGTTCCCGGTAACTTGCCGGCTGGACACCGCTGAAGAAGTGTCTATTTACGAGGCTGGCGGCGTGCTGCAGCGTTTTGCACAAGACTTTTTGGAAGGGGCTGCAGCATGACCAAAAATGCCACCCAGCAAATCAAAGTGCCGGCCACCTACATGCGTGGTGGCACCAGCCAAGGTGTATTTTTACGTTTGCAGGATTTACCCGACGCCTGCCAGCAACCGGGTCCTGCGCGCGACAAACTGTTGCTACGCATCATAGGCAGCCCCGATCCCTATGGCAAACAAATTGACGGCATGGGAGGGGCAACATCGTCCACCAGCAAAACCGTGATCCTGAGCAAAAGCAGCAAGCCCGATCACGATGTGGACTACCTGTTTGGCCAGGTGAGCATCGACAAGCCTTTTGTAGACTGGAGCGGCAACTGCGGCAATTTGTCCTCTGCCGTGGGGTCGTTTGCGGTGGCCAGTGGCCTTGTCGACGCAGAACGTGTGCCCCAAAACGGCACTTGCACAGTGCGTATTTGGCAGGCCAACATCGGCAAGACCATCATCGCCCACGTGCCGATCACCGATGGCCTGGTGCAAGAAACCGGAGACTTTGAACTGGATGGTGTGACCTTCCCTGCCGCTGAGGTTCAACTGGAATTTCTGGACCCGGCTGATGAAGGAGATGATGGCGCGTCTGGCTCCATGTTCCCCACAGGCAACTTGATCGATAAGCTGGACGTGCCGGGTGTGGGCTCTCTACAAGCCACCTTGATCAACGCTGGCATTCCAACCATTTTTGTGAATGCACAAGACATCGGTTACACCGGCACCGAGCTGCAAGACCACATCAATGGCGACGCCGAAGCACTGAAAAAATTTGAAACCATTCGTGCACACGGCGCAGTGAAGATGGGCTTGATCAAGCATGTGGATGAAGCGGCCAACCGCCAGCACACCCCCAAGGTGGCCTTTGTGGCGCCGCCCACAACCTACACCAGTTCCAGCGGCAAAGTGGTAGAAGCAGATGACATTGACCTGCTGGTGCGTGCCATGAGCATGGGCAAGCTGCACCACGCCATGATGGGCACAGCGGCAGTGGCCATAGGCACGGCCGCTGCGGTGCCAGGCACGTTGGTCAACCTGGCTGCCGGTGGAACAGCGCGTGAAGCTGTTCGCTTTGGCCACCCCAGTGGCACCTTGCGGGTGGGTGCCCAAGCTGTGCAGGAAAACGGACAATGGGTGGTTAAAAAAGCCATCATGAGCCGCAGCGCCCGCGTGCTGATGGAAGGCTGGGTGCGGGTGCCTGCAGATACCTTGTAAATTGCCGCAAACCACAGACAGCCCGGGCGAACCCCGGGCTTTTTTTTGTTACCTAGCAACGCCAAAAAAAGAATTTAGGGGCCTAAAAAAGCTGCGAAGCCTTAAAAGAATCCACCAAGCCTAGCAGCCACCCAACGCTTGGGTCCAGTAACCACTCTACTGAGTCACCCCTTCGAGTGGTGATCACCCGCTGTAATTATGCTTTTGCGCTCCGACTCCATTCATCACAACAGGAGCACATGCCATGTACTCAGCCGTCAATCTTTCTACCAACGATTTAACACAGGCGAGCGCGCTGATTGAAGCCCCTCCCTGCGCAACACCCAATGCACATTGCCCCAACACCCATTTAAAAACCTTGGCGCTTCAAGACGCTCCCCATGCCGCAAAAAAACAGCTTGGCGAATTGCTTGAGGCCTTGGAGAGCCTTCCACCAGAGCAGGCAGCGCAAGGCGGCGAGTTGGCCAAACAATTCGTTGCACGTTACAAAGACCAAGCTGATGTGATGGCGTGTGTGTTCAAATACCTGAACTGCCGCTTAATGCTGAACCATGCCAAGCTCAGCTCGCCCTCTACAAGCCCTGCAGCACTGGCCAGCCCGGGTACCCTGCAACTTCACTTGGGCCCTCGCCTTGACCACACCAAACCCATCATCGGCCCAGTGTTGACCAGCCACCCCACACAGCTGAATCAACCCAGAGGCACTTTGCTCGCTTTAAACAGTGCCGCCGCTCAGCCACAAACCGAAGCCGAGGCCATGGCTCTGGCTGAGAACCTTTGGGAATTGGCGGGGCCTCGCAATGAACGGCCCACTGTGTTGGACGAGGCCTCGGCGCTCACCCCGGTTTTAAGCAACGTGCTTCAATCAATTCGCAAAAACACCAAAGCGCTTATGCAGGAAATAAACCAACACGGCGAACTTAAAAGCCCGGCTCAACTTCAGGCGGGCAACTGGGTGGGAGGCGACCGCGATGGCAACCCCACCATTACCCCCGAATTGCTCAGGGAGGTGATGGGCCTGTGGAGTGAGGTCGCTTTTGAGCAATATTTGCACAAGGTCTCGGGAAGCGATGCAGAGGCAAGGCCTGGCTCACTTTACACCTTGTTCAAAATCGCTGGCCACGGGCAAGAACTTGATGGGCTCGCAAACAAAATAATGAACACCCGGGACCATGTGCTGGGCAAACGTGAGCTCTTGCCCAACGAAGAAAAATTCAACAGCCCTGCTGACCTGGCAGCGCACGTGAGCAAACTGAAAACGCAGTTGAACTGGGAAGGCCTTCACCCCGCCTTGCAACAGCGAGTGGCACAAAAACTGGATCAACTGACCATGTGGGCAAATACATTTGGCTTTCATGGCGCTAGCACCCATATTCGACAAAACAGTGAAGTGAACCAACAAACAGTCCATGCCCTGCTTCAGGCCGTCGACCCCCGGCTTGACTATGCCAGCCTGGATGAACAGTCCAAGGTAAAGGTCCTGAACAAGGTGCTGAACAGCGCTCCCGGCTTTGAATTGCCAAGCTCAGTCAAAAGTGCAAACCCAGAGATTCAAAAGGAAATAAAATTCCTGGAAAGCTACAAAGACCTGCGAACAAGGTTTGGAGCAGACGCCCTGCCAAACATCATTACGGCAAACACCGAGACCCTCAGCGACATGCTGGAAGTTTGCGTGCTGTTGAAATATGCGGAGATCGGAAGAGCGTCGTGTCGGGAAAGAGTGTAGACGAGCGTGTAGATCTCGGTGGTCGCCGTATCATTAAAA